>CAYZZY010000153.1:0-6397 GCA_964482745.1 uncultured bacterium
GCCATGCACCGAATCCGGCCAGACAGAGTCCAAGAACAAAAGCGATGCCGAAGGCCAGAAGGAATATCCGATCCATTTTTCCCCCATTGAAAAGAGATGGTCGACAGGAAATCCCCTAGATATAGAGGATATACTTAAACATGACCCAGAAGTGGCTGAAGCTTCCGGCCAGGACAAAGACATGAAAGACTTCATGCATGCCAAGCCATCGTGTTCGGGGGACGAAGCGGTTCAGGACATAGAAAATGGCTCCAACGGTATAGAGCAGCCCTCCTGCGGCCAGCCATGCGATGCCGTCCCTCGGTATTGATTTTATCAGTGCGGGGAGCGCGATCACGCCCAACCAACCCATGCCGATATAGAGGATTATCGTGACGAGCCGGTTGCCCATCGCCGCCCCTGTCGCTTTCAATACAATCCCTATCACGGCCACCACCCAGATGACGGCCAGAAGGCTCCATCCCCATCCTCTCTGGGGAAGGGTAAGGCAAATGGGCGTATATGTACCGGCAATGAGAACATAGATCATCGAGTGGTCTATTCGTCTCAAGATATCCTTCGCCCGGCTCGTTTTCGGAAGGAAGTGGTAGAGCGAGCTTGACGAATAAAGCAGGATCAAACTGACGCCGAAAATGGAGACGCCCACGATATGCCAAGGGGTGCTGTGAAGGGTCGCAAAGATGACAAGTACAATCAGAGCGGCTATCGATAACAGCGCGCCCACGAAATGGGTCAGGCTGCTCATAGGTTCATTGTTCATACTATTTTCCCTTATAAATCCAATCATGAATCGACAGAATATTAAGTATTCAAATTATACCATAAAATTGATCGAAATGTGTCTGGGGCTATCTCCCGGCGTCCCTGAATTGACTGCCGACGGCATATTGCGATATAATGAATTTCGGTTTTCTCCGATTCAATACGCCTAAGGTCAATGACTACGGCGATTGAACGGCAGGTGTGGATGGAAACGCCCGCGCCTCCCATCCTCGGAAAGGAGAAAATGTCAATCGAGAGCCGGTTCCGAGAAGCATGGGGGCTGGCATTTTTTTTGGAGGCGGACCGGCAATGGGGTCGGCTGAGATATGGATTATCTCTGGGGAGCAATAGCGAAAGCTTTTTGGCTGATTGTCCACTTCGACCGCGAACTCGCGGTCATTGTATGGACTTCGTTGCGGGTGTCCGTGACGTCCACCGCGCTCGCAAGCATTGTGGGCGTTCCGTTGGGGTTTACGATTGCGATAGCCCATTTCAGGGGAAAGCACCATGTCGAGGTTGCCCTGAACACCTCTATGGCATTGCCCACGGTAGTGGTTGGCCTGACCGTTTATTCGTTTATATCGCGGCGCGGCCCGCTCGGGGCATACGGACTTCTTTTTACGCCCTCGGCGATGGTTATCGGACAATTTATTCTTGCCACCCCGATCATCGTGGCGCTTTCTCTTGCCGCGACAAAATCCATCGATACACGCGTCGGCGAGACGGCCCGCACGCTCGGCGCCAATCCAGTCCAGACCGCGACGGCGATCCTGGGTGAGGCGCGCTATGCAATACTTGTGGCCGTTGCCGCCGGATTCGGCCGCGTGATCGCCGAGGTCGGCTCGGCCATGATCCTCGGCGGCAACATACATGGATACACACGCACCATGACGACGGCGATCGCATTGGAAACGGGGAAGGGCGAATTCGCGCTCGCAATGGCGCTCGGAATCATACTGCTGCTTATCGCGCTGTCGGTCAATGCGATTGTGCAGAGTTTTCGTCTGCGAGGGACATGATCCGCGCCGAATTTATGGGCATAAGGATAGAGATGGCAACTGAGCAAACCATATACGAGCTTACGAACGTCACGAAAACTTATGGCGATAGAGACGTCCTCAGCATTTCGAAGCTGAGCTTTGTGCGGGGACAAACGTGCGCGCTTGTCGGCCCGAACGGTTCCGGCAAAACGACCCTGCTCAAGCTCCTGGCGCTTATCGAGCGTCCAACGGCAGGAAAGATCGTCTTTGATTCGATCCCCCTGTGGAACGGCGCCATGAATCCAACGCTTATCGCGCGCCGCATAACAATGGTCACGCATCCGCCTTTCCTCTTCAATCGGTCCGTCGGATACAATATCGCATACGGGATGAAACTCAGGGGCTTCACGAGAAAACAGATAGGGGAGAAAACTCAGGAGGTCCTTGAACTCGTCGGGCTTGAAGGCTTCAGGAAGAGGGACGCACGAGGACTTTCAAGCGGCGAACAACAGCGCGTGGCCTTGGCCCGCGCGCTGGCGCTCGATCCCGAAGTGCTGTTGCTGGACGAACCCACCGCGAGCGTGGACAAGAAACACGCGGAGGCGGTTGAAACTCTCATAAAAAGGCTCTCCTCCCAGGAAGACATGACCATAGTTTTTTCCACCCACAACTACCATCAGGCGGCAGGCCTCGCAGGGAGAATAGTCGCATTGTATGAGGGGCGCGTTGAGTCGTTTGCGTACGAGAACCTTTTCGCCGGAACCATATTCCAGGAGAATGGCGAGTGTCGGATAAAGCTGAACAGCGACATTTGCATCGACCTGATCTCAGGCCCGGACGGTCCGGCCCATATCTCCATCGACCCTCATGAAATCTCCGTCTCACGCCAGCCTGCGGACTTGCCGGCGCTGCATTGCTATCGCGGGAAGATAGTGAGCATGACGATGCACGACTCCCATGTTCAGCTTATAGTTAATGTCGGTGTGCGACTCACAAGTGTCATCAGCGAAGATACGTCGAAGGAACTCCGCCTGAAGCTTGGCGAGGAAGTCTATTGCCTGTTCGAACAGAATGCGGTCAAAATAATCTGAGGATGGAAAATGGCAGAGCTATCTCATTTCGATGAACAGGGCGCGTCGCGAATGGTCGATGTCGGGAATAAGCGGGCCACGCGCCGGGTCGCGCGCGCCGGTGGCAGGGTGGAAATGAAGCCGGAAACGCTCCTGCTGATTCTCGATAAAAAAGTGCAGAAAGGAGATGTGTTTGAGGTCGCCCGCCTTGCCGGCATAATGGCGGCAAAGAAGACTTCAGATCTGATCCCACTCTGCCATCCCCTTCCGATCGAGAATGTCAAGATCGATTTTCACCCCGTCGGCAACTCGGTCGAAATAATCGCCGAGGTGAAGGTAACCGCCAGGACCGGCGTTGAGATGGAAGCGCTGACGGCGGTGAGCGTCGCCGCGCTGACGGTATACGACATGTGCAAATCCGCCGAGAAAAGTATCGTTATCTCGGACATCAGGCTGCTCGAAAAGTCGGGTGGTAAAAGCGGGAAGTACAAACGGAAAAAGTAGGTCATGTCGTTCGACTTGATAACACTCTCAAGGGGATGTGATGCTCTGTGCTGTTTTTAAAAATAACGGATTTACATTTCTCGTACACAGAGACGCAGGAGCGACCGTAGCGGCACGGCGCGCCGTGCCACTACGAGAGGCAATCGAAAACGTCACCGAATTTATGAATGTGGGTACTGAAATGAAGACTTCAATTAGGAGAGTCAGGTGAAAAAAGGAACCGTCGTATCTATATCAACCAGTTCCGAAAAGGGCGTCAAGAAAACACCCGTGGACTCTGTCCTCCTCCGCCTGGACCATGGCATTGAGGGCGATGCTCATGCCGGTGACTGGCACCGCCAGGTGAGTCTGCTGGCGGAAGAAAGCATCGAGAAAATGCGGAAACAGGGCCTCGATGTCTCTTATGGTGATTTTGCCGAGAACATCACCACCAGAGGCCTTGTCCTCTACGAGATCCCGGTGGGCACGAAGCTTCGCATCGGCGAATGCGTTGTCGAGATCACACAGATAGGGAAAGAGTGTCACGACAGATGCGCCATCTACGAGGCCGCCGGTGATTGCGTGATGCCGCGCGAGGGAATCTTTGTGCGCGTGGTGCGCGGAGGAATAATCGAAAAAGGGGTCGAGGTTTCGGTTGAGGAATGATCGGCCGGAGCACTCTTTCGTTTTCTGATAAGTTCTACCTTTACGAGGGTATGCAATGAGAGTGGCAATTCTAACCGTGAGCGACAAGGGCTCACGCGGCGAACGCGAAGACAAGAGCGGTGAGGCGATACGGGAAATCGTTACCGGGATGGGTGGCGAAGTCGTTGAGTGGAATGTGATCCCCGACGAACAGGATCAAATAGCGGAGTCGCTCAGGCGCATGGCGACGTCAGCCGATCTTGTGCTCACGACCGGCGGCACCGGCATAGCTGCTCGAGATGTCACCCCCGAGGCTACACTCTCGGTCATTGAGAAGCAGGTTCCGGGTATCACCGAAGTCATGCGCATGAAAAGCGTCGAGGTCACTCCGACCGCGATGCTGTCGCGCGCCGTGGCGGGAACGCTCGGGTCCGCGCTCATCGTCAACCTTCCGGGCAGCCCCAAAGCGGTCCGCGAGTGCCTGTCGTTCATCAAGCCCGCCATACCCCATGCCCTTGAGCTGCTCCGCGGCGAGGGCGGCGAGTGCGGTAGCGAAGAATGATGTGTGCGGGAAAATCGAATAGCAGTGTTTTTAGGGGGGGATGACAACAGGCCCGTGAGACGGTCTATCCCATTCCCGGTGGGTGGGGGTCAGGAATCGGTGCTGCTTTTACTCTCTTCGTTCGCCTCCATCTTGGACCAGCAGACTGATCTATTCTTTCCTTCTCTCTTGGCCTGATAGAGCGCCTTGTCGGCTTTTTCAATAACTTCTTCACCCGATTGGGCATCGTCCGGATAGCATGCCAAACCAACGCTGATCGTCATGTTCTTGTTCGGCAGCACTTCTTGCCGGTCGATTTCGGTTTCTTCAACGATGCGCAGAAATCTCTCTGCCGCCAGCTTGCCCTTTTTCTGATCGGTTTCAGCCAGGATTATCGCAAATTCTTCACCACCGTATCGACATACCATGTCTTCCCTGCGGGCGTGGTGTTTCAGCAGCCACGCCAAAAACCTGAGCGCATAGTCGCCCTGCGTATGTCCGAGAGCATCGTTATAGATTTTGAAATCGTCCACGTCGATCATCAGCAGGCAAAACTGGCACGCTTTCCGTTCGGAACGACTAATCTCGATTTCAAGCAATTGGTGAAAGTAGCGGTGATTAAATAATTCTGTCAGGCCGTCGGTGAGCGATAGCTGTTTATAGTATTCTCCTTCCTCCGCTTGTTTTTTCAGCGCTCTGCGTTCCATCGCCCTGCTCGTGACAATCTTTATATGTTCCAGATTAAAAGGCTTTGTGATAAAGTCGAGCGCGCCGAGTTTCATTGCCTCGACCGCGACGTCCACTGAAGCGTAACCGGTCATCATAATAACGTCCAGATCAGGCTTTATATTCTTTACATTTCTGAGGAATTCTATCCCGTCCATTTTCGGCATTCTGACGTCCGCAAAGACAAGGTCATAATTCTTTTTCTCCGCCGTTGCAAGAGCATCTTCGCCATTGTCTTCGATATCGACCTTGTAGCCGACTTCCTCAAGAATATCTCGCATGACTTCTTGCATGATTTCTTCATCATCGACGACAAGCATCAAGGCAGATGATGATGATGGGATTTCCGGCATTCTTCCCTCCTACAGATGGATTCAAAATCGACGCGGGCCGCCTCATGGCCATGAGACGAAAATTGACCGGTCAGTTGGCAAAGCTTAGCATATATTTCCAAGTATGTCAAGCACTTAGCGGGAAGGGCGTCTTCGGGCGCGCCTTGACAATCGCCTCGGTTTCTGCTAAACTTTCCCGATAGAGAACGACTCATGTGGGAAAGGAAATATGCCCGCAGGGAGTCGGTTTGACTTTTTATGCAGAAGTTGATACTATGTTTCGCCTATGCCTCGGGCATGCTGGCGTAGCTCAACGGTAGAGCAGCCGCCTTGTAAGCGGCTGGTTGGGGGTTCGATTCCCTTCGCCAGCTCCACCCGGTCAAATATGAAAAAGGCGTTTTTTTGTTGGGGAGATACCCAAGCGGCCAAAGGGGGCAGACTGTAAATCTGCTGGCGATGCCTTCGGAGGTTCGAACCCTCCTCTCCCCACACGTACGGAAGCTTGACGCGAGTGCGGGAATAGCTCAGATGGTAGAGCATCAGCCTTCCAAGCTGAGGGTCGCGGGTTCGAACCCCGTTTCCCGCTCTAGATAAGAAGCAAAAGATGGGCTGTTCCATAGTCGCATGATAAGCCCACGTAGCTCAGTCGGTAGAGCACGTGCATGGTAAGCACGCGGTCACCGGTTCAAATCCGGTCGTGGGCTCCGTCTCAGAATCAGGACGATATAAAAGCAAGGTTTCGTTTGCGAATCAAACAACATTCCGGCTAGCCTGTCGGCTTGCACGGGAAGCGGGAGGTGTTTATGGCCAAGGAAAAATTTGAACGGACGAAGCCGCACGTCAATGTCGGCACGATAG
>CAYZZY010000154.1:0-3468 GCA_964482745.1 uncultured bacterium
TGCCTCAGCGGAGTGATAACCCTGCCCATCGGCCTTTTGCGGAGATAGTGGTCGCCGGTAAGACAGGAGGAGAAACGCTGCGCCGCCAGCAAGCCCATCATAAGCCTCATCGTGGTTCCTGAATTCCCGCAATCAATGATGTCGCCCGGCTGCTCCAGCCCGTGCAGACCCGCTCCTTCAATTATTAATTGTCTTTCCGGGAATTCCCTGATCTCGACACCGAGCGATCGCATTGCTTTCAGTGTGGCGAGGCTATCCTCGGCCTGCAGGAAATTGTGGACCGTTACGCGGCCTGTGGCAATCGAGCCGATGAGAACGGCTCGATGCGAGATGGATTTGTCGGGTGGTACGCTTATCTCGCCGTGGATACCACGGGCCGGTTGGACGGTTTCAGACAAAAGGGAGTTGTTCTCGGGGGATACCACAATTCTTTTCTCCCGGACTGATGCCGTGGCGACTGATGGAGGCGGACAGCCTACTCCTCTGCATGAAGTGCTTTCAGCTTGTTGACCTTGTTCTGAATCGCATTGTAACGGTTGTCCTTGGGATGGTCATACAGGAACTTCTCGTACAGGCCGATCGCCGTTCGGTATTCGCCGAGTTTCTCATAACTGACCGCCCGCCTGTATTCTGCAGCCACTGCCGCGGATTCATAGGGAAAATCCTTCAGGTTGCGGTCGATAATCTCAATCGCGAGGTTATAGCGGAATGTCCGAAAAGCCGATGTGCCGAGCATATAACATATTTTGGGTGTCATGCTCATCTGCGGGTTCTTTACCCGAAAAAATTCCTCTGTCTTCAGAATTCCCTTGGTGTTGCATCCCCCGTAGACAATCCCGGCGAAGATAAAAATCACAAGAAGCTTCTTCCAATGGCTTAGCATGGCTTTCCCCCTCCGTGTCTTAAGGCAGTAGTCCCTTTATCAGTTCAACAAAATCCTCAACGCTGCGCACGCCCCCAGAGATAAAGACATAGTACAGTATGCCGAGCACGATCGCCAGCACAACCAGCCTTGTCAACCATTTTCCGATGGATATGCCCGGTTTCCGAGCCTGATCCAATTGATCGACACGATCTTTGAAACTGCCCATTTTTTGATAGCACTCATCGCTGCAGAAAACGCCGCCCGGCATTTTCTGCACACATCGCTGGCAGAGGGGCTTGTGACATTGCTTGCATCTGGCAACGGCTGTGCGTTCCGGGTGGTTCAGGCATCTGGAAGGTGCTTGCGCCATTTCCCGCCTCCTTTCAAGGTCGGTGCGATCCCGTATTCAAGACAGCTATGAAGCCGGTCATATAGACTTGTTCTCGATTTCCGGTCGAAGAGTCTTATCGAGAAACTCTTCGAACTTCTGCGGTCCCAGGTCGCCTCGATGCCGATGGCGGACGGCAACCGTATCGGAGGAGACTTCTTTATCCCCGACAACCAGCATGTAGGGGATCTTCTGCAATTGCGCTTCGCGTATTTTCAGCCCCATCTTGTCATCTCTCATGTCGGCTTCGGTCCGGATGCCGGCGTCCCGGAGCCGCTTGAGCAGCGTGGCGGTATGGGGCCGGTGAGCTTCCCCGACCGGTATCAAAATAACCTGCATGGGCGCAAGCCATGTTGGAAACGCGCCACCGAAGTGTTCGGTAAGGATGCCGAGGAACCGCTCGATCGAGCCAAAAATGGTCCGATGTATCATCACCGGCCGGTGCCGCTGATTGTCCGGGCCGACATAGGTCAGGTCGAATCTTTCCGGCATGGCGAAGTCGAGCTGAATCGTGGCGCACTGCCAGGTGCGCTTGAGACAATCCCGGATGTGAAAATCAATTTTGGGACCGTAGAAGGCGCCTTCTCCCTTGTTTACGGCATGATCTATCCCGAGGCGTTCGAGCGCGGTCGCCAGCGAATCGGTGGCATGCTCCCACATTTCGTCGGTGCCGATATGCTTTTTCGGTTTGGTCGATAGCTCGACCATGTATTCAAATCCGAAGGCCTTGTACATGTAGTCGACAAACTCGATCACGCCGATAACTTCGTCAACGACCTGCTCGGGCAGAAGGTATATATGTGCATCATCCTGTGTGAACTGGCGGACTCTGAAAAGACCATGCAGAACACCTGATTTTTCGTGGCGGTGCACGAGGCCGACTTCCCCGCACCGGATCGGGAATTCGCGGTAGCTGTGGAGGTGAGTTTTATAAATGAGCAATCCGCCGGGACAGTTCATCGGTTTGATCGCGAAATCGCGGTCGTCAATAGTGGTGAAGTACATGTTTTCACGATAGTTCTCCCAGTGCCCGGACTGTTCCCACAAGGCACGGGTAAGGATGATCGGCGTCTTTATTTCCACATACCCTCGCTTGCTATGCTCTTCACGCCAGAAATCCATGAGCGCGTTCCAGAGCACCGTCCCTTTGGGATGGAAGAACGCGAAGCCCGGGCCCTCTTCGTGGAAGCTGAAAAGGTCAAGCTCGCGGCCCAGCTTGCGGTGGTCGCGCTTTTTGGCCTCTTCGAGAAGCTGGAGATGCTCTTTGAGATCCTTCTCCTTGCGAAACGACGTGCCGTAGATGCGTTGAAGCATCTTGTTGCGCTCGTCCCCCCGCCAGTACGCGCCTGCGAGCGAGGTCAATTTGAACGACTTGATATATGAACTATCGGGAACATGCGGGCCCGTGCAGAGATCTACAAAATCACCGAGTTCATAGAGACTGACAGTATCGTCCTCTATCCCTTCGATCAGCTCAACCTTGTAGACTTCTCCCTGGGCGCGAAACCGCTCGAGGGCCTCTTCACGAGGAATCTCGCTGCGCTTGAAAGGGATCTTTTCACTGGCCAGTTCCTTCATCTTTTTCTCGATGGCCTGCAGGTCTTCTTCGGTGAATCCGTCCGGCCTGTCAAAGTCGTAATAGAAGCCGTCTTCGATCGAAGGCCCGATGGCGAATTTAGTGTCGGGGAAGAGTTCCTGGACGGCATATGCCATGAGATGGGAACTGCTGTGGCGGAAAATATCGCGGCCTTCTTTCGAGTCAAAGGTGAGGAACTCCACGCTTGCATCGGCTTCCAGGGTTGCGGTCAGGTCGACTTTCCGCCCGTTGAGCCTTACTCCGAGCGCATCCTTGGCCAGCCGGCTTCCCAGTGACTTCGCTACTTCTTTGAGGGACACTCCTGACTCGAATTCCTTCTCGGAATTGTCTGGCAGTTTTACTTTTAGTTCAGTCATGGCCTTAGCAGGGTCTTTTCTTTTTGTCGATTCCCGGTCGCTGCGAGCTGAGGAGGGTTTATGTCGTTGAAATCCGTGAGGAAGATGGAATCACTTCCATGTATGTGCTCATAAAAAAAAACAAGACCGCGCGCCTTCCCACCTCCAGATCGGCAGAGACCTTCTTTCCCCCAGAACAGCATTCTTTGTGGGCGCTAGCGGATTTGAACCACTGACTTCTTGCATGTCAAGCAAGCACTCTAACCAACTGAGCTAAGCGCCC
>CAYZZY010000154.1:3568-6394 GCA_964482745.1 uncultured bacterium
TGCGGCTATGCCGCCCTGTGGGACTTCTCGCGCAGCCCCGAAAATGCATAATGGCGTGGCGACCCGGAGTGTAGGAAAAGCAGCTCGGGCGAAGCATCCGTTTCATCCGGAAGGCAAAAATGGTACAATTGATCCTAACCAGAACCCTACATCATTCCCTGCGAGAGTTGACATCACAAAGGAGAGCAGTATGGCGCGCGAAAAAAAGGTGATCGGAGTCCTGACGGGAGGCGGAGACTGCCCCGGCATTAATGCGGTCATACGAGCCGTGGCGAAGACAGCAATGAACGACCACGGATGGAAAGTTCTTGGATTTCGTGATGGCTATGCCGGACTCGTACAGAAGAATTACATTGAGCTTACGAATAAAACCGTTTCGAATATCCTGAATGAAGGCGGGACCATACTGGGGACCTCGAACAAAGCCAATCCGTTCAGATGGGCGGAACTGCAACTCGACGGGGAAATCACTTTTTCCGATAAGTCCAGGGAGGCAGTAGCCTATTGCGAGGAGTTGGGACTGAGCGTACTCGTGTGTATCGGCGGCGATGGCACATTGAGCATCGCAAAACAGCTCTCGGATATGGGGCTGCCCACGGTGGGGATTCCGAAAACCATAGACAACGACCTTTCAGGGACCGACATCACCTTCGGGCATGATTCCGCGATCGCCACCGCGACCGATGCCATCGATAAACTTCGTACAACCGGGGAGTCACACCATAGGGTTATGGTCGTGGAGGTTATGGGACGCTACGCGGGATGGCTGGCGCTCGCCTCCGGAATAGCAGGCGGCGGCGACATCATTCTCATCCCTGAGATTCCGTACGATATAGAGAAGGTCTATGAGATGGTCTATGACCGCGCCGGCTGGGGAAAACTGTTCAGCATACTGGTAGTGGCTGAGGGCGCCATGCCGGCCGGAGGAGAACAGGTTGTGCAGCAGATAATCGCCGATAGCCCCGATCCCATCCGGCTCGGCGGTATTGGAAAAGTCGTGGGGAACCAGATCGAGACGGCAACAAAAATCGAAACGCGCGTGACTGTCCTGGGACATGTCCAGAGGGGCGGGTCGCCCACGGCGTTCGACAGGATACTCGCGACCAAATATGGCGTGGGCGCCATCGGGCTTGTAGAGAAAAAGAAATTTGGAGAAATGGTCTGCCTGCACGGAAATCGTATAGAATCGATTTCCATTACCGAGGCCGTCGGAAAACTGAAGCTCGTATCCCCCGACGGCGAACTGGTAAAAATCGCACGGTCGGTCGGGACCGCCTTCGGGAATTAACCGGCTACCCCAAAACGGATTGGGCCGCCGCGGGCGCCGAAACCTTGATGGATCTGGGCTTGATGTAACTGTCTATCAGCCCTTCGGTATTCGGGACACCCAGTTGTTTGAACAGGAAATCAAACTGGGCCTCGAGGCTTTTACAAATCGGCTGCTTGATATCAGGCGGCAGATCCCACATCTGCTTCTTGAACGGGCCGAATCCTTTTTTCCTTGTTTTGTAAATGAACTGCTCTTCGGTTTGGCCTTCCTTGCGTTCGCCGGCGCACTCTTTCTTCAGATGGTCATAGATGCTTTGTTTAAGGTCTTCCGGAAATGCTGAATGGTCGTAGATCATGTTCTGGAACCCCGTGGCGAGGTGCACCTCAGCGGTCTCCTTCTGCGTGAAGAGGTGGAACGCATCATCGGGCAGCGTTGAGGCGCCATGCTGGACCGCCCCGGCCATGCCGTACTCGTCCCGCGAAACCTTTGAGAGCTTCTCCAGCGTATCGAAGTCGACGTTGACGTCTGCAATTGTCCCGTCGGGCAGAGGCACTCCCCCGTGCGCCGTGCCGGTCTGAACGCTTATCTTGCTGATGCCCGGCATGTCGCCCGAACTCTCCCGGAGCTTCTTGGCGTAATTGCCCATGAATCCCTTGAGATCTTCGACGGTGCTGTTTTCGGTACCGACTTCGCCGATCTCTCCTCCGATGGAAATCGTTACGCCTTCGGGTTCTTTGTCTCGAATGATCGTTGTGAATTCGTGCGTGATCGCGGCGTTTGCCTCTTGCTGGATTTCCTCTGTCGGTTTGCTCAGATCGACCAGCGTTGAGGCGTCGATGTCAATGTTGTAAAATCCCGCATCGATTGCCTCCGCAACCAGGTCCCGGATTGTGCCCAGCTCGTCATCGGGCGATGCTTTGTATTTTTTGGCGTTCACCTGGAAATGGTCGCCCTGAATAAATACAGGTCCCGCGTGGCCGCTCGCGAGCGCCGCGGCCAGGACCGCGGTTGCATATTCGGCAGGTCGTTGCTCCGTATACCCGATTTCCGAGCGGGCGATCTCAAAAAGGACCGGGCCCACCTTGTTGCTGAGGGCGGCCTTGAAGATCATATGGGCGACGTCGAATGTGAGACCGCGAATATTGATCGCGGGCACCGAAAATCCGGAACATTCTCCACGTCCACGCGCCATGTAAAGGTCATGGATACTGGCGGGGACTATACCGCAAGCATCGGCGCCGGCCCGTATGAGCCAGCGACAAAGCTCCTGGATGTCTTTCTCCGAATTGAAAATCGAGTTGTACACCAGCGTGTACGCAAGCTTGCGGAACCCGTCCTGATTGCTGACATCCAGTTTCCCGGCGGCAAACGTCGCGACGCCATTCAACAACGGCTTTATCTCTTCCATGTTTTTAAAAAGGGCAGCGGAACTCATTGTTTTTCTCCCTTCCTTCATTTCATTTCGTCCATCAAATCAAAGAATATCAATATAAGATGTCTCTCGGAGAAGAAAACAGCAAGCATCTCCTTAAAAAGCTTTTGTGAATTATATCCGC
>CAYZZY010000155.1:0-6281 GCA_964482745.1 uncultured bacterium
CCGTTCAATATGTCAGTAAATATAGTAATTTTTCGACCGATCAAATACTTGAGAACTACACCAAGGGGACGGTGGAATTTACCCGCTACCTGACAACTTTGCTGGCCCACCAGCGGTTGCAGCGAACTTATTTAAAGGCCCGCCTCGAACTCGTCCTGCTTCGCATCGGCCTCTACAGGGCGCTCGCGGGAAGTTGGCCGATGTCGTATTCCTCGCGCGCTCACGTGTCGAAAATTCAAAACCCTGCTGCACGCTATAACGGGACGGAACCGAAAGGGCTTGAGAATCCCCGATTACCATAAAAGGTCATAGCTATGCCAAAAGAAGATGATATCAATAGACTCGATTCCGAAACGTCCTCCACTTCGCCGGCCAGGAAACGGCTCGGGTCCATGGGGCGTTTGCTGCTGGGGGTGGTTATCCTCGCTGTCGCTGTCGGTATTACCATCTATTGGATGACGCATCGACCCACCGCGCAGCGCCAGCCGCCACGACCCGAGGCGACACTCGTCGAAGTCAGCCATGTCCGCGCGCAGGCCGAAAAAGTTGTCGTCCGCGCCATGGGTCCTGTCGTTCCGGTCATGAATATCCAACTTGCCTCGCGCGTGAGCGGGCAGATTGTCGAGGTCAGCCCCCAATTCATTCCGGGTGGGCATTTCAAGGCGGGCGAAAAGATTCTGCAGGTGGAACAGAAAGACTACAAGCTTGCCGTAGAGCAACGCAAGAGCGAGTTGGTCCAGGCTCAGCGCGATCTGAAGCTGGAAATGGGCCAGCAATCGGTGGCACTGCGGGAGTCCGAATTGCTGGCTCAAGAAGTCCGGGAAGAGGACATGGAACTGCTGCTCCGCGAGCCCCAACTGGAAATGGCCAAGGCGGCCGTTTCGGCAGCAGAGGCCGTGCTGGAGAAGGCGCAGCTCGATTTTGAGCGAACCGCCATCGTCGCGCCGTTCAATGCCATAGTCCAGTCGAAAAACGTGGACCTCGGCTCGCAGGTGAGCCCGGGCTCGACGCTCGCTTCATTGGTGGGAACAGACGAGTATTGGGTCGAGGTCTCCGTTCCGGTTGATGAACTCAAATGGATCAGTATTCCCGGATATAATGAAAAAAGCGGGTCTGCTGTCCGCGTGTATTATGAGTCCGCCTGGGGAAAGGATGCGTTCCGCATAGGAACGGTGGAACGGCTCATGACGGACCTTGAACCTCAGGGGCGCATGGCTCGATTGCTCATCATCGTCAAGGACGCGCTTCAGTTGCAGGCCAATCCGGGGAAGCGACGTCCACTCATCCTCGGTTCCTATGTGCGCGTTGAGATAGAGGGCATTGAGGTGCCTGACATTGTGAAAATTTCCCGGACGGCCGTGCGGGAAGCGAACCATGTATGGGTCATGAGTCCGGATGAAACACTGGAGATACGTACGGTATCCATTGTCTGGAGCGGCAACGATCATGTTTATGTATCTGATGGGCTCGACGACGGAGACCTCCTGATTATGAGCAGCCTCGGCGCTCCGGTGCAGGGGATGCCTCTTCGCACCACTGATTCGCTGTCGGAGCGTCCGGACGAAAACACGCCGCCACCGCAGGCGGAGAGTCAGCCATGACCGATAACCTGAATCCACAGGAAAAACCCGGTCCAGTCGCATGGATGGCCGGTCATTCGGTCGCCGCGAATTTGCTCATGTTGATTTGCCTGGTCGGCGGCTTTTTCATGCTGACGACCATAAAGCAAGAAGTTTTTCCGGATTTCGCTATCGATGCGGTAATCGTCTCAGCGTCCTATCCCGGCGCCAGCCCGGAAGAAATTGAAAGCGGGATCCTCCTCGCCATCGAAGAAGCCGTTCGCGGCCTCGAGGATGTGGATGAAGTGATCTCGGTCGCCAATGAGGGATCGGGAAGGGTAACCGTCGAATTGCTGGCGGGCTCCGATGTGCAGAAGGCAACCCAGGACATCCAGAGTGAGATAGACCGTATTACCAGTCTTCCCGAAGACGCCGAGGAACCCGAAGTTCGCGCGGCAGCCCACGCGCACGAGGTATTAGATGTGGTTATCCACGGCGAGGCCTCGCCGATGGCGCTGCATCAGATCGGCGAGCGGTTCCGCGACCATTTCCTCCAGGATCCCGGCATTACCCAGGTCGGTCTCGAAGGGGTTCCGCCGCTGGAGATTGGTATCGCGATTTCACAGGAAAATCTGCGGCGGTATGGAATCACTCTGGAACAAGTGGCCGAGCGCCTTCGCAACGCGTCAGTCGATGTACCCGGCGGAGGCCTCAAAACCGAAACCGGCGAAATCCTTGTGCGCGTCAAAGAGCGCCGCGACTATGGGCGGCAATTCGCCGAGCTCCCCATCATCACTACCGGCGATGGAAGCCAGGTCTTGCTGGGCCAAATCGCGACGATAGACGACGGCTTTGCCGATACCGACCGTTACTCCCGTTTCAACGGCCAGCCCGCCGTCACGCTTGAAGTATACCGGGTAGGTGACCAGACACCCATCCAGGTGGCCGATTCGGTCAAACGACAGTTGGAGGAGTTGAGGCCGTCTCTGCCGCCGGGCATTCATGCGACAATCGATCATGATAGATCGGAGGTTTATGAGGCTCGTGTGACACTGCTCCTCAAGAATGGCGCGTTTGGACTCGCGCTGGTGCTGGTTTTGCTTGGATTGTTCCTGGAAGCACGCGTCGCGTTCTGGGTGATGATGGGCATTCCCATTTCGTTTGTGGGGTCGTTCCTGTTCCTTCCGGCTGCGGGCGTAACGATCAACATGATGTCCTTGTTTGCCTACATCATCGCGCTCGGTATTGTGGTTGATGATGCCATAGTCGTCGGCGAAAACGTGTATCACTATCGCCAGGAAGGGATGCCGCCTCTTCAGGCCTCCATCAAAGGCGCTCGCGAAGTCGCCATGCCGGTGACCTTCAGCATCCTCACGAACATCGCCGCGTTCATGCCGATTTACTTTATCCCGGGAACAATGGGGAATATCTTTAAGATGATCCCCATTGTGGTGTGTGTGGTGTTCCTCATCTCGCTCGGCGAAAGCCTGTTCGTGCTTCCCGCTCACCTGGGACATCAGCGAGAGCGGCAGCGTCACGGGCTGACCGCCTGGTTTCATGAGAGGCAGCAGGCCTTCAGTCGAGGGTTCGCCGACTGGGTGCGAAACCGTTATGGGCCTTTTTTGTCATTTGCCCTTCATCACCGCTCCCTTATGGTGACGATAGCGGTAAGTATATTGATGGTGACTTTGGCCTATGCCTTCAGCGGGCGAATGGGTTTCCAGTTGTTTCCCGCCGTCGAATCGGATTTTTCACAGGCCGATGTCGTTCTGCCATACGGAGCGCCAGTGGCGAAAACCGATGCGCTCGTGCGCCGTCTGGAGAAAGGTGCGCAGCAAATCGCAGAAGAATCCGGACATCCGGAACTCGTGAAGTCGATTATCAGTGACATCGGACGGGGCGGAAGCCACGCCGGTCGGACGCGGGTGTACCTGGCCGATCCGGACATCCGAAAGAAAATCATGAGCACCGACGAGTTCACGAACCGCTGGCGGGAGGCGGTGGGAGAGGTCGCAGGAGTGGAAAACCTGAGATTCGCATCCGATGTCGGTGGTCCCGGCGGACGCGGACGCCCCATTACCATTGAATTGAACCATCGCGATATGGGTGTTTTGGAACGCGCCAGCACGGAGTTGGCTGAAATTCTACGCGCCTATCCGCGAGTCAAGGACGTCGACGACGGGTTCCAACCCGGCAAGCCGCAACTGGATTTCGCCATCAAACCAGAAGGCAAAAGCCTGGGGCTGTCGGCGCGCGAAGTCGCGCGCCAGGTGCGGAGCGCCTTCTATGGTGCGGAGGTGCTGCGTCAGCAGCGGGGCCGGGACGAAATCAAGGTCATGGTCCGCTTGCCCGAACGCGAGCGGGCATCCGAGCAAACCATCGACGAATTGATGATCCGGACCCCGGCCGGTACCAATGTTCCGTTTCGTGAAATCGCCACCGTAGGTCGTGGCCGCGCCTATAAAAACATCGACCGTCGCAACGGACGAAGGGTAGTGCAAGTCTCTGCGGATGTGTCGCCGCGAAGCAAGGCAGGAGAGGTGATCGGTGACCTGGAAGCCGGCTATTTACCCGAATTAATGGAAAAGCACCGGGGGCTCCTTTTTAGCTTTGAAGGCCATCAGGCCGAGATGAGTGAGAGCCTGGGAAGCCTGCGTGTATCGTTCGTGCTGGCTCTACTGGTAATATATGCGTTACTTGCGATTCCGTTCCGCAGCTATAGCCAGCCGCTGATAATTATGGCGAGCATTCCCTTTGGCGCCGTCGGAGCGTTTGTCGGCCACCTGATAATGGGCTACGACCTCTGTATCCCAAGTCTGTTCGGGATTGTCGCATTGTCCGGCGTGGTCGTAAACGACTCTCTCGTCCTGGTTGATTTTGCCAACCGACGAAGAAGGGAGTCCGGCCTTTCGCCCCGCGAGGCGATTCATTCGGCGGCCATTCAGCGTTTTCGACCGGTACTGTTGACGACGCTCACAACCTTTGCGGGACTCTCTCCCATGATATTCGAGACCTCCCGCCAGGCAAGGTTCCTCATACCCATGGCACTGTCGCTGGGATTCGGCATCCTGTTCGCGACGATTGTGACCCTTGTGCTGATTCCGACACTATATTTGGCCGTCGAGGACGCAAAGCGATTTTTTACCGCTTTCCATGATTTCCTGTTCCCGGCCCCTCATAAGCAACCGGAGCATGGAGGCGGCGACAGCTAGCCGGCAAAATTCCGGTTCTAAAAAACCCATAGATTTCGTCCTTCAGATTGCACTGCCACCGGACACACCTCGTCCGGGATGAGACTCATCAGTGGAAGATGTAGAGATAGGGAAGGGAAGAAAGGCCGCTACTTCTTGCGGTGTCTGGCAAACCGCTTTCTGAGGCACTCCTGAATCGCTTGCTCGACAGGCTCTTCTCCAATGCCGTAGACTATTGCATTTATCGACAGCGTCGCCTTCGGAATCTCGCCGCCGATTTCTCCCTTATATCGGGGGGTCTCGCTAAATGAGGTGATGCTGAAGAAAAGCTGTCCTCTTTCTCCGGCATCAAGCAAACCCTTGATGTGACCGATCAGCTTACAGCCATTTTCCTGGAGGAAGCTCGTGAGGTCGGTGAGAAACAAATCGAGGCTTTTCTGGATTTCAGCGGCTTGTACCTGATTTTCAAAATCAAGGACAACTTGCGTTGAGCACGCTGTCGGATGCTCCTCCCTGCCCGGGCCGGTCATGATAGCTCACCGATCAATTGTTCAAGGTTAATGTCCCTGTCGGCTGATATGCGTATTATCCTGGATTTGCCATTCAGCTCACGGATGCTCTTTTCAGCGGAGGCCATCGTCTGCTCATCCGCTACGTCTATTTTGTTGATGGCAATAATGTCGGCCGCTTCGATCTGTGCGGTAATCAGGGGCTCCATGACCTCTATCAGCATCTCATAGCGGACAGCATCCACAAGAGTAAGCACCAGATTGTCCTGGACCACAGAACAATATTTCGACACACTGCTCGCCAGGTCGTCCGGTCGGGCTACGCCCGTGGCCTCAAGAATGACCAGATCGGGGTGGTATGAATCCTCGATCTTCCCCAAGGTAGTGATAAGATCAGCCGAAAGGGTGCAGCAGATGCAGCCGCCAAAAAGCTCCTGAACCTCAAGCCCGTTCTGGCGAAGATACTTATCATCAATTCCTATCTGGCCAATCTCATTTTCAATTATCACGATCTTCTCGAAGACGGGCTTCAGCCGTTTCGCGATCGCCAGAATCAGCGTGGTTTTGCCCGAAGCAAGAAAACCACAGATCGAAAGCAGTTTCATACAGAAATCTCCATGAATGGCTTGTGCATTGTTGCGCAACTCTTATTATTTTCCCGGGAAGATATGAGGAGAATAAATGGGACGATGCTCTCATGAGGGATGTTAGCATCTTCCAAAGGCAGATGTCAAAGCTGCCTGCTCTCCCCCAAATCAAACGGTAAGATATGCTTGTCGCCTCTCGTCTTGACTCTTTCCTCTGCCATCTGGCGGCAATCCTAATTGATAGCAGTAGCGGTGTCCTTATTCGTTGAATTGTCGGCTTTGACGCGTCCGGCAGCACGCTTCTTTTTTTTCTTCGGGTTCAACGATGTTCGTTTTTCCTCTTGTCCCGTCTTTGAGTAGGCTTTGTTCCTGTAATCGAGGAACTCGGCATGGCTGTTCCAGTACAATTCTTCAAATTTGTCTCCGATGATATCG
>CAYZZY010000156.1:0-6225 GCA_964482745.1 uncultured bacterium
CATCCTGTTCGCCTGCTCGCCGTACGAGATCGTCTCACTGTACGGGATCCTGCGCAACTGCCGCCAGGCGGCAAGCTGGAATGGCGTCCCCTCGGGCGCCAGCTTCAGGTCGAATTTCTTTCTCTCTCTCCTGAAGTATTCACCGAGTTGCTTCTTGATTTCCCTGAAAGGTTTGTCTGACTTTTCCCACATCGGTCCCGGGAACCCCTCCCGCGGCCGGCTGAAAAGGACATCGGTTATCTTCCCGTCGCGGCCTGCGATGAAAAGCTCTCCGACAGGGGTTTCCATTGTCGTCCAATATTTCTTTTTTGTCGTACTCATGACGCACTCCGTTCAGCCGCCGGCCTTTCGGACAGCGCATGGCATGGAATTATAGATCGGCATTCCCGAAAGTTCGTCAAGTTTCATGGTTTCTGTCAGCACATTTGAATTCGACCCTTGAAGCTCGCCATCTGTTTGGGTCTCCGGATGAAACAGCTTGCGCCCCCAACCATGTGGCAGAGAGACAACGCCCGGCCGAATGTCGTTAGTGACCTTCACCGGGACCACCACCGAGCCGTTCCGCGTGACGACCTCTATCATATTTCCATTCGCGATTGAGAGACCGGCAGCGTCCTCTGAACTGATTCGAAGGAAATTTCCTAATTGCTTTTGCTTTAAGCTCTTGAGATTGCGAATATGCGTGTTCTTTGAATATGGGGATCTTTCACCGGTGATGAGCAGCAAAGGATATTGTTCGGGGTGCTCCTGTGGAGGGGTGACCTTTTTCAGTGCAGCCACAAATTCTGGCGGGGCTATGTCTGCCTTCCTTGCTGGCGTGGTCATCCTTTTCAGCGCAGCGCCGAACTTGATATCACATGCCTTCACGCCATGCGGGTTCTTCATGAGCTTTCCAAAGTTCACTTTTCCCAGAGTGCCCAACAGCAGTTTGTAATAGTTCCTTGGATTAAACGAGAAGCTGTCGGGTTTTCCCAGTATCTTTCCGAGGAATGCGCCGCCACGAAACATAAGCTCCATGGGCCACTGGTTCAATATCGGTATCCCCATATGGCGCGACAGGTCACGAAATATCTCCCACTCCGGTTTAGCGGCGTCTGGCGGTTCGACCACTTTGTGTCTCCATTGCGCGAACGGGAATGGATGGTGCTCGGGAAAGGTAACAAAAAGGTCATCCTTCTCGAAAAAGTTCGCAGCGGGCAAAACATAATCAGCCATTTGTGCCGTATTGTTCATGCAGATGTCAATGCTCACCAGCAAATCCAGTTTTTTAGCTGCCTCTTCGAATTTCCGCGAGTCGGGAACTACCAGCGCCGGATCTCCTGCGTCGACTATGAGCGCCCGGATTCTATCAGGTGAATCCATTAAAATCTCGCTTGATAATTCAGATGCCGGATGCGATCCGGTAAGATAAGGAAAGCCTCCTATTCTTGATTTTCGCTGCCTCCGCCCCGCCGCCATACGAGAGAGAAGATTCAGATCCAGTACTCCGGGGTTGAAGATGAGCCCGCCGGGTTTGTCAAGATTGCCGGTTACTGCGTTAAGCGCTTCGACAAGCCAGTACGTGATGGTGCCATGAAGAGAGGTGTTTATCCCAAGCTTGCAGACGGCGGAAGCAGATTCGGCTCTCGCAAACTCTTCGGCGATCTGCTTGATCTTGTCTGCGGGCACGCCGCATATCTTTTCGGCAGCATCAGGGGTCAGCTTCTCCAAATCCTGAAGAGCTTTATAATTAGCGCAGTGCTCGTGCAAGAACTGCGAATTCTGCAAATCATTTTCGAATATGTATGAATACATCGCGAGGAGCATGAATAGATCGGTCCCCGGTAGTATGTCGGCGTGAATGTCCGCCATCTGTGCCGTCTCGGTCGTGCGGGGATCGATGACAAAGAGCTTTGCCCCCCGCTTTTTCAGATTTTTCAGTGAGGCCACGATGCCGGGGTGGTCCAGTGACACCATCGGATTGCTTCCAAAAACGAGCAAACAGTGGGTCCGGTCGATGTCGGGCTGGGTCACGAAGAACTGTTTTCCATACATTTTCTGCATAACGAGATATCGGTTTGTGAACTCCAGCGTCAGCACATTGAACATCTTGTCCGATCCGAGTGCACGCATAAACCCGTCGGCCATCATGTAATTCATGGATGATAGTGCATTGCCGGCGCCATAATACATGGCTACGGAATTCGGTCCGTGTTTTGCGATGATTTCTCGCAGCTTGCTGGAAATCTCCTTGTATGCCTTGTTCCAATCGATGCGTTTCCATGTGTCCCCGGATCTTTTGTATGGATGAGAAAGCCTCAGGGGATCGCTTGTCAGTTCGTGGCTTGCCATGCCCTTTGCGCAAAGGAATCCGCGAGTGAGCGGATGCTTTCCATCCCCGCGCAACGAGACAATTCGATTGTCCTCGACATCTACTTCCATCCCACATGCCGCCAAACAGATATCACAATGTGTATATTTCGTTTCCATTTTTCTTCTCTTTCATTTCTTTCGTGGAAGAGGAATATGAAGGCCTTCGGGAAGATCCAGCAGGAACGCGTTTGAATCCTTCCGCTCAAGCCCGTGAATCATATGAAAGTATTTGTGTATCAGATCCTGCACCTCAAGGCCCAGCCACTTCTCGGGAAGAAGCTCCTCGGGGAGGCATGGATCGCGCGTGATGAGGTCAGCGATCTCGGTGTTCACGGCAAACAATGCGAGGAAGGCTTCCCGGGAATCCGGTGGTGAGCCCTTCTCTATCCGTGCTCTCATCTTTTCTATACGACTATTCATCCTGGATTGCATCGCTTTGTATTCCTTATTTAAATCTACGAGCGGCCATACCCTGGAGACAATCGATTCAACAGGCACGCCGCCCAAGCTGACATTGCTGGAAAGGGAAATCATTATCCTGTTTTCCACCCGAAGGGATTCTGCCAAGCTCTTCACAAATTCTGACACATCCCCGGGCGCAATCCACACACCGCCCGCAAGCAGTCCAACGCCGATCTCGCGCAGTCTCACTCTTAGTTCATCGCGGCGTTTACGAATTCTTTCAGGAATATCAAAGCTGATAAGGGTCCATGTGCCGTCCCAGGAGTGCTTTGACTCGACAATCTCATGAATCCTTATGAACTTGGCAACGACCTCGTTGGCCAGAGTCTCTCCCCTTGGAGATAACCTGTACCAGGCGGCCTTCCGCGGCGATTCTTCTCGGATGAGAATGCCGGCCCGTGCAAGCCTGTTGACGCATGCCCTCACGGAGTGACCGGACTTGCCCAGCAACTGGCCGAGTTCAACCGCCTCTTTCAGGGGAAAGCGTTTCGCCTGGGCAAACAGAAAAAGAATGAATCTCTGGGTCGACTGCATAGTAAGAATTCCTCAGATAGAGTCGTTTATTCTACGACCGTAATAAGAGCATATCATAACCTTTTCAGCCTGTCAAGAGGTGCGGGAATACAATCTGAAGATGTATAAAGCCGGATTTGTGCCTGTACCGGCAGATATTCTTTGTCTTTTGAAGCAACGGCGGAAGGCTTGGCAGGGTTATTTGCATGCGCAGAATAGAAGACGAAGACTTCACTTGCCGAGGCCGACATCTAAAAGATAGGATGGATGACGATTATGCTCTTTGGGGCTGTGCAGAATTCAAGGTTAAATATGAAGCGTCGCATTGAGTTCTCTTCTCCCCGGAATAAGGCAAGCCATTGACAGCCAACCATCTCTTTTATAAAATGGCGATACACCCCGGAGATACAGATCGGTCAGCTTTTCGTAAATAGTGGCGTGAGATCGTTCAGTTCCGCTATGATATGCTGTGAAATGGAGTTTGCGATGGATTCGTCCGAGAAAAAGCCAAAGTGCTGGAAAATCAGGGGTTTACCTGAACTGTTCTGCTTATAATCCTGGCGACGTCCCATGCTGGGACACCCCGGACACTCAGTGCAGCAAATTGGCGGGAACCCCGAAGACCTGTGACCTCTGCAAGGTCTATCTCGAATGGCAGTCACGTGTGAATTCCTCCGAGAGGAGTTCACAAGAAAAAGCGTGAGAGTGCCCGCCGGCCCCTGCAAAAACAGCAGCCCGGCCCGATTAGACTACCTTGTTTTGAAATGCTGACAGCAATCCGACAAAGAAATGCCGAGCGTTGACGCCGAGCGAGCGAGTTCTGTAGCCGCCTTCCTGAACGACAAGCGTTGGGTATCCGAGGGCCCCTATCATTTTCCCGTTCGACTCGAAGTCCTTTGCCTGCAAATTCCATGTCCCGGTCGGATCACCCTTGGCAGTATCCAGCCCCAGTGCGACTATAAGAAAATTGGGCTGGAATCTGTTCACCCGCTTCAACACATTTTCGAGAACTTCCCCATATCGCTTTCCGTCCACGTGTTCGGGAAGAGGAACATTTACATTATGACCGCGGCCTATGCCGGCGCCTTTTTCATCCTCAAATCCGCTGAAATATGGGTATGCGAAGCGGGGGTGTCCGTGGATAGAAACGGTGAACACATCTGAGCGTTCATAGAATATGTCTTGCGTGCCGTTTCCATGGTGATAGTCTACGTCAAGGACAACGACCTTTCCATAGGTGCTCATGTAATGAGCGGCGACAGCGGCCGAGTTGAAGTAACAGAATCCCCCGAATGAACGCCGCTCCGCGTGGTGGCCGGGCGGACGAACCAGCGCGTACGCGAAACGATAACCTCGCAAGATGGCCTGAACGGCAGTCAGCGCGCAGTCAACCGCTCTTTTTGCCGCCAGATAAGCGTTTCTGTTCAAGGGGGTGAACGTGTCAATACAGTAATACCCCGCCCTGATCGCCAGTTCCTTTGGAGGCCTTGCAGCGTTGCGGATTGGAAAGACATAAGGATATACGGACTTCTCCGGCTCCATCTTAAGGCAGATCGTTTTCAGATAGTTCACAAACTGTGACTCATGAACGTTCTTGATGTGATCCTCGGAGAAGCGTTGGGGCTCCATGGTTTGAAACAGGTTGGTCGGCAGTATTTCCTTTATTATGGAGTCTATTCTCACCGGTGACTCTACATAGCCGCGTTCGCGTACATGATGGATGCTATGCCGGTCGTTGACCACCAGCGCAATGCTCTTCTCGTGGGCAGGTGACGGTTTCACCGGTACTTGGGCCTCTATCTTTGTATAGCGAGGTTCCCGCAGGATCACCGGATCATCTTTGAATGAGTCCACTACCATATCTACATAATCGCGGGGGCAATAGCCTCCATATTTCCTTTCGAGTATCGCCCGGACAACCGCGCGGGCTGTATCGCGAGAGAGCTTTCTGCCGGTCCCCAGGTCGTCATACACGAGATAAGGAGGGCAATCGTCTCCCGGCTTCACAGGTGTTTCGAATGTCGTGTTCACGATCGGGCGAACTCCATATCGTTCGTAGAAACGCAACCGCGACTGATTTTCCTTCAGGGTTTCGGGATTCACGCACAATTTCGGGTCATCCGGCAGACATTCCAGGAACAGACCCGCTCCATTGAGAGAATACGACTCGTCTCTCACCCTTTCATACAGAGCACCCCCTATTCCTCTTCCCATAGTCCGGGCAGCGGTCGAAACGAAATCGAGAAAGAAGAAGTCGAGATCGGACACGTGAAGCAAAAGGGCGAAACCCTTCACGCGCCCTCGATAGTCGTCGGCCACCAACAGGATGGAACGGAACCGGTATTTCATAGGGTTGCGAAGTTTGTCGGGGAGTTGCAGAATTTCCTTATCAGGAAGGCCTATAAATTGCATCCTGAGAATATCCTGGACAAGCGCTATTGTTTCTTTGTCAATGGGGATGTTGTCATCGTGTATGCGGCGAATTCGGAACATGGCAGTATTCTCCGGTTGTTAGAAAAGGGGTCCTGTTGCCAGGTAACAATCTGGCGGATTCTTATCGTACGCGTCGGATTAAACGGGAGATTCGTTTCTGAGTACGATCTGAACGGTCCTTCCCGAGCTCGCTTTTGAAGTCGATAGAATCAAGTGAATTGACAAGCCTCAACAAGCGGCGCTTAAAATACCTCTCTGCCTGCTATTTACTTCAACTCTGCAAGTATTATAACCCGATTGGGTAACTGTATGATATCCAAATATACTGTGCACATCTGAGGTCGAAGAGTCAAGTCTATCATCACGAATCTTCACTCACCTCAACCCGAGGGCCGCTTCCTTTGGTTGAGCAGATCCTATGGCATTTTCCAGTTCTCAGTCTGAGAGGAACGGCGAATATGAACC
>CAYZZY010000157.1:0-6219 GCA_964482745.1 uncultured bacterium
CTTCAGATTCCACCTCGCGATGGACACCCTTGCCGTCCGGCTAGCAGTTCCCCCTATCGGGCCTGCAGAGGACTTACACCTCCAAGTAGGTGCGCCCTGCCGGGCGCACAAACGCCAAAAGGGCGCACAGCCGTGCGCCCCTACATTCCCGGCATTTTTCTTTGTGTCCTTTTTGTCCTTTGCGTCTTTGTGTTGAAAAGACTCACCCCTTGACCCGGATTGTCGATAAGGCTACAATGGGCTGACGTTTTGAATCGGATGGAACCGACCTGCGATGCTGAAAAAATACTTCTTGAGTTTATCCGAGTCACGGATCGTCGCTGCCCTGCTTGTGATCCACGTCCTGCTGGCGGTGGCAAGCCTGCGGTTGACGTCGCTCACATGGGACGAGCCGAGCTATATCGGTGTCGGCCGCCAGATGCTGGAGACGAGCAACCCCGATATCAAGGCGCTCCAGTTGCATCCGCCACTCTCTTACTATGTGAACAGCCTCTTCCTTCTTCCTTTGAAATTCGATCCTGACAGGTTCAACCAGGAACAATACATACACGAGCGATACATTGGCCCGGAACTTGTATTCGATTCCGGACATGCGCCCGACTTGATAATATTCCTGTCGCGTATTCCATTTGTTCTCTTGTCCGCCTTCCTTGGCTGGATCGTATACCGATGGTCAAGGAATATCTACGGTCCGGCGGCGGGGGTGCTCTCGGTTTTCTTCTACTCGTTCTGCCCCACGGTCCTGGCGCACTGCCGGCTTGCGACGGCCGACCTGCTGCTGGCTCTGACAATGACGTTGGCGCTGTATCTCTTTTATCAGTATCTGGAGACCGGATCGTCGCGTCATGTCGCACTGAGCGGCATAGCATTGGGATTCGCATTGCTGTCAAAGTTTACCGGACTCATTCTGCTCCCGACGTTCTGCCTACTGGTTCTTCCGGACTGGTGGAGGAGTCGAAGCGATTCTCCTGAGCAAACTCCAAAGAGACGACGCGCCTCGGGATTGTTCCTCATCTTCGGCATCGCGGCGGTTGTGGTCTGGATGGGGTACGGCTTTCAGTTTTCGGTACCGTTCGTGCCCGGATGGCTGGAGCCGGAAGCCGAGCGTCTGATTAATGAAAAACCGTTCTGGCATTCAGTGGACTGGCTCGCGAACCGAAACGTGCGGATTCCGGCCTATTCGTACCTTCTCGGCATCTATACTCAGCTCGCCGCCGCCAGAGGATGGAAGGACAATTTTCTTTTCGGACAGATCTCGTCGCAGGGCTGGTGGTATTTCTACTGGGTAGCTTTCCTTATCAAGACACCGATTGCCTTCATCGCGTGCTGCGCGATCGCTCTCGGAATGCGCGGGAGACCGAGAAGACGGGGCGAGGCCTTTCTGTTGATCTCCATGATCCCGATGATCATCATCTTCTCGCTTCCCACAAAGATAAACATTGGGATCAGGTATATCCTGCCGCTGTTCCCGCTCCTCTGCGTCCTGGCGGGGAAGGTCGCAAACATCGAATCGGTGAAGTGGAAGCGCTTGCTCACCGTGCTCTGCATCTGGTATGCCGGCTCGACATTATGGGTTCATCCCCGCTATCTCTCCTCTTTCAATGAATTCGTGGGAGGTCCCGGCAATGGCTATAACTATCTTGTGGACTCAAATCTCGACTGGGGGCAGAGCCTGCACGAACTTACGGACTATTTGAGCAACAACGGCATAACGGACGCACGGATAAAATACTTCGGCCCGCCGGGAGTGATGGAATATTATGGAATAGAAAATTCCAGGCTGGAAAGCTGCGGGCCATCTGCCGGCATCTGGGCCGTCAGCGCCACCTATCTGCAGAACCTGTACATCGAGGATCGACACTGCCACGACTGGCTGAGGGAATTGGAGCCGAAAAAAGTCCTCGGTTACTCCATCTTCATATACGACGTCTCCGATAAAGATCTTGCGATTCAGGCGAGATAATCGGCCAGACGCTTCCACAGTTCGGGGACGCCTTCCTTCGTGACCGCGGAAAAGAGGATTGTACTTGTTTCCGGAGGGAGCTGGCGGGCGTGAAGCTTCTTCATTCTGGCTCGTTCCGAGCGGTTCAGCTTGTCGACTTTGGTCATGACGGGGATACACGGGACGTCCATGTCACTCAGATAATCCATCATCTGGATGTCGGTTTCGGGAATATCTTTTCTCCTGATATCGATGATCACGACCACCGCCCTCAAGGCGGGCCTCTCGCTGAGATACCCTTCTATCAGTCCCTGCCAGCTTTCGCGCATCTCTTTTGAGACGCGCGCATAGCCATACCCAGGCAGATCGACAAAATGGATTTTCTCGTTTATCAGGAAGAAGTTGATCGCGCGCGTCTTGCCGGGGGTCCCGCTGATCTTGGCGATGTCTTTTCCGACAAGGCAATTGAGAAGCGACGATTTGCCGACATTCGACCTGCCGGCAAAGGCGACTTCGGGCAAACCGTCCGCGGGAAATTGAGAGATGCTGAATGCACTGAGGACAAACTTGACGGAAGAAATTTTCATGACTGAATCTCAGGGATGCCCGCAAAAACCAAAGAGACAGCCTCCCCGGCTGCCTCTTCTCATTTCCAAAGCTTTTCTTTTTCTAGGCCGACCGTTTCCGAGGTATGCGAACGAACTCGGGCTCTTCCTGCTTACTGACCACCTCTGCGTTGATAATACATTCCCGAATATCGGTCTTGGATGGGGTCTCATACATGATGTCGAGCATGACCTGTTCCATTATGGCCCTGAGACCGCGAGCGCCGCTCTTGCGAAGAGTGGCCTGACGCGCGACCTCGGCCAGCGCGTCGTCGGTAAACGTGAGCGTGACATTCTCCAGCTCGAAGAGCTTCTTGTATTGCTTGATCAACGCATTTTTCGGCTCATGCAGGATCTGAACCAGATCGCTCTCGGAGAGTTCATCGAAAGGCGCGATGATGGGGATACGCCCCGCGAACTCGGGTATCATCCCAAATTTCAGCAGGTCTTCCGGGCGCACATGTTTGAGGATATCCCCAACCCTTTTCGATTCCAGCTTTTTCATTTCGGCGCCGAATCCGATGACGTTCTTTCCCAGGCGTGATGCGATTATCTTCTCCAATCCCACAAACGCTCCGCCGCAAATAAAGAGAATATTCGTTGTGTCGACCTGGATGTATTCTTGCTGGGGGTGTTTCCTTCCGCCCTGGGGAGGCACGTTGGCAACTGTACCCTCGAGTATTTTCAACAGCGCCTGCTGAACGCCTTCGCCGGAGACATCACGGGTGATCGACACGTTCTCGCTCTTGCGCGCTATTTTATCTATCTCGTCGATGTAGATAATGCCAACCTCGGCCTGCTCGGGGTCGTAGTCGGCGTTTTGAAGCAGCTTCAGGATAATATTCTCGACGTCTTCGCCGACGTAGCCGGCCTCGGTGAGCGTGGTCGCATCCGCGATGGCGAAGGGCACCTCGAGAATTCGGGCCAGCGTCTGGGCGAGCAACGTTTTGCCCGATCCCGTGGGCCCCACGAGGAGCACGTTGCTCTTTTGAAGCTCGACGTCGTCATCAATCGCTCCATACTCGATTCGCTTGTAATGGTTGTGTACGGCTACGGAAAGGATTTTCTTTGCGCCCTCCTGGCCGATGACATATTCGTCCAGGATCTTCTTAATTTTTTTCGGTTTTGGCACTTTCGGTCGATCGGCTATCGCAGCCGTTCGGACCTCGCCTTCAATCATCTCCTCGCACAGTTCCACACACTCGTCGCATATGTAGACCATCGGGCCCGCAATCAGCTTCCTGACCTCGTCCTGCTTCTTCCCGCAGAACGAGCATACGGGCGTGTCCGCGCCTTCTCCGTAATTTGCCACTTTCCCGTCTCCCCTATTCTTGCTTCTTACTTCTGTTTCATATCCTTGACGAGCACCTCGTCGATGATCCCATATGCTTTGGCCTCTGCGGCGGACATATAATAGTCGCGCTCGGTATCCTGCTGAATCTTTTCAGGCTTCTGGCCGGTATGCTTCACGAGGATTTCGTTAATGATCTCCCGTACTTTCAGGATCTCCTTGGCCTGGATTTCAATATCGGTCGCCTGTCCCCGCGCGCCGCCGAGCGGCTGATGAATGAGCACGCGAGCGTAAGGAAGCGCGTAGCGTTTCCCTTCGGCGCCTGCGCACAGCAGGACCGCGCCCATGCTCGCCGCCTGGCCGAGGCAGATGGTTGAGATATTGGACTGGATATATTGCATCGTGTCGTATATCGCCAGGCCGGCAGTCACATAGCCACCGGGACAATTGACATACAGATAGATGTCCTTCTCGGAATCTTCCGCTTCGAGATACAGGAGCTGAGCGATTATGAGCTGCGCCACAAATTCATCGATCGCTTCCCCGATGAAGATGATGCGGTCCTTGAGGAGGCGCGAGATGATGTCCCACCCCTTCTCTCCGCGGGAATCCTGTTCAACAATTCTTGGTATGATAAGAGGCATGTTCAGCTTTCTCCTTTTTCCTCTTCGGCGGGCTGTTCAGGTTCAGTATCGGGTTGCGATGCGTCTACCTCTTCTATTTTAGCACCATCAACAATAAAATCCAATACCTTCTTGACCCGGAGCTGATCCCGATAGCGTTCGCGCGCCCGCTCGGTCTTCAAATACTCTCTTACGCGCGGGTCTTTCTGCTCGGATTCTTTTATGATTTTGTCCAGATTCTCATTCAGTTCCTCGTCGGAAACGTGAAGATTTTCCCGGTTGCAAATCTCATCCGTTACGAACTTCACCTTCAATTGATTTGCGGCGCCGGCTTCGGCGGACTCGGCGACTTTGTCCTTTTCCTGAGCCAGTGTCTCCTCGTTAGCGCCGCCATATGCCAGTCGCGTCATTTCCTCCTCGAATATCGAGGCGGCGACTTTCGACTTCAACTTCGGCGGGATCTCGACTTTGGCGTCGGCCGTGATCTTCACGACAGCCTGTTCCCGCATGAGATGCTCGATGCGCTTTTCGAGATCTTTCTCAAGGCTTTCGCGCACGTGCATCCTCAATTTTTCCAGCGTGTCGTATTCTCCCAGGTCCTTTGCAAAATCATCGTCAAGGTCCGGGAGCTGGCGCAGTTTGATGTCCTTCACCGTGACATAGAACTCTATCTCTTTACCTGCAAAATCTTTCGCGCGATAGTCCTCGGGGTACCGGACGGTTACTCTCTTCTTTTCATCGGCGTTCATTCCTGTAAGCTGGCCCTCGAACTCCTCCCCGAAGCCGCCTGATCCTACCTCAAGGGGGAAATTTTCGCCTTTCCCGCCATCCAGGGGCTTGCCCTCGCTGAAGGCTTCGAAGTCCATCACGATAAAATCACCTTGCTCAACCGCCCGCTCAGCCGGTACATACTTTGCCTGGCTTATCCGGAGTCTTTCAATTGTCTTGTCTAAATCTTCTTCGAGGACGGAAACTTTCGGACGCTTGAGTTCGACACCTTTATATTCGCCGAGTTCAACTGGCGGCTCCACCTCCACGGTTACTTTAAAGGATAGCGGCCCCTCGCCTTCGAACTTGAGGTCGCCAACCTCCGGCTCGGTCAGGGGCACGATTTTTTGTTCCTCAAAAGCCTCCTGCAGGCACGTATTGGCGGCTGATTCGACAGCCTCCATACGAATCGATTCGCTGAATTTCTTTTCCAGTATCTTTCGAGGGACCTTTCCCTTCCGAAAACCGGGGTGCGTGGCCGTCTTCTTTACCTTTTCATAAATGCTCTCGACCTCGGCATTGACTGTTTCGGACGGGACCTCTATCGTCAGGACCCTCTGATAACTGAACGGTTCTTCAACACTGACTTTCACAGCAATCTACCTCCGGTAATCTTTGTGATCTGTTAAGGAGAGAAAGTGGGCGGGGCGGGACTCGAACCCGCACACCATAAGATACATGATCCTAAATCATGCGCGTCTGCCAGATTCCGCCACCCGCCCTCAAATAATCGGGGACTGTCCGATCTCCATCTTTCGGTGAGCCGTCAGGGACTCGAACCCCGAACCTAGTGATTAAGAGTCACTTGCTCTACCAGTTGAGCTAACGGCCCGATATACAAGGCCACATCCCTACGGCCCAATAAGAGAAGATAACATAATTCGGCATCAAAGTCAAGGCTGTCAGCCGCGGGAAAGGCTGACAGAAGGGCGGATGCGGCGCATCCTGGACACTGGCCTTGAACGTCCACAAGCGGGATAAATGGAAACC
>CAYZZY010000158.1:0-6182 GCA_964482745.1 uncultured bacterium
TATAAACGCCGATGGGGAAACTAATAACAATGGTGACGTTTAGCATTACGACCAAGAGGCACAGGGGGGACATATAGAGCCCGGATGCGAGGTAGCCTATCTGGCCGAACTTGTCATATATAAATTCAATGGATTGGAAATGATCCGCCATTCGGATCCGCAAAGAAAAATCAAGCTGCTTGGCCTGAAGCAATAGCTCTTTGTTTCCGTGCCGGAGCAAGGATTTCTGTAGAGCGATCTTTATCCTGAATTGTTTCATAAGAGGAAAGAAGTATGAAAATCTTCAAGGTTCTGGCTTGCGCGATCATCACGATCCTGCTGCTGTGTCCGGCCTATCTGGTCTGCGCGCTAGCGGACGTGCCCATTGCGCAGGAGGAGGCTGCCGGTGAGGGCTATGCGATTCATGTTTTTGTGATATTGGGGATAATCATTCTTCTATTTGGATTATTCTCAGGGCATGATTGGTCGATGTTCGCCTTCCGGACGGCCAATCTTGACAACCCCGAATATTATTCCCGCTTCGCAAAATTCTCTGTCACCTTCCTGTCCGCGGTACTGATCTGGATTGCCGGGGAATACGCGTTTGACACGCCCGATGCCAGGCGACTCGCGATAGCCTACTCATTTATTGTCCTGGGAGACATCATTTTCTTTTTCAATGTCCACTCGAGATGGGGAGTGTGCTCATTTGCGCTTGCACACTTCTTGCTGATTCGCAGAAACGCATTCGGTCTCTCAGATTGGTCTGGACAGGGTCCTCTATGGGTGCTTCTGGCCGCTATCTTGGGCGGCTCTCTATTGATTATGTTTCTTGTGTTCTATCCCAGGCTCAAGGATAACCGTCCCTATTTTGGTCTCTTGACCTTTTATGCGATTGTTATAGGCGCATCGTTCTGGGCGGCGCTTGTCGCGTTCAAGATAGGTTTCTTTCCGCGTGAAAATGCGATGCTTATCGCCGTCGGCGTCGCGTGTTTTTTCCTGAGCGACGTCTGCGTGGGATTTTACCGGTCGCTTCCAAAAAACTACACCATGGTGTTTGCCACATATCTAACCTGGATTTTTTACACGCCGGCTCTTGTTTTGACGGCGTTGAGCGCTTATGATGTTGATAAGATCTTCTGATAATATTAGAATGGAGGCATGGATTCCGGGAAGGACGCAAAGGAGAGGTCCAGACCGCGAATCACACGAATTAAATATTTTTGGGGGGCGCGCAGCCGTGCGCCCGGAAACAATAAACTCTAAATCCAAGTCAAGCCAGTATTTGAAAGGAACGCACTCATGTTGATTTTTTTATTTTGGCTTTTTATAGAAGTAGCTTTCTTTGTTGGCATTTTTCTTCTCTATTGGCGATTTCGTTCTCCCTCGGACCTCAACATCGCGCGATCTCTTAATCTCGAGACCTGGACGGGTGTCCCGGCCGATGAGCATCACTCCAACACGGACCTGTTCAGGTTCAAGGGGCAGTACATCATGGTGCATGCCTCATCGCCCTGGCATTTCGCGTCTTCCAGATGCCGCCTGGTCGTCCGATCCTCAAAGGACGGCAAGGACTGGAGGATTCTCTCGGAGATCCGCCTTCCCGGAGAGGACGTAAGGGACCCAACGATTGCGGAGATAGATGGCAGACTGTTTATCTATTTTTTCCCGAACTTGCGAATCGATCCTTTGCCCTATACTACTTTCTACTGTTATAGCGACGATGCCGTAACGTGGAGCCGACCGGAGCCGCTTTCCATAGTGGAGTGGATGTTGTGGCGTCCGCGAACGATTGATGGCAAGACATTCTATGCGCCCGCATATACAAGAAAACAAACCAGCGTCACGCTTTTCAAGACCGAGGACGGGATCAACTGGTCGGAAGTATCGGCAATCTGCAACAGGGACAAGGCGAACGAGACCGATGTCATCATCAGGCCTGATGGCACAATGATCGGCACATTGCGAATGGAAATGAGTCCGGGTTTCTGGGGACATCATCCCGAGGGACATACCATTATCGCAACTGCATCTCCCCCATACACCGAATGGAACCTGAGCCGCAGCGACATCACGCGTCTGGATGGACCTTGCCTGTTTCAGATAGGCAACCGAACGTACGCGTGCGGTCGGCGTCATCTCGGGGGGGCGAAATGGAGGGGCAGTTGCTGGGGGCGAAAGCGCACTTCATTGTATCTTGTGGAAAAGAACCGGCTCGTGTTTCTCTCCGACCTTCCCAGTTGCGGCGACACGGCCTATGCCGGCGCCGTCGTGGATGAGGACAGCGTGCTTATCTGCTACTATACGAGTCCGCCCGGCAAGGACTGGTTCTGGCTCATGGGAATGCTCTCGAAAAGCTCGATCGAAATGGCGCGCTTCAAGATTGCGGACCTGGAAAAGCTGGTGAGGGAGAAGGGCGGAAGATAGTAATCGCAGATGATCCACCCAATCCTATCTTGTAGGGGCGTACGGCTGTGCGCCCTTTTTGTCATTGCCACGAAACTTGCCATCGACTCCGACCGGGGGGCTGTGCGCCCTTTTTATCATTCCCACCAAAGCGAGAAGATATTTCACCCCAACAGCTTCTCTACGTTCTCGGCCGCCGTACTTCCTGCGATAACCGCCTTGGGGAAATGACTGATGGGATTGAGGTACTCGGCGTTGGCAAAGAAGATGGCGCCATACGGTTTGCCCAGTTTGGGAAACACTTCGGTTACGTATCCCGGATACGGCACACAGAAGTTCCGCGTTCTCAGCCACACCTGTATCGCCTCGAGCTTCTCCAACGTGCCGGGGAAGTGGAGGTCGAGCCGGCCCAGCGTTTCTGCAACCGCCTCCGTCATCGCCCCCTTTTCTTTCGGGATGTCGGACTCGTCCAGCCGAAGCATTCGAAAACATGAAAGGATGTTGGGTCGGTCGGGTCCTTTTTTACGGCTGAACCAGTCCTGTGCGGTCACGGCGCGCACCGTGGGGCAGTTCATGACGCCAACCCGATACCCGCCCTGATATATGGGCTCGCGGAAGCAAAAATGTGAGACGGGATAGCTGAAGTGCCGCATGCCGTCCATCGCTTCTTTGAGTTCGGATGGCAAATCCGTGAGGATTTCTCTTGCGACGCCTCCCTCTGCGTTGATAATCGCAGCCTTTGCGCGGACTGTTTGGATTTTGCCTTCATGCCAGTATGTGGCCAGAACGCGACCGTCCGAATCGTGCCTGACACTGTAAGCAAATGCATTTGTCAATATGCGTCCCGGTTTTGTCTCTTCGATTTTTTCAGCGAGAGTAAGGCAGATCCGCCCCAGGCCGCCCGGAAAGGACGCCACCCTTGCGCTCACATAATCATTCTCATTGAGCGATTTGATCGCGTAATATGCCGATGCGTCTGCGACTTTGGGATATTCTTTGGCCAGGTCGTCGTACCACGTGCGGAATTCGGGCGAATATTGCTTCATGAATTCCGTGAAAGGAATCTTGTCAAGCTCTTCTTTTCTGCCCTTGTAGTCGACGTTGGGGATGTCCATAAAGAAGAATCGAATCAAGTCTCGCTTCACCCTCCAGGGCAGAGGCATCCTGAGGAAGCTCAGTGCGCCGTAAGGATTCGCCAACTGGAAGTTTCCCGGAAAGACGACAATCAATGGACTGGTGTCCTCGTCCGGTGTAAGGCCCAGCTCATCGCACAGTTCCCATACAGGATCGGCCCGGTCCTCGCGGAAACTGATATACTGGCCGCCGAGCGAATAGGGTATACCTTCCCATTCCGCGTACATAGAGTTACCGCCTATTTGAGGGAGCGCTTCGAGGAGCAGGAAATCGCGATCTTTCAGGCGATAGCCGGCAGTGAGGCCGGCCGCGCCGCCGCCGACAATAACGACATCCACGTCCCGGGCGGGTTCCGGAGTCCCCTCGAACTGGCCATCGAAGAACATTTTCTTGGTGTTGCCTGGTAAAACCTCGCCGTGGAACGTTATCTTATCCGCAATCTCGTCAGACGAAACAATTCGCAATTTCTGGCGTCTTACCTTCCTGTTGTCCGAAGCTATCTTCGCGCCGCAAACGCCTGCGCCGAGCACGGCTACTCCGCCTCCAGCCAGCAATGCTCTTTTCATAAAAGAACGTCTTGATGTCTGCTCTATGTTTTCTTTGTTTTCCATCTCTGTCCTTCCTTTGATGGCGTCGTACTGAAGGATAGATTAATTGTATCTCTCCGGCCCCGGGGAATCATTTACGGAATCAAGAGATCAGAATATTGTCTGAATAAAAGATTGTAACCTTATGGAACTCCCAAGTCAAGCTTTGAATGTCAATCCAGATCAATCTCAATTCCGCGGGCGGCGGCGCGAATCTTGTCCCATTCTTTCCTGTCCGCGGGCGGCTCGGTGCGCTCGGTTTCGGGCTTCTGAACCAATGTTATCGCTTCTGTGGGACATGTCGGCGCGCACGCTCCGCACCCTATGCAACGCTCTTCGATAACGCGGTATTCGTCGTCCTCTTCGACGATTGCATCCATCGGGCATCGCTCGTCCATACACACGCCGCACGCGGTACATGCCTCCTGATCTATCGCGGCCACGAAGTCGCTCTTTGCCAATGCGGTGGGCAAATTGAACTCTTTCACGGCACGCAGCATCCCGCAGCAGCAGGGACAGCAGGCACACATAAAATGCTGTCCATTCGCGACATTGTAGGTAAGGTGGACAAGGCCTTCCTCCTCGACCCTATCAATAACCTTGAAAGCCTCCTCTTTGGATATGATCTTGCCCAGTTGAGGATATCGATCATATGCATTTTCTTCATTGGAAAAACTAAGGCAGACATCCAGCGGATATTTGCAGGGATTGCCCAGAAAAGCCTGTTCGCTTCGGCACATGCAGTCTTGAAGCTGAAATGATTTGGCCTCTTCGAGCATCCCGCGTATATCATCGTAACGATGCACGTGAAGGTCCTCTTTGATCTCCGTGCTTACCGGGACCACCCGAAAATAGGGCGGTTCAAATCCTGCCAGGTACATCCCAAAATCGGGCAGGTACTCTTCGAACAGCTTCATGAATTCTTTTTGCCGGCTCTCGGTCTGGTCCGTTCGAAGGAAGTAGAACTCATAGAGGCCAACGGCGAACGGAACCACCTTGTACATCTGTTTTCCGTCCTTTTTCAGGGGTTCGATCTGTCCCTTCAGCACCATATCGTCCAGGATCGCCTGCATTTCATCGACGGGCTTGCCCAGACGGTCCGCGATCGTCTCAACCGTTTCCGGGACGGGTCTGAGCTTGAGCACCATCTCGGCTTCCTCCGGGGTAAAGATATGTTCGAGAATCTTCAACTCGACGCCGCTTTCGGTTGCAGGATAACCGTTGGGCAACTCATCAAGTTTTTTGGCCAAACGCTTGTAGACATCACTCATGATGTTCTTCCTTTCGAGTTCTGTGTTCATTCGCCATGGATTCCCCGCTGTTTAGCTTATGTCTTCACATCTACTTATAGACTGATCGTTGTTACCTGTATGCCTCCGCCAGGACCTGCATCGGATGGGCAAGTCTGTCACCGCCATAGCCGGTGTATCTCGCGATTTGTATCTTGCAGCCCGCACAATCCGTCACAACCAATTCAGGGTTGGTTTCTCTGATCTCATTGAAAAGCGAGGTGCCGATTCTCTCCGAAAGCTCACCCTTGCGTTTTGATTTCAAAGCCCATGTGCCTCCCATACCGCAGCATCCACGGTCGAGATGTCGCGCCTCAACTCCGGGGATCAAGGCCAGCAAGTCGCAGGACGCAGTTTCCAGATCCTGCGATCTCAGGTGGCATGGCGTATGGTAGGCCAGTCTGATCGGCATCTGCTTGAAATTTACATTCAGGTTTCCGGCTTTATGAAGATCCAGCAGGTATGTGGTGATAAGGCTTGTTCTCTCTGCCACCGATCTCGCATCCTCGGACGCGAGCAAGGCCGGATAAACCTCCTTCAAAGCATATCCGCAGGTCGGGCAACTATAAACGATCTCACAGCCTTGCCTCGTGAAATTCGAGAGCGCGTTCACCACCATAGTCGCCCTGTTGCGGGCTTCATCAATATTTCCGGAATTGAAGAGAGAAAATCCACAGCAGACAAGCTCCGGCACGTCGACCTTGAAACCGTTCTTTTCCAGCGCCTTGACAACAGCAAGACCGGTCTCGTGGTCAAAGTAATTCACGAAGCAACCGTGATAGTAGAC
>CAYZZY010000159.1:0-6090 GCA_964482745.1 uncultured bacterium
TCGTGGAATTGCAAAAGATTCGCGACTCGGTTCGGCCCAGGGAGATACTGCTCGTTGCCGATTCGATGACCGGTCAGGACGCCGTCAGCGCCGCCGAGAATTTTCACACGCGTGTAGGCATCACCGGCGCGATTCTGACAAAACTGGACGGCGACGCCAGAGGCGGAGCGGCCCTTTCCATCCGCGCGGTGACCGGCAAACCCATAAAGTTTGTGGGGATGGGCGAGAAACTCGACGCCCTGGAGACGTTTCATCCTGACAGGATCGCCTCGCGCATCCTCGGGATGGGCGACGTGCTCTCCCTGGTCGAGAAAGCCCAGGAAACGATCGATGAAAAGCGGGCGTTGGAGCTGCAGGAGAAGCTTCTCAAGGCCCAGTTCACGCTGGAGGATTTTCGCGAGCAGTTGCAGCAATTGAAGAAGATGGGCCCGCTCGACGACCTGATGGGTATGATTCCCGGTATGTCCAAATTCAAGGGGATGCAGCCGCAGGAGAAGGATCTCATAAAGGTAGAAGCGATAATCAATTCGATGACGAAGCAGGAACGCGGTTCGCCCCCGATTATCGGCGGAAGCCGCAAGAAAAGGATCGCACGCGGGAGCGGAACCAGCGTGGCCGATGTGAATCGCCTGCTGAAGCAGTTTCAGCAGATGCAAAAAATGATGAAACAGATGCGTCGTATGGGCGGCCTGCGGGGGCTTGGCGGCCTGAAACTCGAACTTTGAGCCTGGCGCTCTTTACTGTCACGCCCATTTTTGCTAAAGTTATGATTGAGTCCAAATAGAGATTTCAATGGTAAGGGAGGAATACGATGCCGGTTAAGATCCGACTCAAAAGGGTCGGGCGCAACAAAGTGGACCAGTACAGGTTAGTCGTCACGGATCAACGGAGCCCGCGTGACGGGCGATTCCTGGAAGAGATCGGGTACTATCAGCCTCAGAACGAGCCGGTAACGGTCAAAATCGACGAGGAACGAGCGCTCTATTGGCTGAGTAAGGGAGCCACACCCTCAGAGAAAGTGCGCAGCCTGCTGAAAAAGCAGGGAGTTCTCGCGAAATTCCAGGAATCCACTGCTCCGCAAAAGGCATAGCTTTTCAATAGAAGAGAGCGGCCGGGCGGGTTGGCTCCCCGTGACCGACCGCCAGAGCTACATCGGAGGTCACAGCCATGAAGATGCTGGTGGAGTACATTGCAAAGGCGCTCGTTGACCACCCCGAAGACGTTCAAGTCTCCGTCGTCGAGGGCGGGAGAACCAAGGTGTTCGAATTGAGGGTTCATCCCGACGACATGGGACAGGTAATAGGCAAACACGGCCGTACCGCAAAATCGATGCGCACGCTGCTCAACGCGGCCGCGACCAAGGATAACATTCGAGTGGTGCTTGAGATTGTCGAGTAATCCTCGGAAGGGCCGGCAGGGCGAAGACGCCGCCGAACGCGACATCAGAATCGGCAAGGTTGTATCGGTCAATGTTCCGCGGCGAGAGGTGCGTATCGCACCCGAGACGAGCCATCCCGAACGCTTCCACGAAGTGAGCATCCTTCGGCTTGAAACAAAGCGGGGGAAAAAGCTTTGCCTGACGCCGAAACAGATCAGGGTCACCGCTTCGGCCGTCATTGCAAAAATCGAGACGGACGACGAAGACCTGATAGCATCGACCCGGGGGGCAACCGTAGTCGTTCCGTATGCCGAGCGGTTCCCACTCCCTGAAAACGAATACTACGAGGATGACCTGATCGGACTTGTCGTAAAGGATAAAGACGGAGCGGTGATCGGGAAGCTCCATCAAATATGGGAGACGCCCGCAAACGACATTTATCAGGTGCTGGACGAAGAGGGCGGAGAGATTCTGATTCCGGCAATCGAAGATGTAATCCTCAATGTGGACGTCGAGGGTGGCGAAATAACGGCCGACATATCAATCCTTACTTGAAAACGATCGCGACATGAGGATAGATGTCATCACGCTGTTTCCCGGAATGTTTGACGGCCCGCTTTCCGAAAGCATTATCGGGCGCGCCGTCGAGAAGGGCCTCATTTCGATCAATCTGGTCGACCTGAGAGATTTCTGCGAGGGCAAACATCGACAGGCCGATGACGCGCCGTACGGGGGCGGACCCGGCATGGTGCTCATGGCCGAGCCGATTTATAAGGCCGCCGAATCGCTGACGCCGGACAATTCGCTCAAAAGAGTGATTCTCACAAGCGCGCAGGGCGCTCTTTTCAATCAGAAAAAAGCGCGCGAACTCTCGCTGGAGCAGGACCTGGTCATTATCTGCGGCCGGTATGAGGGGGTCGACGAGCGCGTCGCGAGCGGACTTGTCACGGATGAGTTGTCGATAGGCGATTATGTGCTCACGGGCGGAGAGCTTCCCGCGCTCGTGATGATCGATGCCGTCTGCCGGCTGATTCCCGGTGTTGTGGGTTCTTCGGAGTCGCTTGATGAGGATTCCTTCAGCGAGGACCTGCTCGGGTATTCTCAGTATACAAGGCCGGCAACGCTCAGAAACATGAGTGTTCCGGATGTCCTGATTTCGGGGCATCATGCCGAGATTGAGAAATGGAGGAGGCGCGAGGCCATCCGCATCACGTTCAAGAACCGGAAAGACCTGCTGGCCGGGGCGTCCCTGAGCGAGGAGGAACGCGAGTTCGTCAAGAGACTTGAGCGGGAAGAGGAAGAACGTGTATAATATGTCGGCCGTTGAGTGACGGCTGAATCTGGATTGGAGGAGAAGGAATGAATATCATCGATCTCGTTGAACAGGAGCAGCTTCGGACCGATGTGCCCGAGTTTGCCGCCGGCGACACCGTAAAGGTTCATTATAAGATTGTGGAAGGAGCCCGCGAGAGGGTTCAGGTCTTCGAAGGAATCGTTATAGCTCGCAAGGGCAAGGGAGTAAGGGAGACCTTTACCGTGCGAAAGGTCACCTTCGGCATCGGCGTCGAGCGCGTTTTCCCGGTTCATTCGCCGAGAATTGAGAAGATTGAACCTGTGACGTTCGGGAAAGTCAGACGCGCAAAGCTGTATTATCTTAGAGAAAAGATAGGCAAGAAATCGCGCGTGAAGACCCGGCGCTCTTCCAGGGGACCCAAGAAAAAATCCCAGGAGTAATGATGACGCCGCCGGTAGGCGGCGCATCGATAGTCGTTGGTTCCTGCATATCGAATCTTCAATGAAAGATAAAGCCGAAGCCTTGATCGGCGACCTTGGCTCGATGAATCTCGCCGACATCAAGCGGAGCCTGTCAGGCCTCGCTCCTCCCTATCCGGACCGATTACTCAGCGCGCTCAAGGAAGATAAAAGGGCGGGCGCGCAGCGCCTGCTCGAGAGCCTGCATGCGCGAAAGCGCGCGGAAGAGCATGCGAAACAACGCATCGAGAAAATGCTCCGGCACGAGCGCAAAGCCCACGCAGACGGGTTCAGGGTGATCGCCGGGGTCGACGAAGTCGGGCGAGGGCCTCTCGCGGGGCCGGTGGTCGCGTCGGCCGTCATTCTTCCCGGGGGATTCGCATCGGCGGAGATCAACGACTCGAAGCTGCTCAGCGACGCCCGGCGACGAAAGCTTCTTCCCGTCATTATCGCCATGGCCGACGTCGGGATCGGCGTCGTGAGCGTCGAACAGATCGATCGCATCAATATTCTGAGGGCCAACGAGCTTGCGATCAAGCTTGCGATTGAAGATCTTAATGAGACTCCGGACGTCGTTCTGATCGATGGCAGGCCGGCGAGGGGATTGAATGTGCCGCAGCGCGCGATAGTCAAGGGAGACAGGCTGTCGCTTTCGATTGCGGCGGCTTCCATCGTCGCAAAGGTTACGCGTGATCAGATGATGCTGGAGTTCGACAGGAAGTATCCCCAATACGAGTTTGCGAAGAATAAGGGATACGGCACTCTTGAACATATGGCCTCGATAAAAAAGTTCGGCGTCACTCCCATTCACAGACGCTCTTTTGCGCCTGTTGCGGAACGCCTGGAAGAAAGCTGCGTATGAGAACCTTTTTCAAATTCTCCTTTTGTGTTGCGCTTGCCTGCGCGCTTGCCGCCTGCTCGACGGTGGGGCCGACGGAAGGCAGGCCTGCCCGATCTCGCCTCACGACCCGTGAAGTGGAGCCGCCTGTGCTCTCAAAGGCTTATTCCCACTATAGCTACGGCCTGCTTCTTCTTCGGCAGAACAATCTTGACGGCGCACTGCAGGAGTTCAAGAAGGCCGCAGAGTTCGATCCGAACGCCGCCCGGATTCATTCCCAGCTTGCCCGGGTCTACCTGAGAAAAGGCATGGTCGAGATGTCGACCATCGAGGCTTTGCGGGCCGTTGATCTCGATCCCGACGAAGGCAGCGCTCACATGCTGCTCAGTGCGCTGTATGCCCACCAGGAGCGGTTCAAAGAAGCTGCCGAACAATTGAACGAAGTTCTCAGGATCATGCCCGACGACCTCGGCGCGCTCACGTCGATTGCCAAGATTTTTGAAGACCAGCAGGATTTGTACAACATGATCAAAACCTATGAACAGATTGTCGAATTAAGGCCTGATCTGGCGTGGGCTCATAACAAGCTGGCGCTTGCCCATATCAAGCTCGGCAGCTATGACAAGGCAATCGCCGAGTTGGAGCGCACCCTTGAAATATTTCCTGATTTTGAAGAAGCTTTTTTCAATCTTGGCGTCATCTACGAGATGCAGGAAGAGTACGATAAGGCGATGGAACAGTTTGAAAAGGTCCTCGAGATCGATCCAAAAAACATGGATGCGCGGATAAAGCTGGGGCTGCTTTACTCGAGGCAGGAGAACTGGGAAGAGGCGATCGCGCAATATGAAGCCCTCGTCCAGCAGCGCCCTCATATGGCGGCCTTTCGCAAGGCGCTTGGACTGCTCTACTTCAGGAACAAACAGATGGAGCTTGCCGCGGAGCAGTTTGAAGATGTGATCGAGAGAGATCCCGAAGATGCCACGATCCATTATCTTCTGGGGGCTGTCTATCAGGAGATGGGTGACCTCGACAAAGCCATGGAGCAATTTATCGATGTCACCGATATAGATGATGAAGCCCTTCAGGCCTATCTCCGGCTGGGCCTGCTGTATGGCGAAAAAAACATGCCCGACATGGTGATCGACGCCTTTAATAAGGCGATAAAGAACGGCGCTCGCGGCAGCGGGCTTTATCTGTTCCTGGGCACCGCATATCATCAAAAAGAAGATATGGAAAACGCCATTGCCGCTTTTGAAGAGGCATTAGCAATAGATCCCGACAACAAGATCGCCCACTTTCGACTCGGCGTGTTGTACGAGGAGCAGGACCGGTTCGATGATGCGATCGCGCAGTTAAGGCGTGTGATCGAGCTTGACCCGCAGGAGGCGAACGCGCTGAACTACGTCGGCTACATGTATGCCGAAAAGGGGGAGAACCTCGATGAGGCCGAAGAGCTGATCAAACGCGCGCTCGAGATAGAACCCGACAACGGGTACTTCATTGACAGTCTCGGCTGGGTCTACTACCAGCAGGGGAACTACGAGGAAGCGCTGAAATCTCTTCTGGACGCCATAGAGAACGTGGATGAGGACGACCCGATTATTCGCGAGCACCTGGGAGACGTTTACATAAAACTCGAACAACCGGACAAAGCCAGGGAACAATGGGAACGCTCGCTTGCCTTGGACCCGGGAAATGAAGCCGTAATCGAGAAACTCGAGGAGCTTGGACCGCCGCAACCGGCCGACCCAACTCCGACCGAAGAAGCCCCCGCCGATTCCGCTGCATCCGATGATTCCACATCGACCGAACCGGCATCAACCGATTCTGCAACGCCCAATGATTCTTCAGCGGCTGATCCGACCCCGTTGGAAGCCGTTTCGCCTGATTCCGCCCCGTCCGATAATTCTACATCGACTGAACCAGCACCGATCGAATCTGCGCCCGCCGATTCTTCTGCTCAATAAAAAATTCTCATCCATGAAGTGCACGAAGGAATATGACAAAGAAACTATTGACTCATGACTTTCGACTCTGCCTATCCCCTTTTGCCCCGGCCCGTCAGGGCCTCTTTCCCGTTTTCCCTTTTAACCTTTTACCCATGTATTGTAACTTGTAGGTG
>CAYZZY010000160.1:0-6072 GCA_964482745.1 uncultured bacterium
GCCATCACAAACCATATTGAAAACTTTGCAACTGTGATATGCGATGGTGCGAAGTGCAGTTGCGCACTCAAAGTCGGAGAAGCAGTGGGATCAGCAGTGAAAAGCGGCCTGCTTGCTGCGAGAGGCTGCGTGGTCAGGCCCGGAGACGGAATCGTCGAGCTCACCGCTGAGCAAACCATGCGCAATTTGGACAAGATTACCTAAAAGGGATTGGTGGGCATGGACCAAGCCATCCTGGACATAATGCTTCCCAGATGCAGATAACTTTTAGCGAACATGTTCAAGACACGCGCCAATTTTAGGCATCACGTCTACTTCCCCGCTGCTTGTAAAACCAACTCCACTGCCCGGCGGGGCCCACCCAGAACCCGCAACCGCTCACCAGCGGCGGCGGCGTCTTGGGCGTACGATGACTCAAGTAACTCATCCAGATGCTGCAGCATCCTGTCAGAGGTGAATTCTTGACTGGGCAGGTTTCTGGCCGCGCCCAGTTTGGCTGCTTGGCGGGAGTTAAAATAGCGCTCGAAATCGCCGCCGGGGAACAACAAGCTGGGCACTCCGGCCAGCATGGCCGACACCACCGAGTTCTGCCCACCGTGGCTAATGTAGGCGCAACTTGCCTCCAACACGCTCATGCCGGGCAGGAAGCGATGATAGGAGAGATTGTCGGTGGCGGGAGGCAACGCAGGCAGGTCCGGATGATCGCCCGTGGCCACGGCAACATGGAAGCGGGTTCCTGCAAACGCGCGGGGCAGGACCTTGGTGTAGGTTTTGGGACCGAGTTCGCCGGTGGAGAGGTAGGTGAATACAAGCCGGGATTCGCGGGCCGGGGCCAACAATTCGGGAGGCAGGTCGCCATGCTCCATGGCGTGGTGCAATAGATAACCCACGTAGTGCATATCCGGCACTTCGGCCAAGGCCGGCTCTAACTCACGGCTCGTGGGCGCGAGCTTCACCTGACTGCGGCCATAGAATAGCTCGGCCACCTCATTTATGGGTTCCAGTTCATGCTCGCTCAACACCCTGTTGAAGCCTGCCAGCGCCTCTGAATGGCCCAACCGTGGTTCTCCCTTATAAAGGGAAGACTCAAAGCCTGGCATGGCCGGAGTGCAGGCAGTGGACACCAGAGGCAGCCCAGCCTTGGAAGCGGTAATAGGGGCGGAAAGCTTGAACTCGCTGACCAGCACATCCGGCCTGAATTGCTCCACCGCAGCCCACTCGTGTTGTAGCGCTTCCCGTATGTAGCTCTCTTCGGTCAATTTCAGGTATACGGCCACACCGGCCAGATCATGCATGGGGTGGAAGTCATCCGGCGGTGGAGGCATGGCACCCACTAGATGCTCAAATCCAAAGCCTTCAACATGGGCGGCGGACAGGCTATTTGTCAGGAAGAGGGTTTGATGTCCTTGCTGCCGCAGAACCTCGGCCATGGCCAGACAGCGGGAGATGGAACCCAGCGCCGATCCGCGGGTAATCAAGGGTAGGAACAAAACTTTCATGGGTAATCACATTGCGGTATAGATTTAAAACAACGCTCAGATGAGAGTGTCGACCGCCGATCCTTTCGCAAAGATGATCACTGCGCCCACAAGAACCAAAATAATCATGATTAGCCTGAGCCAGAATTTCTTCCTGACCCGCAGGAACTCCCAGAACTCGGTCACGATGGATAACTTGCCCATCGCGTCTTTCTCTCAATACATCTTTTCCGTCTGCACCGGATCGTACTCGCCAGCGGGCCTGTCACGCCAATAGCTTTCCTGCTCGCCTGTTTTAAGATCCAATAGATCCTTAACAATGAGCCGCATGATTATAGCAGTCGGGCTGCGAACAAGGTAGAAAACAACCGTTAATAGCAGCCTGGAGACAAAATAGCTCAGCACGGCGGCCAGCCCCTTTCAAAGCAGGTCCATTTCCTCCGGAATCAAATCGCCACGCCACAAAGTGGTTTGGGTGAAAAACTTGGGGCGCACTCCATAGCTCTTGAGGTCCTTGATCATTTTTTAATAAATTTCGCTCATACTCTGCTAGTCCGCTTTGCAAATAAGGCAGGAGGTCTATGGTCTTCGCTTTGGCCCGGTGGCGCCGCCATTGCACAGTGGGATGGGCTGGGTCCATAGCATTCTCCTCCTCCAACCATGCTGGAAGTTTGAGACTGGCCAGCAATTGGTAACCTTTCTTCTCAGCATGATGGAATGACTACGTGGTTACCTGGTCGGTGCTGGGGATGCCCTTGGTCGGGCAGTTTGCGCTGAAAGCCCCGGGATTGAAGGGGGAAGCGTCTGAAAAATAACGCTATAAAATTCCTATGAGTTCATGCTTCCTTGCGGAGCAGTTAGCCGAGCGGAGGCTTCCCTCAATACGGCGGCGCTTCGAACCAGGCCCTTTCTTTCATCGGCCGACAACGTCGGATGAAGAGTTTCGGCAATCCCATCTCGCCCCAACACCCTGGGAAGCGAAAGGCACACTCCATCCAAATCCTTGTCGTCATAGGCCGGCGCTGAGAGGGCGAACACCATCTGCTCATCGTCCTGAATGGCCCGAACCACCCGGGCGATGCCGGCCCCAATGCCGTAATAGGTGGCTCCTTTTCCGGAAATGATGCGGTGGGCGGCCATTCTCACACCCCCATCGATCCGGGCCTTTACTTGGGAGGTGATGGGTCGGCCGATTTGAGTGACAAAAGCATCCAGGTTCACCCCGCCCACCGTGACGCTTGACCACAGCAACACCTCCGAGTCCCCATGCTCTCCCACCACATAGGCATGAATGGAATGAGGGGATATCCCAAGATGTTCGGCCAGAAGGGTTCGAAAGCGGGCGGTGTCCAAAATCGTCCCTGTTCCAAATACCCGGCCCGGCAGAAGCCGTGAAATTTTGACCACCACATCCGTCATCACATCCACCGGGTTGGACGCCACAACCAAAATAGCACGGGGGGCCTCCTCAACCACTTTGGACACCACATCCCTGAAGATGGCGGCATTTCGATCCAAAAGATCCAACCGGGTCTCTCCCGGTTTTTGGCCCGCACCACAGCACAATACCCCCACCCCCGCCCCCTCCAGGTCGGCGTATTCGCCGGCGTACACCTTTACCGGCCGGGCAAATGGGGTGGCGTGAAGAATATCTTCCGCCTGGGCCTGGGCCAGCTTTTTATTGATGTCGATCAACACCACTTCGCTGACGGACCCGGTGATGATGGTCGCATAGGCGGCGCTGGATCCCACCAATCCGCTTCCAACGATTCCAATCTTCATACAAAGGCCCTCCTGAAGGTCCAATAATGACTATGCAAATCAAAACAAGGGCGGCAGGCCAGAGTTTCAGATAGAGGCGGCTTTGAGGGACGCCGCCACCATGGCCATCGCCTCTTCCTGGATGTGGCGCAAATGGGCCTGGCCTTTAAAACTTTCGGCGTAAATCTTGTACACATCCTCCGTCCCCGACGGCCGCGCAGCAAACCAACCGCCGGAAGAGGCCACCTTGAGCCCCCCGATGGGCGCGTTGTTACCAGGCGCTGTTGTCAATTTGGCATGGATGGGGTCTCCCGCCAGGGTCTTGGCCTCCAACATCCCGACCGACATATTTTTCAACACCGCCCGCTCCCGGGCCGAGGCGGGGCGGTTGTAGAACAGGTAAAGTTCGACGACCTCGCCCGGGCTGCGGCGTGCCTCGCTTTCCACCAGGATCCGGCCGACGAGCGGGGTGATGGCCTTGACGGAATTCGGTACCGCGAAGAGGCCGACCGATGGCAGGCCCGCGTCCGTCAAGCGCGCATGAACGCGCTCGCCGACGGCCCAGACGTGGGGTTTGCCGGGCAGCGCTGCGAGGGTCTTCATCGCGTAATCGGCCACCACGTCGTTAAACTGGCCCACCAATCCCTGGTCGGAACCAAACACGACCGCGCTCATCTCACTCGCATCCGCTTGTCTTGTCTCTCCAGTCATAAATGCCGCCGAACCGGCGCCTCGGAAGCAGACGCTCAACCCCAGCTCCACCGTGCGATTGTAGTCGGCCAACGCACTCACCGACTTCTCGTATTGACCGATGCTCGAGGCAGCCAAGGCCTTCATCGTGCGGACGACGGATTGGAGATCCCCGGCTCCACCAATCTTTCGCCGCAGGCTCGCCGTGGTGTCGCTTATGTCTCGTCCCCGGGTTCCGGTTCAGGTGGGGATGGGTCAGGGTCTGTCCGGTGACTTTGTTTCTCGCGAAGCCGCCCGACGGTGTGCTCGATCAATCGGGCCAATTTATCCCCGGCGCCGTCGACGGCTTGGTCTACGGTCGCGGCCTGGTGAGTGACCGCGATGGGCTGCCGGCCCTTCAGGCGGGCTTCCATCATGCAACTCATCGCGTCATGGCCGACCTTCTTGTCGCTGTTCTCGTCACTCAGGTGGACTTCCAGCCGCGTGATGTGATGGCTGAATCGGCTCAGGGCACTTTCCACTACGCCACGGATCTCAGCGGCCAGGGCCTCGTGACCTTCGATGTTGTGACCCGTGTTTATTTGAATCTGCATGGCGTTCTCCTTTTGGATGTGATGGGTTCAATATCGATACGTGGCGGCTAATCCCGTCCGCACCGGCATCTGCTCTGCCGGAATGATCATGACCCGCCCGCCCATCTTCCCGACCAGCTCACCCAGATCATCGAGTAGATCATCGACTTGCGGGTGGCTCAGGTCAGCAACTTCGACCCGCCCCGTCGAGCTGTCGAGCCGGCCGGCGATTTGGCGGTCAGCCTCGATCAGCAGCGTGGCGACCCGCCCGGCGGCCGCCGCCTGAGCAAGCTGTGCCAGGTCGTCACTGCCAAGCCCCTTGGACTTCGCCACTGCGAACTCGTCGGCCAGTGTAGCCAGCCGCGCCTGATACTGTGGCTCAACGACTTGCCAAACGCGTTCCCGAAGTTCGTCGATCGGCAGGGTATCGGGATTGATAGTGAGTCCCTCCGCCATCAAGAACGGGTTATGGCTGACCTGCCGGAAAAGATTGTGATGCTCCGGCAACGCCGCCAGGATCAGCGGCAGGCCCGATGGCCGGGAATGGTGCTCCAGCACCGCGCGGTCGACGGCACGAAAGAATCGCTCCGCGTCGTTCTCGACCTCGTCCTTCTTCCCGCCCTGCCCGTGGTGCATGGGCATGCTGCGCCCGCCGACGCCGCCGTAGGATGCGACGGTCCCGTGCGGATCGGTCAGTTCATCACCCAGCGCCTCGCCGATCGACCGCGGGACTCCCGGGGCCGGATCGATCTCGTCAAGCGCATCGCGGTTCCCCTCGAAGAGATGGATCTCTTGGAGGCTCAATCCCAGGAGCTGATAGCGATCGACCGACTGTAGAAAGCATCGCAAGGGCTTGGCGTGAAAGGTGTCCGCCACGACGGCCAATTCATTGACCGGCCGTTGAAGCCGGAACACTCGAAACAGGCCCGGCCCGCCCAGCACGGCCAATCCATCCAGCGTGTAGTTCCAGAAGTCATCATCATGTGCGAGAGCTTGGAAGGGTTCCAATAGCAGCCGGGCCTCGACAGCCGGATACTTCTTCCGGAGCGATGTCTCCAACTCCTTCACAAGATTGCAAAACCGGATCGGATCCTGCTGATTTTCGGGATGGCGCCGATGGGTCGGCTGGTACAGCGAGAGACACGGCGGCTGGTGAAGCGATGCCAACTCGGCCAGTGATTCGATGGTGAGCGAAGTCGTCTTCTGTGTCATTTCCTATCTCCTGTTTTGTGATTCAGTCACGTCAAAACCTCAGATTTGGGCCCCGGCTCGGGCGAGAACCCCGAGAGCGCTTTGCGGGCGATTTCGATGATCGTTGCACGATCCTCGTCGCTCAATTGTGCGGCGGTATCCAATCGCTCGCACACCTTCGCCGGGATCTCCGCCGCCGCCCTGCGCACGGCCTGCTCGGCGTCAAAAGATAGGAAACTGCTTTCGGACGAAAAGAGAATAGCAAGTGGCATAATTGGGTGTCAAGAAAACAAAATACAAGATGTTGTGTGATCCTGCGGAGTCGGGGGGGAGAACTGCGTCCGGGTGGGGGGCTGGGGAGAGGGTCAGATCGAAGAGAC
>CAYZZY010000161.1:0-6037 GCA_964482745.1 uncultured bacterium
GGGCGGTCTTTCCTCGGGCGGGAAATCCTTCAGGCCTTTTACTTCGGCATTCGGGGAGTGATACGCGAGCATGCTCAGCGCGCCGGGAAGAGGCAGAATCTCAACCGCATTCCGCTCGTTTTTCTCATCCGGGATCAGGAACATTGCTATTGGCGCTCTGGTTTGGGTTTCCCAAAGCGACTCCATTGCGGCCAGTTTGGTCGGTTGTATCCTCGCGACCTCCGCGCCGTGCATATGCCCCTGGGCCACCTCAACGAGAGAGAATATAAGGGAAAACGCAAGTGCCAGCCGGAAAGATTTCTGGAACAACTGAGTGTTTTGTTTGCGGATGAGGTGATATGCGCTGATTCCCATGACAAAGAATCCTGCGACTATATATGCGCCGGCTACGGTATGGATTATCTCCTGTATCGCGAATTTCTGTGTGATGACCGCGATGAAATCCGTGAGTTCGGCTCTGTCGTTGCGGAGAACATAGCCGACCGGATGCTGCATCCAGGCGTTGGCTATGAGAATCCACACGGCCGACATGTTCGACGCGATGGCGACGACCCATATGGTGGCAGCGTGCGCTTTGGGTGAGAGTTTCTTCCAGCCGAACGCCCAGACGGCGATAAATGTAGACTCGAGGAAGAACGTCGCGGTCGCCTCGATGGCCAGAAGCGAGCCGAAGACGTCGCCAACGTAGCTGGAATACCTGGACCAGTTCGTGCCGAACTGGAACTCCAGCGTTATCCCGGTCACGACGCCGATAATGAAGTTGATGATGAATAGCTTGCCCCAGAAGCGAGACATTCTCCTGTAATCCTGGTCGCCGCTTCTTGCGAATTTCGTCTCCATGATGGCGATCAGGATGGACAGCCCCAGCGTTAACGGGACAAACAGATAATGGAAGAGAGTGGCCGCGGCGAACTGCAGCCGCGACAGCATCAAGACATCCATCGGTCGCATTCCCTCCTTTTGCGGTATCGCCAGGAAGTGGTCATCCGGAAAATGGCTGAAAGGAAACGGCCAGGCATCGCCTTGAACGTTTTCCCCTTTTTGCGAGTCAACAGCTCAAGTCGGCGAGTTCAGTTATCCGCTCCTTCCCTCCATTCAGCGCGGAACCGATTCGTTGATGGCTGCGCCAATTTTCTTGCCAAGCTCCACGCATGGATGAAGCGCCTCGTGATCGGGCACAAACTTGACTCTGACGCCGGGATCTACTACTTCAATCTTCATGTCTTCAAGCGCCGCGGTAATAAGTTTGACCGCTTCGCCGCTCCAACCGTATGAACCGAAAGCTGCGCCGATTCTGTTCGCGGGGCGTAGTCCCTTTATATACGTCAATATGTCGGCGACCGAAGGCAGCATTCCGTTATTGAGTGTTGACGAACCGACAATTAAGGCTTTCGCGTCAAGCAGTTCCGTGAGCACATCGCTTCTGTGCGTGCACTCAAGGTTCGCCATCTTGACGCTCACGCCTTCCTGCGACAGGCCGTCGCAGATGGCCTTGGCCATGGTCTCGGTGCTTTTCCACATCGTGTCGTAGATGATGACGGCCTTTTTCGCTGTTACCTGTTTGCTCCACTTGTCATAGGCCTCGATGATCTTTCCCGGATTCTTTCTCCAGATAAGACCGTGGTCGCAAGCGATCATATCTATCTCGAGCCCCATATCGGTCACGGTGCCTATGAGCTTCTGAATCAGAGGCGAGTACAGCAGAAGAATGTTCGCGAAGTACTTCGAGGCATGCCGGAAAAGTTCGGGCTCGTCGACCTCATCGTCGAATCGCTCCGTCGTCGCCCAATGCTGGCCGAAGGCGTCACTCGATATGAGGAGGCGATCCTCTTTTATGTAGGAGAACATGCTGTCGGGCCAGTGGAGCATCCGTGTTTCGAGAAACTGCACGGTTCGCTTGCCCAGGCTCAGCTCGCCGCCGCTTTTTATCGTCTCTATGGGCCAGTCATCACGATGAAAGTGTTCGACCATCACTTCTTTGCCCTTTGCCGAACAAAAGATCTTTTCGGGCTTCACGGCTTCCACTATTTCGGGGAGCGATCCGGAGTGATCCATCTCCAGATGGTTCACGATGATATAGTCGATCTTCGCAGGATCAATTATGCGGCGGATGTTATGGAGCGTCTCACTCAGGAACGGTTTCTTGACGGTATCGAAGAGGGCAACCTTGTCATCCATAATCAGGAAGTTATTGTATGTCGTTCCCTTATCGGTCGAATATCCATGGAAATTGCGGATATTCCAATCAACGGCTCCAACCCAATAAATCTTGTCTTTGATTTCTACCGGTGGCATATTTCCTCCTTATTTTAGATATCGACGTTAAAAGGGCTCCCATGAGCTACCTGGTTTTCGCATAAAGTGGTGACACGTTCCTCGGCGTTTGAACCACATTTGCCAATACATCGATGAACCGGTCGCAGGTTATCCCGGGTTCGGGCTTCTTTGACTTTTTAATCGCTTCGATATCTAAAGAGAATTCGGGGATATCCATCAGTTCCCCCTTCGCCGGTCGGTATTCTCAGAGCACATTAATCCTCCAGCGTCTGGCGAACTGTATCGGATTGCCTCGCTATTCCTCAGGTGAAAACTGATCCTTGTCGGCGCCGCAGACCGGACAGGTCCAGTCGTCGGGAATATCCTCAAAAGCCGTTCCCGGATCGATTCCATTGTCCGGATCACCATTTTCAGGTTCATAAACATATCCGCAAACATCACAGACATACTTTTTCATCTTATCGCTCCTTCCCGAAGTCAATCGGTCTTTTTGAAATTCATCTTTGTCGCCCGGCAGACCGGACATTCATCAGGCGCCTCCCCTTCAAAGACATAACCACAAACCTGGCAAACATGGTAGTCCGTTTCCGCATCTGATACCATGGCCGCCAATGCGGCTTTGTAAAGTTTGGCATGCCTGTCCTCTACATCCTTGGCCCGGCTGAAGCTTCCGGCCACGTCTATCCTGTTCAGGTCGTTGGCCTGCTTGATGAGCGGCGGATAGATTTCCGAGTTTGCCTTGATTTCATTTTCGAATGCGGTTGTCAGGTTTTGCTCGGTGTCACCGATTTCCCCTTCGAGATATTTGAGATACTCTGCGGCGTGTACTCTCTCAGCCTCGGCCACGGCCCGGAACAGTCTCGCAATCTGAGGCAACTCATCCTGCTCCGCCTTTTTGGCAAATGCCAGGTTGCGAACATGCGCTTTTGATTCCCCGGCGAATGCATGTTTCAGATTTTTTTCAAGTTCTCCAGGAAGAGGTTCAAGGAGAACAAATTGATTCTTTGAAGCCCCGCAAACGGGGCATTTTTCCGGAGGTTCTTCACCTTCATGGACGTAGCCGCACACCAAGCATTTCCATTTTCTCTCCATCTATCTCCTCCCCTTTGATTTTTCTCTCCTGCGGATCGCGGGACGATCCTGAAAGGCTCATCCCTTCCGCCCCCTCGAATTAGAGTCTTGGATCAACGCCCTTGAGGCCACACTCCGGTGTGTAGCAGGTGACGTCTTTGAACTCGCATCGTTCGTGACATGAGGAACATTCATCCGGCGGTTTTTCCGACTGCATGGTGTAACCGCATTTGGTACATTTCCAGTAAGGATTCTCGGGCACAGGCGCATTGGCATCCACGCTCTATCACTCCTTTTTTTATGAACTCTCTGCGGTTATCTCAGATTCCCTCTTCCGCAGAGGAACCGGGTCCCGCCAGGGGGCGGAACATCTTCTTGTTTGCGCCGCACAACGGGCACTTCCAGTCTTCCGGCAGGTCCGCAAAAGGTGTTCCCTTCGGAATCTTTCCCTTCCGGTCCCCCCTATCCGGATTATAGATGTAACCGCAGTTGGGTGTCTGGCACTGCCACATGTCTTCGGGATTTGCCATTCTCTTCCGACTTCCTTTCCTGTCAGCCATCCATTTGTTTCGTGAACCCTGTCCCGCAGGCAAGGACAATCCCGCCTGCGGGATGGCCATTTTGCTCAGGCTTTCCACAGTCCGTGAAGATTGCAGTACTCGCGGACCGTCACGTCGGCCGCATCGATGGTGAATGAGGCTTCGGGCGCATCGCCGGGTTTCAGGAACTGGCGATAGGCCTTTCCGCCCGCGATTACTTCGATCCATTCGATGTGATGCTTTTCCTCCATGGGATGGGCAACGCTGCCGACCTTGGCTTTGATTGTGCCGCCGGTTTTTTCGACGACCGGCACGTGCTTCTCCTTGGCGGCATCCACGGTATTCTCGACATAAAGCTTCATCGGCTGTCCGCAGCATACCAGTTCGCCCGCTCCCTTATGGAGCATTTCCACGATGTTCCCGCATACCTCGCATTTGTAAATCTGCAGCTTTTCCGTCATTTCTGTCTCTCCTTTCACTTAATCGGCTTTCTCCGAGCGATTGCTCGTGAGCCGATTACACAATATTCTCAATTTCATGCCTATGCCAGTTCTCTCACTGCGGCCAGGACCGCCTCATAATCCGGCTCGTCTGCGATCTCTTTGACAAGCTGCTTGTATCGGAGGACGCCTTCACTGTCGACGACGAACACCGCCCGCGCCAGCAGCCTCAACTCCTTGATGAGCACGCCGTAGGCCTCACCGAATGAGGCGTCACGATGGTCCGACAGGGTCTGCACCGCATCGATCCCCTCCGCGGCGCACCAGCGCTTCTGCGCGAACGGCAGATCCATGCTGATGGTGAGGACCGCAACGTCAGAGCCCAGCTTGGCGGCCTCCTCGTTGAATTTCCTTGTCTCGACATCGCAGACGGGCGTGTCGAGCGACGGGACGGAAGCAACGATGCACGTCTTACCCCGGAACGATGAGAAGCTGACAGGCGCCAGGTCGTTGTCGAGGACGGTGAAGTCCGGCGCCGCCTGGCCCACTGTCACCTCGTCGCCGACCAGCGTCAGCGGGTTTCCCCTCATCGTTACCGCGCCCGTTCGTTCTTTCATTGTGACCTCCCCTTCCTTTGCAGGACTTAATAGTTCTCGCCGAGCAACTCGAAGTGAGCCTGCGGATGGGCGCACGCCGGGCACTCTTTTGCCGCCTCGGCGCCTTCATGCAGGTACCCGCAGTTGCGGCAGCGCCAAACCACCGGCTTGGCTTTCTTGAAGACGGTACCCGCCTCTATGTTGGCCAGCAGGTCGAGATATCGTTTCTCGTGTTGTTTCTCGGCCACCGCGATGGATTCGAAAATCGCCGCGATGTTGTCGAAACCTTCCTTGCGGGCAACCTTGGCGAAAGAAGGATACATATCGGTCCACTCGTGGTGTTCGCCACCGGCGGCCTCCTTGAGGTTTTTGGCCGTCGTCCCGATTACGCCGGCAGGAAATGCGGCCTGAATCTCGACCTCGCCGCCTTCGAGGAGTTTGAACAGGCGCTTTGCGTGCTCTTTTTCCTGGTTTGACGTCTCCGTGAAGATGTCCGAGATCTGGATGAACCCATCCTTCTTCGCCTGGCTGGCGAAGTAGGTGTACCGGTTGCGCGCCTGCGATTCACCCGCGAACGCAGTAAGGATGTTTTTCTCCGTCTGTGTTCCTCTCAAACTCATTATGCGTCTCCTTTCCTCTTTTTATGCTACTTGATCCGTGCCCGTTTCCGGGCTTTTGCATTGTGGGCATCGGCCGACGAATTCCAGACGATGCCCCGTGATTTCATAGTCGCCTGCTCCATGAAGCGCCTCTTCCAGCCCGTCGATATGGTTAACTTCCACGTCGTCCACCCGTCCGCAGCCTGTACAGCGGACATGGTAATGGCTGTCCGTATCGCCGTCGAACCGTCGCTGAGAACCTCCGACGTCGAGTTTCCTTATGATGCCACATTCTGACATCTTTTCCAGGTTTCGGTAAACGGTCCCCAGGCTGATGCGAGGCTGCCGGAGACGAACCATTCCGTAGACCTCGTCAGCGGAAGGGTGCGTTCTCATCTTGCGGAGTTCATCGAGGATGATCTGTCGCTGCGGCGTCATCCTCAGTTTTTGTGCAGATGCCATCTTTGGTCGGCTCCTGATTTAAAACGATAATGATTACTAATATCAATAATGCC
>CAYZZY010000162.1:0-5936 GCA_964482745.1 uncultured bacterium
CTGGTTTGACACAACGGAATCCTCTCGCGTCACTCGCACTGTGGGCGAAGTCACCTCCGCGGTATGAAGAACGCATGCCTATCGCGCAATAATCCCAGGCGCCGCCGCGCATTACCCGATATGGGCCCTTGATTTGATTCACAGGATTTCGTTGAGGAGCCTGCTTATAGAAATCCTCTTCGTAGAAATCCTGGCACCATTCCCAGACGTTGCCGTGCATATCATAGAGGCCCCAGGGATTGGGTGAAAAACTGCCCGCCGGGGAAGTCCCTTCCCATTGGTCCGTTTTTCCCGTCCCACTGTAGTTTGCATCTTCATGATCGATTGTGTTGCCGACGGAGTATCGGGTTGTCGTCCCGGCACGACACGAGCATTCCCATTCGGCCTCGGTCGGCAAGCGCTTTTGTCTCCAATGGCAGTATGCATGCGCATCATTCCAACTTACCTGGACAACAGGGTGATCCATGCGATGCTCAATGCTATCGGACGGGCCTTTGGGATGTCGCCAGTTCGCCCCCTGCTGTTCCCTCCACCCATCCTCATGCCATATCCACCCGCGTCCTCTTTTTTCGGCGTCGGTAACGTAAGCGGTTGCCTCGACAAATTCCGCAAATGCACGATTTGTCACTTCACAGGCATCTATCATGAAGCTGCCGAGAGACACAGGGTGTGCCGGCCTTTCATTGTTGTTTCCACCATCTTCCTTACTACCAATCAGGAAGGTGCACTCCTTGACTAGAGCCATCTCATCTCGTTTTTGCATGAACGATTCCGATTGCTCGGCGTCTGCCCATGACGGGGTGGAAAGGATGCAGAGGGGAAAAAGCACTACCATCAAAATGAAAAATGCTGAATTTACATTGTGGTTTTTCATGTTATCGCTTCGGTACTGTCGCACTCTTGCCCGCCATGCGATATATATAACCCTCCTCCGGTTGTGGTTCAACGAAGAATTCTCCCTCAACCATGACCGGCCGCAGGCGCTCGAAGGGAACGGGCTCAGCCATTTCAACCAGAACGTACTGGTTGTACTGAGGCTTGGGGCCGTAGCAGCATGTCTGCGTGTTGCGAAGAAGACAGAACGAACGAATCTTCTGTCCCGCCTCAAGCGGATACATAAAACCCGCTATTCGCACGAACCGATTATTGTATTCCATGACACGGTCAGGAGGCGACTCCGGATTCTGCTTGTCGTACTTCCACTTCTTGAGCGTCGAAAAAAGAAGTGTGTCCGACCCTTTTTGGAGCGCTTTTTCATTGATTCCAATGGTCTGATGGCCGGCCTGAAAGCCCTCATCACGAACGAGCGACCTCGACTGCTCCGGCCATAACAGTGAAGGGACCGCCTTAAGCGCCAGGAAGCAGATGGCTATAACCACCACTGTGATAAACGGCCCGCGTATTTTCTCAATCAGTTTCATCTTGTCCCGATATCTCCAAAGCCTTTCCGGACGAACGCATCCGGCTTTTCAGCCCGGCGGTCCGCTGGAATCGTATGGCAACAAGTTACTTGTGTTCATGCCCGTGCTCATTCTCTCCGCCATGATGGGGATCGTAGCCATGGGGATAGCGAATGAGCAGATCAAACTCCCGCCCTTTGAACCGGACATCGCCGTGCGCGGTGAATTCGGACATTGCGCCGAGCCATCCCGCCCGGGCTGTGAAGTGGGAACAATTATCATTTGATTCTCCCGCAAGAACCAGGGGGGCGGGATTCAGAACCAGTTCTTTCTCGATCGTCAGCTTTATGTTGTCGGCCTTTATGGGAACGGCACGATCGGTATCGTTTCCTCCTCCGACAAACCATACTTCCACAAGATCGTCGGTCAACCTGATTTCTGCATGCCCGACTTCCTCGCCGATGACATTGAGCACTCCCCCATGGGCGGCCTCATGCCCCCTGGCTATGGCCGGTGAGACCCATCTCCCAAACAGCATCCCGCCGGTGAAGACAGCAATGAGAAGCAGGAAAAAGGGGAGAGGTATGCGCATTTGTTTTTTCGCTGACATGGTCTTTCATTCTCCTTACGCGATTGGTGAAAGATTTTTTGCGACGTTGACAGAATATGCCTGGACTGCAGGCGCCAGTCCGGTCAAACCTCCAAGGATCAATCCAACGGGCAAAACCCACAGATCGGCCGTGGAAAGATAGAGTCCCGTCAGTCTGACGCCCGTTTCAACTTCAATAAAATATGCGCCAACGGCCACAAGAGTATGTCCCAAAAGAATGCCCGCAATGCTTGCAGCGAGAGTTATAGCAAATGCCTCGGCAAGAATCAAGCCGAAAACGGTGCGCCGGTGCGCTCCCAGCGAGCGCATCAACGCGATGTCCCGCCGCCGTTGTTGGAGGGCACTGTAAAGCGAGGTGAATAAAAAGGCGGCTGCCATCACCGTCACCAATGCGGCAATGGCGGCAAGCACGCGATCCACCCATCCGATAATATTGAATAGGCGCGGCAAGACCTCATTGGGCACGACAAATTGGGCTTCGTCGCCCTGGTTGATTTCGAACTTCAGGTCTTGAATGCCAGGGTGTATGACGCCATTCCGGATTCGTTTGATCTTCAGGTAGGCGCCGCTGATCTCACGGTACTCCTCTTCTTCCCCCATCCGCGCGGTTTCTTCGGGATGCCCTTCGAGCCCATAGAACGAGAGCAGCGGAATATATATGGCCCTGTCGTATGGCGTTCCCGTGGGGGCCATGATTCCGACAAAGGTAATGAAATCATTTTCATGGACCGGATCGTCTTCGTTTACACCGCATACCGGATTGAACTGATTGCCTATCCGGATTCCCAATTTCTTTGCAGCCTCGGCGCCGGCGACCGCTTCCATCGGCGCCGAAAAAGGCCGTCCGGAACCGCCTTTCGCTTTGTCAAAAGAAAATTTCCTTCCATCCTCATACTCGAATTCGCTGAAGAATGTGTCATCCGTCGCGTTGACCCGGAAGCCGCCATATGAATGGCCCACACAGAAGGGAATCGCCTGGGTGATCAGCGGATGCTCGGAAACAGCCTTGTAGTACTGCCAGCTCACTTTGCCGGGCATATCCTCAAGATGATAGAGCCCATTGAGCACCACCTGAAGCGGCGAGCCTTTCGGGCCGAGTATGGCGTCCACGCCCAATCCGACACGTGTGAAGTTGCGATAGGTCTGCTCGCGGAGCGAGAAGACACCGACCAGAAGCGCGACCCCCAGTGTTATGCTCAACACCGCCAGCATCGATGAAAGCCAATGCTGCCGAAGGCTTCTCAGGACAATTGCCCACAGGCTCATCAGTCTGCCCTCGCCTTCTCATATGCCCGGTTGATTTCAAGAAAAGGGATCACACTGTCGAATCGAGATACCACGTCCCGGTCATGACTCACAATCACAAGCGTACATTGTTCTTCGTAACTGACTTCTCGAATGAGGTTGGCAATCGCATCGGAATTGGCCGGATCCAGCGATCCGGTCGGCTCATCCGCAAGTATGAGTTCCGGTATGTTGGCAAGGGAACGCGCCACCGCAACCCTTTGCTTTTCGCCTATGGATAGTTGGGACGGATGATGGTTCATGCGGTCGGCCAATCCCACCCGTTCCAGCAGCGAGCATGCGTGTTCTTTACTGAAATTGCGCCCCGAGAAGGTGATTCCCAATAATACGTTTTCCAAAGCGGTATAGCCTTGAAGCAAATTGAATGACTGGAATATATACCCGATGTGATCTGCGCGGAATCGGTCGAGATCGAATTCCCGCATGCATTCAAGCTTATTCCCGCAGACCTCGATGCTTCCATGGGTCGGCGAGAGCAAGCCGGAGAGCAAATGCAGGAACGTGGTTTTCCCGCACCCTGACGGGCCAACCAGGGCGACGTGTTCCCCCCGCTTCAAGCTCCATTCCGGAATCGATAGCACATCGACCGGCTCGCCTCTTACCAGGTAGCTGACCTGCACGTTGTGTAATCTGACAATTACGCTCTCCGTCTCCGGATGTTCACTGCATGAACGCGCATCGTCAGGCTGTCGTCTTTTGTTTTCGATATTTTCATTCATGAACAGGGGGGACTCTCGCAGGGAGTGGAACTGCCACAGCAGGTGGTTCCCTTCCCGCACCGTGGTGCAGCCGCTGTATTTTCCTTTGGAATGTTCGGCGCGGAGATCAATCGTTCCAGTTGTGTTGAGCCGCACGCCATGCATGCCGGAGATTCCTTCTCCAGGCTTGTTCGAACCAATACCTCAGTCGTCCGCCCGCATTCGGCGCAACGAAAATCATAGATAGGCATCAATTTTACCTCCATTTGGTTCTTTCTGACGCTGCCCAATCTTATTATAGAGTAATAGGGTTCCCGGTCTTATTCAGCCGACCATGGTCAGCAACCTCACACCCTGTATCTGTCTGAAGTTGGCTCCTTCGCTTATACATCGCAACACCGAATCGGAGTCACTCACCATGGTCCCCGAGATCACATCAACCCCATAATCGAAAAGGACGGGGGATAAGGGGGTGGAAGGCCCGAGGACGACTACAAAGCTGTTTTGACAAAGCGCGGTCAGCTTCTCAAACGTGTGATTAATAAGAGAAGTGCCCGTTATTGCAACCACATCCGCATTTGGCAATATTTCCGCTGCCTTTTCTTCTGCAAGATCATCTTCCACGGGATGTTTTTCCAGCACATAGAGTTTGGCGGCTATCTTCTCGAGCTTCGGCACGAAGGGGAAATGGCCTACGACGGCAATCGTTTTCCCTTTTCCTTTCTCTCTCAGGATCTCAAAGGCGTTCTTCTCCACGCAACGATTCAGGTCTATCTCGATCAAAGAGTTTATGGCCGCCATACCGATTGAGGCCAATGGCAGACTATCCGAATGTGCATGAGCCGCAAGCCCAAGCGCGGTTTTTTTCAAAAGCGAACCGGCTTCCGGCACCGGGCTTACTCCGTGATGTGGGCCGTGTTCCCTCAGGGTAGACGCCAGGCCGCAATTCTTGCTGAGAACTGCAGTCCAGAAGACACACGCACGCACTTCCTTCACCGGGCTGTCTTCCTTAATCGTTGAGATGATATTGTCGATCACATTCAATATATTATCCCTGACTTTTCACCAATAACCCTAATCCACGGCCAGTAAATGATTGAGTTCTCTTGCCCGCGCGAAATCTTCCACCGTAATTTTTAATGAATTCACACCGGCAACGCCCTTTATCGCATCTTTGATATCTACAGCCAGTTTGAACGTCATCGGGCAGAGAAACGATGAAGGCCGGAAGATCAGATGCACATTTCCCGTTTTCTCATCCACAACGAGGTCTCGAACCAGCCCCATGCGAAGAACGCCCAGTCCCGTTTCCGGCGCCACAACGCGGGACAATCGTTGCATGATCCGACTTTGTAGAGACATTATACCACCATTACGTTGCTGCCAACCGCACGAATCCATAGGTACTGCAACTATTCTTTCATATCTTTCCGGCGGTTTCCCGGTCCCGGAGTTTTTGCGGTTGGGCAGGTTTCACCTGGCCCCGGGAATTTCCGATTTCTCCTCTCTGGATTCGTTTCTTATACTGATCTTATGACTCCATGGTTTTACCCGTATTCATAACAGCGCGAGCGCTCGCCGGGCGGGGAAAGGGTGGGCCCGAACCCTCCCCCGAGAGGTTCCCGGCAAATCAGGCCTCCTTCTCCTTGACGTTGAGTTCTTCAATGCGTTTCTTGATGTCTTCCAGCGTTTCATTGAAGTAGCTTGCCTGTTCACGCAGGAGTTCCATCTCCTGTTCCCTTGTCATGGATGGAGCATAAGGGGCTCCATAATAAGCAGGTGGACCGATGTCCCCTCCTGCGCGCGCCCAGCCGGGCACGCCTGTGGCGTAAAACTGATTGCGCCATCCACGGCCGCCGCCGCGTCCGCCGCCTCCCCGTCCCCGAAAGCCACTCCCCCAACTCCCGAAACCTCTCCCTGGAG
>CAYZZY010000163.1:0-5912 GCA_964482745.1 uncultured bacterium
GCCGGGCCACGATAAGCATGTTGATCTGGCCGGTTCCTTCGAACAGGTCGTTGATCTTCGCGTCGCGCATCCACTTTTCGACCAGGATGTCGCGTGAATAGCCGAGAGGCCCCAGCAGTTCGACTGCCTTCTGGGTAACCAGTGTCACGGCGAGGCCCGCTTTGGCCTTTGCCATCGAGGCTTCCAGGCTGTTGCGCAGTTTTTGGTCCATCATCGAACAGGCGCGCCAGGTCAGCAGGCGCGCGGCCTGGAGGTTGGTCTCCATTTGCTGAACGTCGCGCTCGACCGCGGTCGTCCGGTAAGGCGAGATGCCGTAGCGGATTTCGATGCCCTGTTTCTCATATTCTTCCTTGACGAAATCAATGGCCGCGCGTCCGATTCCTAATGCGCTTGCGGCCACCATGGGACGGGTCGCGTCGAACGTTGCCATCACGCCCTTGAAGCCGGACGTGCTTCCCTTCTTCTGCACCTCGGGACTGCCGAGGATATTGTCGAACGGGATGCGACAATCTTCGAATACGAGCGTGCAGGTGTCGGAAGCGCGGATGCCGAGCTTCTTCTCGAGTTTCGTGACGGTCATCCCGGGGGTTCCGTGCTCGACGATAAAACTTTTTATGCCTGCGCGCCCGGCCGACCTATCCAATGTAGCCCAGACGACCACGAAGCCTTCTGAATCCTCGACGGCAGCCTTGCCGCTCGTGACGAAAATCTTCTCGCCGTTGAGCACCCATTCATCGCCGTCTCGGACGGCGGTCGCTGCGATCGCGGCCGTGTCGGAGCCGGCGTTGGCCTCGGTGATCGCCATTGCGCCCCACTTCGGTTCGCCTTCAGTAAACCGGGTGAGGAGCCGTTCTTTTTGCTCGGGTGTACCGACGGCCTCGACCGCTGCAACACCGAGCCCTCCCGCCATGTTGAGATAAATTCCGCAGTCGCCCCACGAAAGCTCCTCAATGACGTTCGCGAACATCGTTGAATTGCCCCGGGGCTTGTCGGACTCAGCCTTTTCTTCTTTAGGTTTCTCTTTGGGTTCCATGCGGCTCTTGTTTCGCCGTTTTGCGTCTTCCCACATCATGTTGATGAAGTCCCACGGTTTGTCGACGTGTTCTTCTTCATCGAATTTGCGGGCGACCGGCCGCATCATGTTCTCGGCCAGCATATGGATCATGTTTATTGTATTCTTGGTTTCTTCCGGAATTTCAAAATCTATCATCGCGATCTCCTCCTCGGTTCTCAGATGGTGACGAGACCATCGAAGGTTGAAAAGCCGCGGCCATTGCGAAGCCAGAGTTCGACCGGATGCTCTCTTATGTAGCCGTGTCCTCCGAGTACTTGCACGGCGCGGTCGGTTATCATCAGGACTTTCTCGGCGGCGTACTGTTTTGCCAGGTATGCTTCCTTGTAGGCGTCGAGTCCCTTGTCGAGCCTCCATGCGGCTTCCCATGTGAGAAGGCGGGTGGCGTCGACCTCTATTGCCATCTCCGCGAGCATGAATGCGATCGCCTGGCGCGATGCGATCGGTTCGCCGAAGGCTTCGCGCTCTTTCGCGTAATCGCGCGCATATTCGAAGGCGGCCTTGGCGACACCAACGGCCATGGCCGAAAGGGCGACGTAGGTATAGGACATCAGTTTTTCGACGTCACAGCCTGCGTCGCCGCCGAGCCGGTTGGCCTTTGGAACGCGGCAGTCCTTGAACGAGAGCTTTCGGGTGTCGAGCGCCTTTAATCCCATGTTCTTCTCGCGCTCGCCGATTTCCATTCCGGCGGTTCCCTTGTCCACGAGAAACGCCTGGACGCCCTTGGCGCCGGCAGCGGCATCGGTCTGCGCATAGACAAGAATCACTTCGGCATCGGCAGCCAGAGGAACGAGGCATTTTTCGCCGTTGATGACATAGTCCTCGCCATCGAGCGTCGCCGTCGTCTGCATCGAGGGAAGATCGAAATCGATGCGCGGCTCCATCAATGCGGCGGCCGCAGCCTTGTACTCTTCCCCGCAATACATCGGGAGGTACTTTTTCTTCTGGTCGTCAGTCCCGAATTCGATCAGGGGATAAACCACCGTACCCGGGGCAAGAGCGGACACTGCCAGCGAGAGATCGCCATAGGCGAGTTCTTCGGCTATGATCGTGCCGGTCACGGCCGAGTGTTCTTCGCCCACACCGTCGTACTCTTCCGGGATGTTGTTGGGGATAAGAAAGAGTTCCCATGCCTTGTTCGTGAACTCGGCAGGTATCGTGCCTTCCTCATCGCAGTCGCGGTAAATCGAGCGCATCTCGTTCAACGCGAACTTCTTTACGGTCTCCGAGATCATTCGCTGATCATCACTGAGTTCAAATGATACCATCGCTTTTTCTCCTTCCGCTATTCAATTACTCAATAACACTGCGATAGCTTCTATTTCCGTACAGTCCATTACAGGCGGCGATGCGGTTGCATCGAGCCCGATTCTTCCCTTATCAACCGTTCCTTATTTGTCTCCCCTTTCGGCGTGCCGTCGGCACAAGTGCCTGTTCCTTCCCTTTCATCTGTTTGACCCGCTTGGCAAACTCTTTCCTCACGGCCTTCCTGCGCATCCACAAAAACAGGCCGAGGAGGATATCTTCGCCTGCATTATTAAAAAGCGTCTTGGCTTCCTCGGAATCGAGACCCTTCGCCATCCGATCGAAAAGCTGCGCGACCTCTTTCTCGGCCAGGCGCGATGCCGCATCGCTGTAAATGGCAAGCCCGTCCCGGGGCCAGCCGCGGGCGGGTGTGAATCCGCGCTCGCGCATTTGTACGAGTATTTTCAGAATCTCGACATCTTCAGGCTGATACGTGCGTTGCCCCTTCTTTTTTTCGGAGTCCAGAACGCCGATCTGTTCCAGTTGTGCCATTCGTTCCCGCGTGAAACCGAATTCGCGGCAGACCTCGGCTTCCGACATGCTTCGCGGCGGCACAGTAGCCGCCGAAAGGGCCGCATACTGGGTGCTGATGACCAGGATGTTCCGGAGTATGCCCGTGTCCTGCACGGTGCTGAATAACTGCTTGATACGCTCCAACGGCATGAACGCCTTCTCCTGATACTCGCGTATCAGTTGGATCCGCTCCACGCAGCTTTCATCATAATACGCCATTGTCCGGTTGACTTTGTGCGGACGCGGCAGGAGGCCCTTTTCGACATAGAAATGGATGGTCGGCTTGCTCACGCCGGTGCGGGTGGCCAGTTCCTGTATCTTTATGTCTCCATTATGGGCAGGACTTTTGACGGCCAGGCTGTTCACTGCTTTTTTCCCGGTCACAGGCATTCTGGGACAATCACCGCTCTTGCAGGGAGACAAATAGAGAAACTATAAAGCTCAACTTGATAGTTATTCTATAAGGGCCGTTTCCCGATTGTCAAGAAAAAAATGACGGAGGACCCGGAGCCAAAACCGTTTCTCACCACGGAGATCGCCACCCTGTCATTGCGAGGAGCAAAGCGACGAAGCAATCTCGTATTTCCTTCATGAACCGTTTCTCGCCACAGAGGGCGCCAAAGGCACGGAGGTTGTCATTCTGACCCCGCTACAGGCAGGGGAAGAATCTCTTTTTTCAACGCAAAGGCGCAAAGAACGCAAAGAAAGAAAACATCGAAACCGCAGATGAAAGCGGATAAGCGCAGATTTTGAAGGGGCGCACGGCTGTGCGCCCTCTTATGACAATCGATTTTCCCCGCCATGGGCGGGGTAGGTGCGAATTTATCCGCATAAAAGACAGAGACAAAGGCAAGGATCAATAACCATTTTGAAGCTGTGTATGGTATGCGGGCTGAATAACTTAGAAGAATCTATGAAAACCCATGATTGACAATTCTTACCGGTAAAGCTATAATATGATTCAGACATATTGCGGGGGTGGTGGAATTGGCAGACACACCAGCTTGAGGGGCTGACGGGAAATCTTCCCGTGGGGGTTCAAATCCCCCTCCCCGCACCGCCGTCCGGGCTAACACCCGGACGGTTTTTTTGTCTATGCGCTCCTCTTGTCATTCCCGCCGAAGCCCGCCCAAATCCATTCGCCTGTGAGGGGGAACCACAGAGGTCGCAGAAAAATCCCAAAGCTGTCATTGCGAGGAGCGAGAGCGACGCGGCAATCTCGTCTTTTCCGTTTCCTCTATCTCATTCCTCCGAAAATGTGAATCCATTCCATCATTTGTGATTATGATATAATGTGCCGTTGTTCTGATCGATGGTTGAGATGACTGCTGCAAAAGTATTTTTGGATATACAAGTCTGGAGAGGAGGCGTTGACAAATGGCTTTGCGAACACCCGATGAGTATCGAGAAAGTCTGCGTGATGGAAGGCGCGTGTACATTCTGGGAGAGAAGGTGGAGGATGTAACCACGCACCGGCTCTTGAAGGTAAGCGCCGAAACCGTGGCCCAGGATTTTGTGCTGTCGGAAAGCGAGGATCCGGCGATCCGAAACCTGTTTGTGGCGGAGGATGAGGAGACCGGCGAACCGATCAGCCGTTTTTTCAAAACGCCGAAGACGGTTGAAGACCTCGAATTGAGGAGCCGGATGATCGCCGAATCGATCAAGCTCACCGGCGGGCTCCCGTTCGGAAAAGACGTCGGCACCGACTGCCTGAACGCGGTTACGGTCGTGGCCGGCCAGATGGGCAATGAGGAATACATAGAGCGCGCGAAGAACTATCTGACGCATATCAAAAAGAACGACCTTGCCATGTGCGGCGCCGTCACCTGCGCCAAAGGCGACAGGAGCAAACCGCCCTCACAGCAGAAACATCCTGATTACTACCTCCGCGTGGTGGATAAGCAGAAAGACGGAATCGTCGTAAAGGGAGCAAAACTGCACATCACGAGCGGACCCGTGGCAAACGAGATTATCGTCACGCCGACACGACAGATGCGCGAGGACGAGGCCGACTACGCGCTCAGCTTCGCGGCGCCGGCGAACGCCGAGGGCATCACGATGATCTGCAGGCCGGGCCGCGGCGAGCGCAGCCCCCACGAGTTCCCGCAGGAGCATCCGGTGCGCACGTTGTCTGAGGCGATGATCGTGTTTGACAATGTGTTTGTCCCGTGGGAACGCGTCTTTATGTGCGGCGAGTGGCAGTTCTCGATGCTGCTGGCTTACACGTTTGCGAGTTTCCACCGGTTCACCGCGATCAGTTACAAGATTCCGATTGTGGAATTGATGGCCGGCTGCGGTATCGCGATGGCCGAATCGAACGGCATCGAGAGGGTAGCCCACGTGCGCGGGAAACTGGCGGAGATGGCCGCTTATGTCGAGACCCTGAAGGCGCTCACGGCAGCCGCCGCAAAAGATCCGGTCATGTATGGTGAGATCGCCGTGCCGAATCCCTTGATCGCGAACATGGCGAAGCTTCACTTCGCGAACGGCTATCACCGGTTTATCCAGTTGATCCAGGACGTCTCCGGCGGGATCATTACGACCGCGCCGACGTACCAGGATTGGCAGAATCCGGACACGCATGACTTCATAGAGCATTACCTCGGCGGGTCCGTCAAATTCACGACCGAACAACGCCTGCGCCTGATAGAACTGGCGCACAGGATGGTCGCCTCGGCCGAGCACGGGCACATGGAGGTGACGACCGTCCACGCGGAAGGCTCGATGGAGGCCCAGAAAATGATGATCCTGTTCGAGGCGCCGCTGGCCGAGTATGCGGCCATGGCGAAACGAGCGGCGGGTGTCGAGGACTGAAGCACGAAATGACTCGTGTTCTGTCACGCGTGAGTTAGCAGGTACAGGAATTTCGGGAACATGGATTTTTCGGTTTCGTGTTCCCGGAATTTATGATAAGTTTCTCAAGTAGTGATATGAACGGGATTAACCGTGTAGGGGGGGTTCGCGAACCGCCCCTGCCGCCATCTATCCAGATAACAACCCAAAAAGGAACTTCTCCCTCATG
>CAYZZY010000164.1:0-5859 GCA_964482745.1 uncultured bacterium
TATTTCAGTGAGGACTACTATGCGAAGCGTAACGCTGAGATATCACGCTGTTTTCAGATATACCAATCCGATCCGGCGTTTGGCAGCCATCTGGAGATTTACGAGGAGCTCTCGGAGGAATATGGCTTGACCGTTCGTCAGATATGCAAGATCGTGCGGGGTGTTCGGGAAAAGGGAGGAAGGAGCGGTCGCTCGCGCCGAAGATCATCAGGTGTGCGCGTCAGTAGGTCTATTCGCGAGATGGTTGTCCGCACCGCCGTCCCGTGATCCCCGGGCGCGAAGGTGCGGACCGATGCGTTTTTGAGCGAATCCAAAAGCCATTTTCACCACGGAGACACAGCCCGGCATAGCCGCAACCCAACGTTGGCTCTGGGTATGGTCCACGCCGCCATAAACAGCCTGAATTAGTTCAGAGTGGCCAGGCCTGCAATGAATCATCTTATCCCTTGCAGGAGAGACCGCCATCGACCGGAAGGATCACGCCGGTGATGTACTTTGCTTCATCGGACACCAGGAAGAGCGCGGCATACGCGATGTCCCATGCCTCTCCCATATGGTTCATCGGGACTGCCGCGTCCCGCATCCGGATGAGGTCTTCCTTTTCGATGCCAAGACGTACCGAGATACCCTCAATCGCCATCGGCGTGTTGATGAGGCCCGGCATGATAGCGTTTGCCCGAACGCCCTGGTGCGCATACTGCATTGCGATCGAACGCGTCAGCGCGTTCATGCCCGCCTTGGACGCGCTATAGGCGAGCATAGGGTAGGGAGCGAATCGTATCGCTGCCATAGATGAGATATTGACGATAGCGCCGCTGCCCTGCTTTTCCATGTGGGGCAGCACGTATTTGCAGGTCAGATACGCGCTTTTCAGGTTTGTGTTGATGACCCGTTCCCAATCTTCTTCGCTGAGTTCCACAGGGCCGCCAGCTTCACCGATGCCGACGTTGTTATGCAGAATATCGATTTTCCCATAGGTCTCCATGCATTTTTCGGCCATGCGTTTGCAGTCATCGGAATGTGTTATATCGGCCTCAAACGCGAATGATCGGCCGCCCTCGGCATCGATCATGTCCTTTGTTTCTTCCGCCGAATCGATGCGACGGTCCACCAGCATCACCGAGGCGCCTTCCCGCGCGAAGAGCAGGGAGGCTGCCCTGCCGTTGCCCAACGTGTCTCCGGGCGTGGACCCGGCTCCGACCACGATCGCCACCTTGTCTTTTAAACGCTCGCTCATATGCTCTCTCCTTTGAAATCGCTGCATTATTTGGGCTGAGGGTGTTGGTGTTCCTATCTTCACGCCGGAGCTTTGAGCTAACACACCGGCAGTTAATGAGCCGGCTTAGTTGATCATACTCTTGCGGCGGGCAAGATAATCGACAAGCAAGTATTCTCCCAGTTTGTCGGGGGTGGAGAAGAAGGCGCGGCCCCTGTTCAATCTGCTCATCTGCTCCACGAACTCCACGAGAAGCGGCTTGTCATCGAGCATGAATGTGTTGATTACGATTCCTTTGCGCGTGAGCCTGGCTACCTCCTTCATTGTTTCGTGGAAGATCTCCTCTGTTGGAGGATAATCAACGTGGAGGTCTCCGTCCGCGCAGAATGCCGTCGGTTCGCCGTCGGTGATAAGGATGATCTGTCGATTTCGTCCGCGGTCGCGGGCGATAAGTTTTTCGGCTAGCCTGAAGCCGTCTTGCATATTGGTGAATGGATTACCGGGGCTGAGACTCACCGAGGGCAGATCTTCCGGTGTAAGCTTTCTCGCGTAGGTAGCAAAGCCGACCAGATGCAGGGTGTCTCTCGGAAAGCGAGTTCGGATGAGGGTGTCGAGCGCGAGAATAACCTTCTTTGCCGTCTGGAGTTTTCCGTTCTGTGTCATGGTGTAGCTGAGGTCAAGCAGCAATACGTTTGAACAATCGACCGAGCGCTGCTCTCGATAGACTTCGAAATCGGTCGGTCGGATATCGATCGGTATCCGGCCGGCGTCGCGCAGGAGCGCATTCATCAAGGTCTTTCCGAGATGAACGTTGAAAGGATCACCGAATCCATGGGCCCGTGTGTTGCCGATGTCAGGCTGTCCCGCCCCTTTGAAGGCGGTCGGATGACCGCCCGGGTTGCTTCTTCTCAGGTGCGAAAATATGTCTGAAAGCGCCTTCTGGCCGATCCGCCTGATAGCGCGCGGACTTAGCTTCAGGCTCTCACCGCCTTCTTCGAGGTAGCCCCCCCGGAGCAGTTCCTGCCGGAGCCGCCCGATGGTGTCGAGGCATACCAGCGCGTCGGCGCCCAGGATCTCGGTCAGAAGCGACTCGTCTCCGGAAGAGAGGCTGCCCCTTCTCAGCTTTGCCTCGAGCCGCATCGTATTATGCAGCCTGTCCACAAGCTTGACGGCCTCATCGAGCGTGGCGGATTGACTGCCGGAGAAGGCGGAGCGCGTGCCGGCCTTTTCCACGGCGGCTATCTCTTCGGCCGTCTTTTCCAGCGAGGCGAGCCCTTTGCTGACCGAAGGGTCTATCGGCTGATATCCTTCCAGCTTTTTCAGGGCAAGGGCAGGGCTTTTCGAAATATTGTGAAGCAGATCGAGGCGCCGTGCTTCTTCGGTTCTCAGCGCGTGAGATCTCGCTTGGATTTCGTGCTTTTGCAGGAAAAGATCCTCATGTTTCTTTTCGAGTCTTGCGATTGCCTGCTGAGTGGCGCGCCGTTTGCCTGTGCTCATCTCCTCGAGCTTCCGAACCACATCGGCCGCCTGTTCAAGGAAGGTTGTGGCTTTCTGATTGATGCGCTCCTGTTCTGTGGCAACCTTCTCGCGGAGCGCTTCCAGTTCATGGCGCACAAGCGACTGAATCTGTTGGGAGATCTGCCTGATGAGGGGCTCCATCGTGTGTTGACTGAGCAATTGCCGGCGGAGGTTCCGCAGGCGGGAGGCAAGATGGTCGAGGCCTTCAATTGAATCCTCGTACTTCGGATTCACACCCTTCTTGCACAGCTTGAGCATTGCCTTTTCGATCGAATTCTGTTCGAGCGCATGGTCCGCCAGTTGGTCCATTATGGCATCGGCGTCGGGGATTGCTTGTCCGGAACAAGCGGGCGCGGAGTATCGGTAGGTGTTCATGGGGTTATCCTCTATACCGCATTTCCAGCCCCAGCCGTTCCTTATGGATGCAGCGGTGCAGGTGCAGGCCTTCGAGGATGAATTCCGCGACGGAGGCGAACATTGCAGGACTGCTGTTCCGGCAGAAGGCCTCCACTTTCGAGGTGAGTTCCTCGATCCCCGAGAACTGGCCGAGATAATCCTCCGAGGGGAGCGAATCGGAAACCGTTGCGGTAGCGCCGTTCTGGAATGCCGATATCACGCCCGCCAAGGATTCGATGTCGAAGTGCTTGTCAAAGGTACGCTTGACGGCTTCATTAATAAGGTGACCGATCAGCTTGTCTTCTTTTCCCTCATGCGAGAACGTATCCAGTTCCAGTTTGCCGGCGGTAGAAGATACGATTGACGGCAGATCGGTTATCCTGGGCGCGACCTCTTTTTCGCCCAGCCTTATTGCCCGTTTCTCAGCATTGCTCAGCAGACACTCGGTATTGCTTATGGACATGCGCACGCTCACGCCAGAATGCTGGCTCACCTCGGGACTTTCCCTCGCGAGGAACGTCAACTGCGTCAGTATCTCTTCCATGAATTCCGGCAGCACGATGGAATAGCCATTGTCCTCGAAGCGGCGGCGCTCCTGTTCCACAATTTGCGCTTCAATGACGGGTGTGATGGGATAGTGCGTGCGAATCTGAGACGAGTATCTGTCCTTGAGAGGTGTTATGATACGGCCGCGACTTGTATAATCCTCGGGATTGGCGCTTGCGACTATAAGCACATCCAGATTGAGCCTGACCGAGAAACCCTTTATTTGGACGTCGCGCTCCTCCATAATGTTGAATAGACCGACCTGCACTTTCTCGGCAAGGTCGGGAAGTTCGTTAATGCAGAATATCCCCCGATTCGCGCGCGGGATGAGCCCGAAATGAATAACCTCCTCGTCCGACAGGTATTTGCCCTCGGCCACCCTTATCGGATCGATCTCACCGATGAGATCGGCGATGGTGACGTCGGGCGTCGCGAGTTTCTCGGCGTATCTGCGATCCGGCGTTATCCACTCTATCTCGAGCGAATCGCCGAGTTCGGACACTTTGTCACGACAAGACTTGCATATGGGCGCGAACGGGCTGTCGTTTATCTCGCATCCCTTTATGATCGGGATCTCTGCGTCCAGAAGGTGTGTGAGTTCGCGGATCAGGCGAGACTTCGCCTGCCCCCTCTCTCCAAGGAATATCATGTCGTGGCCGGCGAGGACGGCGTTTTCAAGTTGTGGGATGACGGTCTGCTCGTACCCGATAATATCGGCAAACAGCGGCTTGCCTTTCTTCATCTTCGAGACGAGGTTTTTCCGCATCTCGTCCCTGACCGGCAGGCCGCTGTACCCTGATTTGTTTAGCCCTTTTAGTGTTTTCGGTTTACTCATTGTCCGGACAGGTCCAGAAACCTCTCTGTGTGGGAAGGCCCATCTCCAAGGCCCCTTCCGTTAACATTCTCTGCCATAATTATAGATTCAGGTTGTGTCGAAGTCAAACGGGAACCGGGCCGGTTCCTCCGCGTTTTCATAGCGGAAACGCAATCTGAGAATCTTCGGAACCAACGGTCATTCGGTTCTTTTTTGGAGAGGTTCTTCGGCCTTTGCAGGAGGGGAGGGCCTGGCTTCTGATTTTCCCTCGAGCAGGTTGTTATAGAATCGCTGTGTCGGATAAGCGAAATCGATGTCTTTACATTCAGCGAATTCCTCCAGAATCTTCTCCCAGATGGTCTGTTCCGTGCCGCGACGCTTCCGGGGTTCGCAAATGTATCGAATCGTCAGCATGACCCCGCAGTCCTTTACGCTCGTGTAAACGGTGGGAGTCAGGACCGAGTAGAATATCATGAATTGTTTGGCTGCCTGCTTTATCTGCTTCTCGACCGCCTTGTCCAGATGCTCCAACTGGTTGTTTACAATATCCAGAAGTATGCCCTTTGCTTTCTTCCAGTTGCTTTCAAACGTCACGAGAACAGGGATTTCATTCCAGATATATGCGAATCCCTTTGTGTAGTTTGCCAGCGGCTGGGTGAATACCAACATATTAGGATTCTGAATCATTCTGCCGGTGCTCTGGTCCGCATCCACCCAGTTGCCTGTTTCCAGCAGCGTGAACTGAAAAACACCGATGTCTATGACATCGCCCGCATTTTCTCCTATCTGTATACGGTCTCCCACATCAAACGGCCTCCGCGAAATAATGAAAAGCCATCCCGCAATGTTCGCGATCAGATCTTTCAGGGCAATTGCTATGCCGGCCGACAGCAGGCCCAGGAACGTGGCAAGCGATTGAATGCCTTCGAACCACACCCGTGCCACAAGCGCGATGCCAAAAATAACTGTTATGTATGTGAGCGTTTTCCCCCATCGATAGTGGACCCGCACGTCGTCTGTGCGGCGCAGGAGTATCCTCATGCCCACGAAGCGGAAAACCCAGAGAAACAGTATGATGCCTGCCGAGGTGATAAGCTTTGTTTGCAGTTCCGGGTTCAGTTCAAGAATCGGCTGGATCCAGTGGCGTTGTTCCATTGCTATTCCCCGCGCTTCCCGGCGAAAATTTCAGAGGGGTCGGTTATGCAGTCTCCTGCATCCACCCATACTGCGAAGGTGGTGTGGCCTGTCAAGCGAGTTGAACCGTCCTTTTTGCAGATTGAATCATTATAACCCATAATGAAATGGCAAGCAATCAGCGGCCACGGCGGCCAAATCCGCGAAAATAGTCCCCACCATATTAAATTCCGGC
>CAYZZY010000165.1:0-5800 GCA_964482745.1 uncultured bacterium
GCCTGGCTCAAAGCTAGCCCCAGCGGAGCGGGCCTGCTCCACCAGAAAGGCATCCAGGCGCAGGCCGGCATCCAGGCGCAAGCCCTCATATGTGACCGGCAAAGAGACCTGAGCTTTGAACGTGAGGCCTCGTTGCTTTAACTCATGGCACAGGCATGCCTCGTAGACCGATTCCAATAATCCCGGACCAAGTGTCGTGTGAACCTTAAATGCGCCATCGACGACCGTTTTCGCGATGCGGTCTGTTTCGGCGGGTACGGGCTCTAGTACGGTCATTTTTGTGCCTTGATGTCTTAACTGCCGATTTTTAAAGCTCCATCTCTTTGACGGAGATGATGTTGGGCAGGGAGGCGAGTTCGTCGGCGAGTTCTTTTGTGACCGAGGAATCGATCTGCCACAGCGAGACCGCGCGTCCACCCGCCTGGTCGCGACCGAGATACATGGTGGCGATATTGATCTCATGTTTGGCGAGGGTGGTCCCGATGTCCCCTATGACACCCGGACGGTCGACGTTGTAGATGAACAGCATGTTGCCGGTGGGAACCGCCTCGATGTCGAAGTTGTTGACGCGGACGATTCGAATATCCTTTTTCCACAGGATGGTGCCCGCAACATAGTTTTCTTCCTCGCCTGCCCGCAGCGTCACTCCGACGAGACTCACGAAATCCTCCGCCGTGCTGCTGGTGACTTCGCGCACGCGTATTCCCCGCTCGGCGGCTATCGCGCGGGCGCTGATGATGTTGACACGGTTGCCGAGTGTCGGCGTGAAGACACCCTTCAGGACGCTCGATGTTATCGCCTCCACTCTGTGATCCGCGACTTCGCCCTGATATTCGATGACGATCTCCTCTATCGCGAAATCGGAAATCCGTCGGATGAATGTTCCCAGCTTCTCACCAAGCGTAAGGAATGGACTGATGTAGGGCAGCAGCTCAGGACTTACCGAAGGAACGTTCACCGCGTTTCGCAATGTGCCTTTGAGCAAATAATCGACGATCTGTTCGGCGATCGCAATGGCCACATTTTCCTGGGCCTCGATCGTTCTTGCGCCGAGATGCGGCGTGCAGATCACGTTCTCGAGCCTGCAAAGCGGGTTGTCTTTGACGGGTTCAACTTCGAAAACGTCAAGCGCGGCTCCGGCGAGGTGGCCGGAAGTGACGGCTTCGTAAAGGTCTTGCTCGTTGACGATTCCCCCGCGGGCGCAATTGATAAGCATTGCGCCTGGTTTCATCTTCTTCAAGGCATCTGTGTCAATCAGGTTGCGCGTTTCTTTGGTGAGCGGCACGTGCACGGTGACTATGTCGGAGCGGGCGAGCAATTCATCGAGGGGCACGAGCTGGATCCCTTTGCTCGATGCCGTTTTTGGAGAAAGATAGGCGTCATAAGCGATGACCCGCATTTTCAAACCTGCGGCCCGTTCCGCGACAATGGCGCCTATGTTGCCGATGCCTATGACGCCAAGGGTCTTGTTGAAAACCTCGGTGCCGAGGAACTTGCCTTTTTCCCAGTTGCCCTTCTTCATCGATGCGTCCGCCTGTGGAATCTTGCGGCAGAGCGCCATCATCAATGAGATTGTATGTTCGGCGGCGGCGATAGTATTCTCCTGTGGTGTGTTCATCACGACGATACCGTTTCGAGTGGCTGTGGCGACGTCGATGTTGTCCACGCCGATCCCCGCCCTGCCGATGACCTTCAGGTTGTCAGCCGCGGCGATCACGCCGGGCGTGATTTTCGTCGAGCTGCGCACGACAAGGGCGTCGAATCCCGGTATCGCGGCCATGAGTTCGTCGGGCGAGAGCCCTTTTTCGACTCGGACCTCGACTTCCGGATGGCGGCTGAATATCTCCTGACCTGCCGCCGATAATTGATCTGCAACAAGAATCTTGTACATTTGATCTCCTCAATACTCTCAACAAGGTAATGAACTAAATTAGCACAAAGGCACGCATCGAGTCAATTGACACGATGTGTCAGTTCTGCTAAAATACAGCACGTTTGTGTTATACGCACCTTCAAGCCATCCCCATTTGTCGAGGCCGGAGAGCACTTTCTAACGAGGAGAACAGGGTATGAAAGAGGTTGTCATAGCGTCTGCAGCGCGCACACCGGTGGGAAGTTTTCAGGGCGTTTTGTCGGAGATTCCCACAACGCGTCTCGGAAGCATAGCGATAGAGGCTGCGATCGAACGGGCGGGAGTTTCCCCCGAAGAAGTGGATGAATGTATCATGGGCTGTGTTTTGCCCGCCGGATTGGGCCAGGCTCCGGCGCGACAGGCCGCGCTCGGAGCCAATCTTCCCAAGTCCGTGGGGTGCATGACCATAAACAAGGTATGCGGCTCCGGGCTCAAGGCCGTAATGCTCGCCTTCGACGCGATTCGACTGGGAGAGGCCGAGGTGATCGTCGCCGGCGGAATGGAGAGCATGACGCGTGCGCCCTATGCCCTTGATAAGGCCCGCGGCGGCTTCCGGATGGGCGACGGTAAGGTTATCGACCTGATGATCAAAGACGGTCTGTGGGACGCATATAACGACTTCCATATGGGCAGAGCCGCCGAACTCTGCGCCGAGAAATATGGATTTACACGGGAAATCCAGGACGAGTTCGCCCTTGAGAGCTATGCCCGCGCGCAACGCGCACAGAAAGAGGGGACGTTCAAGGATGAGATTGTGCCCGTCAGCGTTCCCCAGCGCAAGGGCGATCCCGTACTCGTGAGCGACGACGAGGGGCCTGCACTCGCACAGCCGGCAAAGGTGCCGAAGCTGAAACCCGCTTTCAAGAAAGACGGTACCGTTACGGCGGCAAATGCTTCCTCAATAAATGACGGTGCGGCCGCCTGCATCGTAACGTCCGCCGAATTCGCGAAGAAAAAGGGAATCGAGCCGCTTGCGAGAATTGTGGCGTACAGCGCCGCCAGCCGCGAGCCCGAATGGTTCACCGTGGCGCCCGCCGACGCGATGAGAAAACTTTTCGAAAAGACGGGCCTCACGCCCGACGACATCGACATTTTCGAGATCAACGAGGCGTTCGCGGTCGTTACGCTGGCCGCCAACAAGGAGTTTAACCTCGACCCCGCCAAAGTGAACGTGAACGGAGGGGCGGTCGCGCTCGGACATCCCATCGGCGCCAGCGGCGCGAGAATTCTTGTGACACTTCTTTATGCAATGAAACAGAGAAACGCACAGAGGGGATTGGCTACGCTCTGCATCGGCGGCGGCGAGGCCGTCGCAATGGTGGTGGAGCGCTGAGGAATCCTCTGAGCCGGTCCGGCCCGTCATATCAGGCAGGACCGAAGAGTATGTGGAGGCAGATACGATGGATTTTGAACTCACCGAAGAACAGAGAATGATACAGGATATGGCCCGCAGTTTTGCGGAGAAAGAAGTTGCTCCCGTTGCTGCCGAGCTTGACGAAACCCACCGTTTTCCGATCGACCTGGCAAGGAAAATGGGCGAATTGGGCCTGATGGGGGTGGCCGTGCCGGAGGAATACGACGGAGCCGGTATGGATTATGTCTGTTATGTCGTCGCGCTCGAAGAGATATCGGTGGCGTGCGCCAACACGGGAGTGGTCATGTCGGCGAACAACTCGCTCGCATGCGGTCCGGTGCTCGCGAACGGAACCGACGAGCAGAAGAAGAAATTTCTCGCGCCCATGGCCGCCGGCGACAAGATCGGCTGCTTCGGGCTCACCGAGCCGAGCGCGGGTTCGGATGCCGGCAACCAGAAGACCACGGCCGTGCTCGAAGGCGACGAGTGGGTGCTGAACGGCAGCAAGATATTTATCACGAACGCGACCGATGCGGATACGGCAGTTGTTTTTGCAATGACCGACAAGGAAAAAGGTTCTCGCGGCATCAGCACCTTTATCGTCGAAAAGGGAACCCCCGGCTTCAGCATCGGCAAGGTCGAGAAGAAGCTTGGCCTGAATGCATCCGGTACGGCCGAACTTGTGTTCGAGGATTGCCGGATTCCGAAGGACCAATTACTCGGCGAACTGGGCCAGGGGTTCAAGATTGCGCTTCAGACGCTTGACGGCGGCCGCATCGGCATCGCCGCACAGGCGATCGGCATCGCGCGGGCGGCCATGGAGCAGTCGGTAAAATTTGCGCTCGAACGAGTGCAGTTCGGCCAACCGATAGCAAAGTTTCAGGCAATCCAGTGGATGCTTGCCGACATGGCGACTGAAATCGACGCGTCCCGCCTGCTCGCATATCGCGCCGCCAGCCTCCAGAGTAAGGGCCAGCGTTACAGCAAGGAAGCGGCAATGGCGAAACTCTTCGCCTCGGAGACCGCGATGAAAACTGCGACGAAGGCAGTCCAGATACACGGCGGTTACGGCTATTCGAAGGAATACCCGGTCGAGCGCAACTTCCGCGACGCCAAGATAACCGAAATCTATGAGGGAACATCGGAAATCCAGCGACTCGTTATCGCATCGTCTCTTCTCCGTTAAACGTGATGATTGGTTTTTGCCCGAGCAAACGTGTTTGCCCGTCTCTACCGGGAAAGCATGAGGCTATTAATGCATAACCAGAACAAACCTGTCACATTCCCGCTGCTCAGTTGCGATACACTTGTCGCTCTCTCAGGGGCGACCGCCGACGGATCTGTCGTGCTGGCAAAGAACAGCGACCGCTCGTCCGACGAGAGCCAGCCTCTTATCCAGATTCCTCGCGCGAAACATTCACAGGGAACCGCCCTGAAATGTCAATATATCGCGATCCCGCAGATTGAGGAAACGCTCGCCTTCATCGGGTCGAGTCCTCATTGGCTCTGGGGGTGCGAGCACGGGATGAACGAATGCGGTGTGGCCATCGGCAACGAGGCCGTTTTCACCAAAGAGGTCCTGCCGGATACCGGGCTTCTGGGGATGGATCTGGTGCGACTCGGGCTCGAACGCGGCCGGACGGCGCGCGAGGCGCTCGATGTGGTAACACGATTGCTTGAAGAGTTCGGGCAGGGCGGCTCGGGCCAGGAGCATGTCCAATGGCCGTACAACAATTCGTTTATCATCGCGGACCCCTCTGATGCGTACATCCTGGAAACTTCGGGACGGCAGTATGCATGGAAGGCGGTCGAGGATATCGGAAGCATCTCGAATCATGTCGCTCTCGGCGCCGATTGGGATGTACTTTCGGATGATGCCGTCGAGCATGCCGTGTCGAACGGATGGTGGGAGGACACCTCGGAAAGGTTCAACTTCTCGGGTGCTTACCGGGACGCTGAGTTGATTCCGCCGCAGATTTCGGAGGAACGCCTTCGGCAGGCGCAAAAACTGCTGGAGGAACATCGCGGGAAGATCTCGCCTTGGACGATGATGCTCAGCCTGCGCGACCATTATGACAGCGGCACTGTTTTCACTCCCGGCGCCGATCCCGCGGACGGCAAGTGCTACTCGATTTGTATGCACGCCGACCCTGTCGGCACGACCACCGCGAGCATGGTGGCTCACCTGCGAGGGGATGGATCCCCGAAGGTCTACTGGGCAAGCCTTGGTACGCCCTGTTGCGGCGTCTTTATGCCGCTTTACGTTGACGGCGAGATCCCCTCGGCTTTGACGCGGGCAGGTTCCGAATTCTCGGACGATTCGGTGTGGTGGCTGTTCAAGAAGCTGGACGACAGCGTTGCCGTGGATTATGCGGAAAGGACACCCCGGGCGCAGCAGGTTTGGGCCGAGCTTGAGAACGCTTTTGAGGAAAAGGCCGTCGTCGTCGAAGCCGATGCTCAGACCCTCCGCTCAAACGGTGAGATCGATCGGGCCAACTCGCTCCTGACCGAATTCATGGCGGATAACCTCGACA
>CAYZZY010000166.1:0-5677 GCA_964482745.1 uncultured bacterium
ACGATAACGAGGCGCTGGCCGCATGCGGGCGGGCATCGGGGCGCGGGTTTGCCGACTATGTCGCAGGGATGGTAGAGGCCCGTTCTGACAGGTGTGCCGCCGCATCGACTTCATTCAAGAAAGCAGTGGATGCCAGATTTGCCTTCAACTGGCAGAAGGCTCTGGCGCTCAACATGGCGGCCAGAACAGCGGAAGCAGAAATGGACGATGCGTCCGCAATGACTTTGTACGGGCGCGCCTTCAAACTGGCTCCACTGAACTCGGTGATCAGCGCTAACCTTCTCACCTGCAACTGGCAAAGCGGGAGAATCCCGGCTGCGACCCGATATGCGGATCTTCTTAAATCTATCGACGACAAGGAATCGCTTGTCTGGTCGCTCGTCAATGAATTCGAGTCGGAGATCGAGGAGTCGATAAAAAAGGATTCTCTGGCAGGCATGAATCCCGGCGAGTTGACATCACCGGGAAACAAGCGAAATCCCAAGACGCATACAATCCTTCTCTTCGATTTTTCGATTGTGGGTTGCGCAGCCGAATCGAATCACCTATCCGTCGCCATCGCGGGATTACTCAAGCGAGGTATGGAAAGCGCCGGCGCCTTTGTGGCAATCCGGCGTCCTGAAATGCTCGCGGCCGCAAAAAACGCAGGACTTTCTCAGCAGGAACTGGAAAAGCCGTCGGGCATGGCAAGAGTCGCAAAGGCAGTGTCGGCGGACCTGATGACCCTGGGTGAACTCGGGAACTACAAAGGGACATACTACCTCAACACGAGAATCGCCTCGGTCGCATCCGGCGAGATAATCGCTGTCACATCGGAACGGCTCGATTCTCTTGAACACCTGCCGCCAGCAATAAAAAAGTCTGCACATTCACTGGCGAAAGAAATATCCGCCCGCGATTCCCTCGTCAGATAGAAGCAGTACTAATTTCATATTTGCCATAGTGCGATGGAATTTAATTGGAGACACGATGAAACATCATGTCCCCAATTAAATTCTCTATCTACATCGAACCGATTTTCCCTCGAAAAAAGCAGGGGCACGGCGCGCCGTGCCCCTGCACAAAACCATCAGATACATATCAGAATTCTTGAGAACCGGCAAAAGTTTTCTTGAGTTCGGCCGTGCCTCTTATTGCTGTCACATCATCGGGACGCCTTAAGCGTTTTCTCCATGGTCTCCCCTATCGCCGCGGGACTCTCGCACACGACGACACCGGCGCTGCGCATCGCTTCTATTTTCTCGGCCGCCGTTCCCTTGCCGCCCGCTATTATCGCGCCCGCATGACCCATGCGTTTCCCGGGCGGAGCCGTTCGGCCGGCGATAAAGCCGACGACCGGTTTTGTCATATGCTCTTTGACGAACTCGGCTGCCTCTTCTTCGGCGGTCCCTCCGATCTCGCCGATCATGACCACGGCATCGGTTCCGTCGTCATCCTGGAAGAGCCTCAATAGATCCACAAATGTGCTGCCGATGATGGGGTCGCCTCCGATTCCGACACAGGTCGATTGCCCGAGGTTTCGGCGGGTCAGTTGATCAACGGCCTCGTAGGTCAGTGTCCCGCTTCGGGAGATCAGGCCGACGCGGCCCTCCCGATGAATGAATCCGGGCATGATACCAACCTTGCATTGACCCGGCGTTATGACGCCGGGACAGTTCGGCCCCACAAGGCGGGTCGGTCTCCCCCTGAGATATCGTTTCACGCGCACCATATCGATCGTCGGGATTCCTTCGGTTATGCAGACCACAAGGGGAAGCCCGGCGTCAGCGGATTCCATGATGGCATCGGCCGCAAAAGGCGGCGGCACGAACACCATCGCCGCATTCGCCTCCGTTTCGCGAACGGCCTGTTCCACGGTATTGAAGACGGGAACGGCGTCCATCTTGCTTCCGCCCTTCCCGGGAGTCACTCCGGCCACGACGTTTGTTCCATATTCCACACACTGCGCCGTATGGAAGGCGCCTTCTTTTCCCGTGATCCCCTGCACGAGCAAGCGTGTGTTCTTATCAACAAGAATACTCATTTCATGCCTCCGCTAGCCTATGGCCGCGACCGCCTTCTGCGCGGCGTCATCGAGCGTGCCTGCCACCGTGAATTCCAGTCCGGATTTTTCCAGTATCCCTCGCGCCTCCTCCGAGTTCGTTCCCTCGAGGCGCACGACAATCGGGACCTTTACGTCGACTTCTTTGAGGGCTTCTACGATGCCGTTGGCGACGCGGTCGCAGCGGACTATTCCTCCGAAGATATTGATGAGCACGGCCCGCACGTTCTGATCCGAGGTGAGAATGCGAAACGCGTTTGCAACGCGCTCGGCACTGGCGGCCCCGCCGACATCGAGGAAATTTGCCGGCATCTGACCGTGCAGCTTGATGATATCCATGGTCGCCATCGCCAGCCCCGCGCCGTTGACCATGCATCCGACCGAGCCGTCCAGCTTGATATAGCTCAGGTTGTGCCTCGAAGCTTCGACTTCGAGCGGTTCTTCCTCGGCCGTATCACGAAGTTCCATGAAATCCTTATGGCGATACAGGGCGTTGTCGTCCAAGTTTATCTTGGCATCAAGCGCAAATGCCTCGCCGTCTTCGGTGATGGCGAGCGGGTTGACCTCGGCAATTGAACAGTCGCACTCGATGAATGCCTTGTACAGGCTGGAGATCATTCGGGCCACCTGCTTTGTGAGTTCCTTGTCGAGGTTGAGCCCGAAACACAGCCTGCGTACCTGAAACGGTTGGAGCCCGACAGCAGGGTCTATGACCACCTTCAAGATTTTCTCGGGGGTCTTAGCCGCGACTTCTTCGATATCCATCCCGCCGGCCTCGCTTGCCATAATCACGGGACTTTCTGAAACGCGATCGATCACAACACCCAGATAAAGCTCCCGCTCGATTTTTCCGGCCTCCTCAACGAGCACCCGTTTCACGAGTCGTCCCGCTGGTCCGGTCTGATGGGTGACAAGATTCATTCCAATAATTGAGCGAGCTGCATCCTCGGCTTCATCGGGAGAATTCGCCACTTTGATGCCGCCTCCCTTTCCCCTGCCGCCGGCATGAATCTGGGCCTTGACGACCACGGAATTTCCAAATTCCTCGGCGATCGCGCGAGCCTCATCCGGGCTGTCAGCCACTCGGCCGCGCGGCACCGGAACCCCAAACTTCTTTAGAAGCTCCTTGGATTGGTATTCATGAATTTTCATAGCAATGCCTCATAACCGTTTGGAAAAGAATCAGATCAGATGGGAATCCGTTGTCATTGATGTCAACAGACGCCATAGTTTACCAAATACAGAATCCTCTGTCAAAGAACGCCTCTTTGCGCCAACTGATTTCCCTGCCGATACTTGACAAACCACCTGCCGATTGTGTATTTTAATGTTTAAACAAGGTGTTGTATTTCCTTTCAGGTGGCCGGATAGCTCAGTCGGTAGAGCAGAGGACTGAAAATCCTTGTGTCCGCAGTTCAACTCTGCGTCCGGCCACCCTATTTTTTCTTGCCCTCCCCCATATCATGAACTTACGGAGCACGCGCTCGTTTCCATTCTTCTGTAGAGGTTCAACTCCGTTGGATGAGAGGGATATTGGCGCAAGGCAGCAATAATGAAACCGAGAGTCAGTATAGAGAGAGTAGCCGGGAGTCCCGCTCTGGCCGTCTCCAGAGTATTCGAGAACTTTCCCGAAATCTGTGCACGCCTTGAAAAGTGTGAGAGGGTCTTTATCAAGGTCAACGCGGTCTATTTCCATAAGCATCTACATACGTCTCTTTCTTTGATAGAAGCGGTCATCAATCATATTAGACATATCGATTCGAAAAAACGCATCCGCGTGATGGAGAATTGTTCCCAGGGAAATTTCACGCGGCTCTGTTTCGCATCGATCGGGTTGGACGGTCTCGCCAGGAAGCTCGGGGTTGGCTGCCTTTATCTGGATGAGCAGAAACCTGTAAAGATGATATTGGGCGAGGGAGATCGCGCACAGGAAATCGGATTTCCCAAAATCCTTTATGAGAACCTGATTGTCAACAGGAAGAAAAACCTTTATATCAACATGCCTGTCCTGAAGGCGCATTGCCAGACTCAGATGACGGCAGGAATCAAGAACCAGATGGGCCTGCTCTACGATGAGGACAAGGCAAAGAATCACAATCATGGGCTTCACCAGAAGCTTGTGGACATCCTCAAGCTTATCAAGCCCGATTTCACCCTCGTCGACGCGCTGAAGGTGCTCGAGAGAGGACCGATGCCGCCGGCCAAGTTCACCGAAGAACGCCTCCACGAAAAAGATGTCATCGTGGGCGGGGAAGACACCGTTGCAGTCGACTCTGTCTGCGCAAAGATTCTGGGACACGAACCCGAAGTGATACAGCACGTGGCGCTGGCCGCGAAGCAAGGACTGGGCAAGGCCGACCTTGACAAAATCGAGATCGATGGCGAAATCCCGCCCTGCCCCGAGCCGATCCCATGGGAATTGGAGACCCATTTCCCGGACAGTTTGCGTATCGTTGTCGGCAAGGGCGGCGCCTGTTATGAAGGCTGTCTGGGCCACCTCGAGCAGGTTGCAGAATTGCTTGTGAACGAGAACAATTCTCCCGAGAACTTCGAAGACCTTCCGCTCACGATCGTAACAGGGAAAGGGTTTGAGCCGGAGCAACTCGAGGGACTCGAAAGCCCCATCATCATCCTTGGCAAGTGCGCCAACGAAGAACTTCTTGAGATCCTGCGCGCGAGCCACCTTGGCGTGGAATCGCTTGATACCTGTGGACACTGCGACAACATCGTGGCCACACTCGCGCGAAATCTCAATATAAACGTCTTCGATCTTTCTCCGCTCAGCCGGCTCGAGGTGTATCGTCAATTCCTTTCCGGCAGATTGCACGGCCTGCGCTATAAAATTCCGCGGTAGAATTGACGCAAACTTTGGCGTTATTCTGTCGCTCTCTGAGAAATGTCAAATACCGCTTGATGGGTCTGTCCGACAACTCCACCTTTTCTATCTTTGTCCATCCCTGATCAATGCGGATAAATCCGCGCCTACAGGACACTTGCGTAAGGCAAATGATCCCTTTTCCGCGAATTTTACTTGCTCCCACTTATGGCAAAGAAGCTTTGTTGATACATTATCAGGTGGTGTTACCAGCATCTTGTAGGTTCGACTTTATTCGTGCGACCCATTGCCGGGCAGTTTCTCACATCAGCGTTTTCCAAAGTGGGAAGTCATCGCCCCCGATCACAAAGCGCAACAGGGGATCTGGCCAACGGGAACACCATGAGACCAATCCACCGATTTCGCTTGACGCACTGCACCATTTTCGCCTATTATGTATAGCAGTTTCGATGCCTGGCTGAGAGAGGGAGGAGTACCCCCCAGGTACCAGTGTTTTCCCGTCGTATCCTTGTGAATAAGGTGGGATAACGGAGGGTTGCAGTTGATTTAATAAGCCCTTGAGGCAGTTGCCTCCTGTCAGCTCAGTAAGACAGAATATCAAAACGAAATGGAGGAGAAAAATGGCCGGTATTGTTTCCTATGGAGGATACATCCCACAGCTCAGACTTTCGCGTATGGCGATATTCCAGAGCATGGGATGGTTTGCCCCGGCAATCATGGCGGTTGCCGGTGGCGAGAGGTCGATGTGTAACTGGGATGAAGATGCCCTGACCATGGCGGTTGCGGCCGCGCGCGACAGC
>CAYZZY010000167.1:0-5675 GCA_964482745.1 uncultured bacterium
AAACATAGAAAAGCATACCTTTCGAGGCAAGAGGTTGCTGTTTAAGCGCCAAAGCGCGGACGCCGCCCTGGCACTGCTGGTCAAAACTCTGAAATCTTGAAGGAAGCTCCTTTCTCTTTCAGAGAGCGGCGAAACGAAAATCGAAAGGCAGACGCTCTTTTGTTTGCCGGTTTTTTCAAGGAAAGGTATATACAATTGGGAAGCGCCGACTTTGTACATCTTCATGTTCATACTGAATTCAGCCTGCTCGACGGCGCCTGCAAGATTAACAAGCTGCTTGATCGAGCCTCCGAATACAATATGCCTGCAATTGCCATAACCGACCACGGCAATATGTTCGGGATCATCGATTTCTGTAATGCCGCAAAGAAGCGCAACATTAAGCCAATCGTAGGGTCGGAAATGTATGTGGCAAAGGGAAGCCGATTCGACCGGAAAACTACCGAGAGAACGAGGGACTACCATCATCTCACGCTGCTCGTGAAAGACGAGCAGGGGTACAGAAATCTCATGTATCTCTCCTCGATCAGCTACCGCGAGGGATTCTACTATAAACCGCGGATAGACAAAGAAATCCTGAGCGCGTATTCCGAGGGTCTCATGGCGCTTAGCGGGTGCCTTGAGGGAGAACCCTCCTCTCTCTTGCTTCGAGGAAGAGAAAAAGAGGCGATTGCCGCCGTGAGGGCCTATCAAGAGATATTTGGGGTGGATAACTATTATCTCGAATTGCAGGACAATGAACTGAGCGACCAGAAAAAGGTGATTCCCCAACTTATTGAACTCTCGCGCACGACGGGCGCCGGCCTTGTGGCCACCAATGACGTGCACTATGTGGATAAAGAGGACGCGCTTGCGCAAGATGTCCTGTTGTGCATCCAAACGAATTCAACGATAAAAGATGCTAACCGGCTTCGTTTTGGCACACAGGAATTCTACTTGAAAAACCCCGAGCAGATGGCGGCGCTTTTCAAGCAGATTCCTGAATCGATCGAGAATACCCTCCTGATTGCCGACCAATGCAATTACCAGCCTGAAAAGACAGAATCGCAACTGCCGAATTTCGAGGTTCCCGATGGATACACGGCAGAAAGCTACCTCGCCGAACTCTGCGAAGGAGGTCTTAAAAGAAGATTCGCGGACCTTACAAAGGTGATCCGCGATCGACTCGAAATGGAACTGGGCGTCATCTCAAAAATGGGGTATTCCAGCTATTTTCTTATCGTTTCGGATTTTGTCAGATTCGCCCGCTCACGAGGGATACCCGTCGGGCCGGGAAGGGGCTCGGCCGCAGGGAGTCTGGTTGCGTACCTTCTCGGGATAACGAATCTGGACCCGCTCAAGAATGGGCTCCTCTTTGAGCGCTTCCTCAATCCCGACAGGGTGTCACTGCCTGATATTGATATCGATTTCTGCTATGAGCGTCGAGGGGAAATCATCGACTATGTAATCAATAAGTACCACAAGGACAACGTCGCCCAGATTATCACTTTTGGCACAATGGCTGCGAAAGGAGCCATTCGCGACGTCGGGCGCGGATTGGGCATTCCCTATGGAAGGGTCGATGAGATAGCGAAGCTTATCCCCAACGAATTGAACATAACACTGGAGAGCGCTGTCGAACGCGTAGCCGAGCTGCAGGAGGCCATGAAGAAGGACCCGGAAATTGCACAATTGATTGAAATTGCCCGATCACTCGAAGGGATTTCCCGGCACGCATCAACCCATGCAGCCGGGGTTGTTATTTCACCCAAGCCGATCTATGAGTTTGCTCCCCTCTATCGCAGCAATACCGGCGACGTCACCACGCAATACTCGATGAAAAACCTTGATGAAATCGGCCTGCTGAAGATGGACTTTCTGGGACTCAAGACTCTTACCGTTATTGACCAGACGATCCAGATGGTCAAGCGGGAGCACGATAAAGAAATCGACATCGACGCCATACCTCTTGACGATCCGGCCACATTTGAGCTGCTCAACAATGCTCAAACGCTGGGTGTATTTCAACTGGAAAGCGCGGGCATGCGCGATCTCGCGCGCAAGATCGGCATCGACAGTTTTGACGACCTGGTGGCGTTGGTCGCTCTCTTCCGGCCGGGTCCCATGCACATGCTGCCCGATTACATCAAGCGCAAGCACGGCGAAATTGCTCTTGAGTACGATGTGCCCTCGCTCGAACCGATCCTCAAGGAAACCTATGGCGTTATGCTCTACCAGGAGCAGGTCATGAAGATAGCGAGCGAGCTGGGGGGGTTCTCTCTGGCCGAAGCCGACATGCTGCGCAAAGCCATGGGCAAGAAAAACCCCAAGGTGATGGAACGCTATCGCGCGAGCTTCGTGAAAGGAGCGGGAAAGGACGGCATCCCGGCGAAAATCGCAAAGGCAATCTATGAGCAGATGGCAAAGTTCGCCGGATACGGCTTCAATAAATCACACAGCGCAGCCTACGCGCTCATTGCCTACCAGACAGCCTACCTGAAAGCAAACTATCCCATTGAATATATGGCGGCGTTGCTCAGCAGCGAGATGGGGAATACGGCGAAACTGGCAACCTATATCGAAGAGTGTCGAAGGATGAACATCCCCGTGCTTCCGCCTGATGTAAACTGCAGCGACCTCAGGTTCGCGGTGGACGAAGGGAAGATCCGTTTTGGCCTGGCTGCGGTCAAAAATGTGGGAGAGAACGCGATCAGGACGATCATGAAGGATCGTGAGAATGAGGGCCTCTACAAATCACTTTTTGATTTCTGTGTGCGAATGGACAATCGACTTGTCAATAAACGAGTTGTTGAGAGTTTGGTCAAGTGCGGAGCCTTCGACACGGTGGATGTAAAGAGGAGCCGGCTTTTCGCCGCAATTGATTCAGCGATGGAGCAGGGACAGGCCGCTCAGCGTGACAAGGAGATGGGGCAGGCTCAACTGTTCGACACACCCGGTGAAGATGAATTGACCATCCGGATTCAGTATCCCGATGTCGAGGATTGGCCTGACTTCACACAACTTAAATACGAGAAAGAGGTTCTCGGTCTGTTCATCACGGGGCATCCGCTTGCCAGACATTCCCACCGGCTGCGCGAATTGACGACCGCAGGCTCGACGGGATTGCACAACCTCAAAGATGGCGACAGCGTTGTCATGGGCGGGATTGTTTCAAAAATCAAGACATTCGTGCCGAAGCGAAAGCAAGAGCGTATGGCGTTTGTCACTCTTGAGGATATGGACGGTTTTTGCGAGGTGATCGTGTTCTCCGATCTTTTCGCCCGGACCTCGGCGATGCTGGACGAAGATTCCCTCATTATGGTGGCTGGAAGAGTGAGTTACAGAGACAGCGATCCGAAAATCATTGCCGAGGACGTCGTGCCGATTGATAAGGCGGAAGAACAGTTCGCGCGCTCCGCCCATGTCAAACTTATGACCGTGGGGCTGGAGGATAGCGCTCTTGAAGAACTTGCGCAGATAGTCACGACAAACGAGGGGGCATGCGGTCTCTACATTCATTGCATTGCGCCCGATGAGAGGAAGATAGTCGTCAAATCATCGATGGGAAACGGTGTTAGCCCTGGACCCCGGGTAAGAGAGCAGATCGAGGCCGTGACGGGACAAGGCTCCGTATGGTTTAGTTCGCATGCAGACATCGGCCCTGCCCTCAACTCATCCAACACATAGAAATCTCATCTTTTGTCCCTTCACCCTTTTGTTCATGACGGGATGTGTGCTATATTCATGCATATTGCCTGGCCCGGATCGAGGATCCCCGGATCTTCGGGAGAGGTGACGGGCTGGGGCTACAACGGGAATACACCTGATAGAATGTTACGGAGTAGGCTGTCAGCAGAAGGGACACTCATATGCGCGCAATGATTGTATGTCTCTCTATTTTTTTCCTTCTTCCCTTGTTTCCTTCTCTCGCCAGCGGCTTTACTCATGGATATCACATGCTTGCAACCGAAGAAGCCTCTACTATAGGAGAAAGGACCCTGCAAACCGACATTGAATTGGGTGTTACCAAACAGCCCGACGCTTCAGAACTCTACAATATACCGCGCGTACGGCTGACCTACGGATTGAGCGAATGGGCCGATGTGGAATTTGAATATGAAGTTCTTGCCGTAAATAATACAGACTTTACGGAAGCTGATACAGGGAAGGTTCAGGAGAATTATGACAGTGCGGGCACTGGCGACCTCAGAATAAGGCTTAAAGTCGCCCCATATGAGTTCGGTCGCCAACGGATGGGATTTCAGTTTGCAACCAGACTTCCCAACGCTCAACAGGATAAAGGGTTCGGCACGAATGAAACCGATTTCAAAGCGAAGGTTCTCTTGTCCACTGATTGGGGCCGGCTTGCGACGCATTTGAATGGGGGCATAGCCGTAACTCAGAATATCGGAAGGAACGGAGATTTGGATAATTTTTTCATCTGGGGAATTGGCGGCGAGTACGCGCTCACAGACTCTCTGGCGGTCATGGGCGAAATCGAAGGCTCGACCGATTTCAGTTCAAACGTCAATGGATTTACGGAGAATATTGCCGGGGGGGAGGAAGGTATTGCGCGTGCTCGGGCGCGCCTTGCTCTTTCCGGTCCGATCGGAGATTGGAGATGGGGCGTAAGCGCCTTCAAGGGTGTTAACAGCCACGCCGAGGACTGGGGCGCTCAGATCGGTCTGAGCAAAGCCTGGGGGATCGGCAGGCTGACCGACTCCGACTCCGCGCAGCCGACACGGGAGAAGAATTCGGTTCCAGAATCCTACTATAATCCATTGAAAACCGAAGAAGCATACACAATCGGTGAGCGCAACTTTCGTACCGAGGTCGCGCTTGGATATGCAAATCAACCTGATGATTCCGATCTCTATCTTTTGCCCGACCTGACTTTAGGATGGGGAATCGGTCCCCGGGCCGATCTTGAGTTTGGATTCCAGTATCTGGTGGTGAAGGATACATCCCGATTCGATCGTCATGGTAACGTCCTCGAAACGGATATGGATGAAGATGGGATTGGCGACATCAGAGTAAAATTCAAGACATCGCCTTTCGATTGCAAGCATGGAAGACTCGGATTCCAGTTCATGACAAAAGTGCCAACCGCCGAAGATAAAGATGCGCTCGGAACTGGAGAGCTTGATTTTTCAGTCAAGGTCCTTTTCACAACCGATTGGGCGCAGTTCTTCGAAGATTCCGCCCTTGGCCGGCTCAAGACACATCTCAACGTCGGCCTTGCCATTCAGGCAGATCCAAAAAAACTTTCTTCGCAGGATGATTATGTTGTTGCGGGTATTGCCGCGGAGTATGAGATTCTACCTGCGCTCGTATTCTGGGGCGAGCTGGTGGGTTCCAGCAATACAGGATCAGATGTTCACAATATTTCTGAAGGCGATTACGGCGATGCATTTGCCGAAGCGCGTCTTGGACTTACAGGCAGCGTGCCTGAAATCGGTTCTCTCCAGGACTGGAAATGGGGCGCAACGCTCTCCTCCGGTCTCAACAATGAGTCTCGTGATTGGACCGCGAGTATTGGATTGAGTCACACATGGGGACTCTGAACCATAGTCTTTTGGATATGTGAAGCAAATAAATGATCTTTTGCACGGTGTCTTCTGCGCGTTTGACTGACAAGCTTGAATGTTGTATAATTCCGCTATTGGTTCACTTGGGCCGTTTGATGGTGAGTGAGC
>CAYZZY010000168.1:0-5583 GCA_964482745.1 uncultured bacterium
CATTCTAATATGGCCATGTATTCAATTGAAGGATACCATCCTCGTAAGGATGTGGTAACCTTGACCGGAGAGGGGATATGCGGTAAAATTAGTGGGTAAATAGTGCTGGCGCAAAAGGCAGGGAAAATTCCTGCCAGGTGCAAAAACAGACTGCAGGTGAGAAGAACTCAATCTGCAGCGCTGATCCACAAGAGGCATTTAAACCCAGCCGAGTTCGATCTGTTTGGAGATCGGCGCTGGAAGTAAAAGCCGGAGAATCACAGTTTTTGCGGCGATTCTTCGGCTCTTTTGTTGCGTTTACGAATCTGACCGTGCGGATTCTTGTGGTGAGCATTGATGAAAGCCACCTTTAAAAAGGCGCCGGCTGCAAACCAGGGGGAGATCGCAATAAGAATAATTCGTGCCTGCCATAAATCAGGATTGAGAAGGGTTGCCATATTCTACGATGTCAAAAAGTCCTTCTCGTCCTTCTGGTATGGAATCGCCGACGAGGTTGTCTATATCGAGCCGAGAAAGGAAAAGATCTTTTGGCTCGCTGTTAAAAGAGAGCAAAGCGCAACAAACACAGGTTCAATGCTAACGAATTTCTTCTCGAATGAGGGAGGATGTTCGATAGAACAAGAAGGAGGATGTTCTGGAAAAGGAAATCAAAAGAGTACTAATTGCCAATCGTGGAGTGCCAGCGGTCAGGATCATAGATACATGCCGCGATAGAAAAATCAAAAGTGTGGCGGTTTACAGCGAACCAGACCGGATAGCCCACCATGTCTACATGGCCGATTACGCGGTGTCCATTGGTGAAGGCCCGCCAATGGAATCCTATTTGAACATGGACAGGATAATCAATGCCGCCCTCCAGAGCAAGTCGGACGCGGTTCATCCCGGGTGGGGTTTTCTGGCGGAAAATTACGAATTCGCCCAAAGGGTAATAGATGCGGGACTTATTTGGATAGGCCCCCCCCCTGAGGTCATCAGGTTAATAGGAGACAAAGTAGAAGCGAAACGACTCGCCGAACAAGCCCGCGTCCCAATAATTCCCGGCGTTAGCGATGTTACTGGCGCGGATCAAGTCATTGCATGGATGCGGGAAAACCACATAAGTTTCCCCATTATGCTGAAAGCGGCCGCCGGCGGCGGCGGCAAAGGCATGGTTAGAGTCGAAAATGAGCGGCAAGTCTCCCAGGCGTTGTCGCAAGCCAGATCCGAGGCCCTCAGAGCCTTTGGCGATGAAAAGCTTCTAGTCGAAAAATATGTCGAATATGGAAGACACATTGAAGTGCAGATAGTCGCCGACCAATACGGAAATATTGTGCATCTATTCGAGCGGGAATGCACTCTTCAAAGACGGAATCAGAAAATAATCGAAGAAGCCCCCTCTCCCACATTGGATGACAAGCTCCGTCAGGAGATATGTTCTACCGCCGTTGATCTGATGAAAGATATTGGCTACGCAAGCGCCGGAACAGTTGAATACCTCTTTGATTCTGCCACGAGAAATTTCTATTTCCTTGAAGTCAACACAAGGCTGCAGGTTGAACATGGAATTACCGAACTCGCAACAGGCCTGGACATTGTTGGCATTATGCTCGATGTGGCTATGGGCAAGCGACTCCCCATCAGGCAGGATGAAGTGAAGCGCAACCGATGGGCCCTTGAGGTTCGCCTCAACGCTGAAGATCCAAGGACTTTCAGTCCGTCATTCGGCACGATCTCTCGCTTGTTGGTCCCGCAGGGGCAAGCGGTGAGAGTGACATCAGGAGTTTTCGAAGGCGCCGATGTCCCCCCTTATTATGATTCGCTGATCATGCTGGTAATGACTTCCGGGGCAGATCGAGCGGATGCAATTCGAGGGATGGACAGGGCATTGTCTCGAAACCTTCGTGTGGAAGGGATAGAAACCCTTGCTCCGCTCCTTCTTAGCATTATCAGGCACCCGTCCTTTATCGAGGGGAAGTTCTCCACTCGTTTTATCGAAAAGAACTTGGACGAACTTATCTCCATGTTCCGCGAGAAAGACAGCGAGGACGAAGTGCTCAAGGTCGCAAATTACGTCGCGCAAATATCGGCGCTGGGCTCTCAGAAATGGATGTGATAAGAACATGAAAGAAAATATGCTTTTCAAACCCGGGATGCCGGCGCGCGAAATCGTTTCCACTGTCCGTTCTCTCAAAGGAGTCTGCTTCACATCGACGGGGATGCGGGACGCCGGACAATCCGATTACAAGAACCGGTTGCGTATATATGATCTTGCCTCTTTGGCTCCTCATTACAACAAAATGGGACTCTTCAGCGCCGAGTGTCATGGTGGCGCGAGGTGGCATGTCGGGATAATGAGCCGCAGAGAAAATCCATTTGAAGAAATCGATATGCTCAGAGAATTGATGCCCGATGTATTACTTCAAACCTTAATCAGGGAGACCAATCTTTGGGGGTACCGGCCGTATCCGCGCGAAATCATAGAGTATGTTGTCTCCAAAGTGGATATAGATGTTTGGAGGTGTTTTTCCTTTCTCAATGACATCGGAAATATGCGTGTGGTTGCAGAGGGCGTGCTGAGTCGCGGCAAACTCTTCGAGCCCGCCATCTCATTTACACAGGCAGACTGGACCACTAATGAATATTATTTAGGGCTCGCGAGAGAAATCGTGGATCTCTGCGGCGGTACCGATGAGATCATCCTGTGTATTAAGGACATGGCCGGCGTTGGCAGCCCCGAGCGGATCCATCGGCTGATTGATGCAATCAAACAGGCATATCCCGATTTGGTTATCCAATATCACCGTCACACCACCGACGGTCTCGCCCTGCCCGCCCTTCTGGCCGCGGCCCGGGCCGGCGCCAAAATCCTTGATGTTGAAGAGGATTCCCTTGTGCGATTCTATGCTCAACCGCCAATTCTCAGTGCACATGCTTATCTGGAGGAATCCGGAATCCCGGTGCACCTCCATCGAAAACATGCAGAGGAAGCGGTTCAGAAAGTCCGCGATTGGATCGGCAATTACGAATGGGCCGAGTCTCCCTTCAAAGGATACGACCATACGGTTACGAGGCATCGAATGCCCGGGGGCGCCTTCCCCAGTTCCTTCGAACAGGCCCAGAACGGCGGTTTTCTCGGATTGATGCCGGCGATATTGAAAGTAATGTCGCTGTACAACCAGATAGTGAAGTATTTTGATGTCACGCCTGGCTCACAAATTACCTGGGTGACCTGCAGCGGAATGGTCACCAGATACGAGAAGGAAAGAGGCAAGGCCGGGGTAACACATCTGATCGCTTTGCTCATGAAGTTCGTGGAAACGAACAATCAGGATTTCAATACGATGAGTAAGGAAGAGCAAGATGAATTGCTGATGCTTTTCCGTAATGCTCCCGGCGATTTCAAGAATCTGATACTGGGAAAATACGGTCGACTCCCGATGGGCTGGCCTGCTGATTGGGTTTACCAGAGTGCCTTTGGGGAGGAATACAAAGAGCAGATAAAGGAGAGGGTCGAGCATTCGCCGCTGGACCTGCTTATCGAAGAAGATGTTGACGAACTCCGGCAAGGCTTGGCCAAAGCTATTGACAGAAAGCCAGCGGATCAGGAATTTATTCTTTACTTAATGCATCCAAAGGACACCCTCGAATATCTGAAATTTGTTGACAACTATGGTGAAGCGCCTCTGGTGTTGCCAACCGAGGTGTGGCGGAATGGCCTTAAAAAAACCGGAGATCGTGTCGACTTTGACCTCTGGGGAAAACCGTACAGTATTGAGTTGGTTTCGATCGGAGCAGAAGATGATGGTGTAATTCACGTGGTCCTGAGCATCAATAACAAAACTCGTGTTTACGCTGTTGAGACACCCAGAGTAAAGAGAGTGCCAATCAGGATAGCCAAGGGGCCCCATGAAATCGGCGCTCCTATCAAAGGCAGTATCTGGAGGCTCGGTAATCCCGCCAGAGGCCCGGTGAAAGAAGGAGATATCATCCACAAGGGCGAGGAGATAGCCAATTTGGAGGCAATGAAGATGGAAACTCCAATCACCGCTCCTTTTGACGCAAAAATCTTAGAGATAGCGGTGAAGTTAAACGATGTCGTCCGGGAGGGCCAACTCCTTTTTGTTCTGGAAAAGCTTTGATTTATGGACATTTAAGGAATGGCAGGTATGCTGATCCGGCAACCATGGCATTTTTGTTTTTCCCATATCGACTTTTTCACGATTCTCGCTCGCCTATATTTTCATCAACACCTGACAGTCTTCGGTTTTGGTTTTCGTCACGAAGAAATCCTCTTGGAAATACAATTAGACATTCCTCGTTAAGGTGGAGTAAGATATCGGCATCGGCTGATTGGTTTTCTTATAGGACTTCAATTGAGGTGTCACAAATGGAAGAGATTCGGGTGCTTTCGCCCACGGCGATTCTTGGATACGGCTATCCGCGCGCGTCGCTCGAAGAGGGAATGAAGAGGAAGCCTCACGTCATAGCGGTTGACGGAGGCTCGACCGACGGCGGCCCGTATTATCTGGGAATCGAGCCTGGCAGCGGGGGCGGGGGCGGCGCTTCGGCGTTCTTCGAGATGCTGTCGACGGACGTCGGCCCACTGCTCGAGGCAGCAATCGGGGCGAATATTCCGCTTATTATCGGGTCGGCCGGATTCGCCGGCGCGGAACTGCATCTCCAGGCGACCATTATGACGATCCGCACCGTTGCCGAGCAGATGGGGCTCCATTTCCGAATGGCTGTCATCCATGCCGAGATAGAAAAGGAATATGTCAAGAACAAGCTGCGGGAAGGAAAAGTCAGCCCGCTGGGTCCCGTGCCGGAATTAACCGAGGAAGAGGTCGACGCGAGCGTCCGCATAGTCGGGCAGATGGGAGTCGAACCGTTTGTGAAGGCGCTCGAAGCGGACGCGCAGGTGATCGTTGCGGGAAGATCGAACGACCCGAGCATGTTTGCCGCGCTTCCCTTCCTCCATGGATTCGATAAGGGGCTTTCGCTCCACATGGCGAAGATCCTCGAGTGCGCCGCGATTGCCGCCGAGCCCGGCAGCGGAAGCGACGCCATGATAGGGACGCTGAAGAGCGACCATTTTCTCGTCGAACCTTTGAATGCGGAAAGAACGTGCACGACGACGTCGGTCGCCGCGCACAGCCTGTATGAAAAATCCGATCCTCTGCATCTCTATGGCCCCGGCGGTCTTGTCGATTTATCCGATGTCAGCTTCGAGCAGCATGACGGGCGAACGGTCAAAGTCTCCGGCAGCCGGTATGTGCCGGACACTTCTTACAAGATAAAGCTCGAGGGCTCGAAGCGGACGGGATATCGAACGATCTGCGTTGCCGGAGTCCGCGATCCGGGCACTATCAGCCGAATCGACGAACTGATTCAAGAGGCGCGACGAGAGGCAAACATAAAGTTTGGGGGTCGCTCGGAATCTTACAGGCTATTTTTTCATGTCTACGGGCGCGACGGTGTGATGCGGGATCTGGAGGTCCGGGGCGGCGCCCACGCGCGTGAACTCGGCGTCGTGATCGAGGCGGTTGCCTCCACCCAGGAATTGGCGACAGGCGTTTGCGGTTTCGCGCACACAATAATGCTTCA
>CAYZZY010000169.1:0-5577 GCA_964482745.1 uncultured bacterium
CCCTGACTGGTCCATGAGCTGGACGCTCCAGTTTTTGTTCCCCAGATAAAATCGCTGATCAATTTTATAGAGCGCGGCTGCGCCGCTTAGTTAGAGAAATTTACATTAAGATAAAGATAATTAAAACTACCATTTATATTAGAATGGGGAGGACGAAGAATGAAAAGAATGATTTCATGGAAAACCTTTACTTTGGCAATAATGGCCGTATTCGTGTGGGCTGTCGCCATGGCGGCGGGAGTGCAGGTGCAGGCGCAGGAAACCGCACCGCCGCTGGTCAGACAAATTAACAACGGCAATTGGCCGAGCGCGGAAGAGGCTCAGCAGCTGCGGGACGAACTGTTCTACCAGCGGGCGATTCACGCCTACATGACCATGCTGCCGGCGTTGAATACGATCGGCATGCGCGACGGCTCCGAGGCGGCGTTCGGCAAGGGCTACAACGTGCTGCCCATCTGGAAGGACCGCATGGACTCCCGCGCCTGGGTTCCCACGCCCAACGCCGATGTGATCTATTCGATGAGCTATCTGGACCTCAAGGAGACGGGGCCGCTGGTGGTCGCCGCGCCTCCCGGGATCATCGGTATGTTCACCGACTTCTTCCAGCGCACAATCACGGACGTCGGGGCGATCGGGCCCGACCGGGCGCGCGGCGGGCTTTACCTGCTGCTGCCTCCCGGTTACCAGGGACATGTTCCGGACGGGTATTTCACCTTCATCTCATCCACCTACAACGTCTTTCTGTTCTTTCGCACCGTTCTAGTTCCGGGCGAGAACGGCCCGGACACCGGCCCCGCCGTGGCAACTGCCGAGAGAACCCGGATCTATCCTCTCTGGGAAGTGGAGAAGAACATCCCGGCCATGCAGTTTCCCAATGCCTCGGGCAAGCGCGTGGACATGATGTATCCCACCGACTTCTCCTACTGGGAGAAGCTGAAGAAATTCGTGGACTATGAACCCTACAAGGCCATTACTCCCGAATTGCGCGGGGTCCTTGCCTCCATTGGAATCATCAAGGGCACGCCCTTCACACCGTCGGCCGGGCAGAAAAAACTGCTGGTGAAGGCCGTGGAGACCGCTCCGAAGATGATCCTCGCCAACCGCATGGCGCCACGTGCCGACGGACGGGACCTCTACTACAAGGACCGTCAGTATATCCGCGCCTGGGCAGGCGCAACCGCCGAATTCATGCAGAATAGCTATCTCGATGTCGATCAGCGTGCGGGATTTTTCCAACTCGCCTACTCATCGGCGCCTGCCATGGTGATGCGGACCATCGGAGCCGGTTCCAAATATCCGCTCACCTTGCGCGACAAAGACGGTGACATCCTCAATGGCAGCAACGCCTACAAGTTGCATCTGCCCGCCGGAATCCCGGCCAAGGCATTCTGGGCGGTCACGCTCTACAACATCACTGACGGAACCATGCCGGAAACCCCTCAATTGATGCCATCGACGAACGGCTACGAGAAGGTCACCAAGAACCCCGACGGTTCGATTGATCTCTACTTCGGCCCGAAACGGCCGAAAGGGGTGGCCGAGAAGAACTGGATTCAGGCTGTGAAAGGCCGGGACTTCATGGCGGTCATCCGCCTCTACGGAGCCGACCTCCCATTCTTCGACCAGACGTGGAAGCCCGATGACGTCGTAAAGATCAAGTAAGAAAGGGATAATCAACGCAACATCAGAAACCAACGAGAATGAAAGGAAGAAAGCCATGAAGATGACTTGGATTGATTCCAAATAAACCCTATACATAAATGGAGGAAACATCAAGCAAGACCTCGATATATTAAACAATATTTTCAATCGGTTGTGTATTTTGCACAAATCTAAATGATTCAAATTAAAGGAGGGACGAGGAATGAAAAAAGTAATTTCATGGAAAACGTTTACTATGGCTACGGTAGCCGTATTGGGGCTGTGCCTGGCAAGCCCGGCAGTCTATGCTGCAAAGGGCAAACCCAACATTGTCGTCATCTGGGGTGACGATGTCGGCTACTGGAATGTCAGCGCCTACAATCAGGGAATGATGGGCTACCAGACGCCCAACATCGACTCCGTGGCGAAGGGAGGGGCGCTCTTCACCGACTGGTATGCCCAGCAGAGTTGTACCGCCGGGCGTGCGGCTTTAATCACCGGCCAGCACCCCTTCCGTACGGGACTGCTCACCATCGGGATGCCCGGCTCGGACCAGGGGATCGGTGATGACATGGTGACGCTGGCCACGCTCCTCAAGCCCCACGGTTATACCAGCGGTCAGTTCGGCAAGAATCACCTGGGCGATCAGGACAAACATCTGCCGACGGTCCATGGCTTCGACGAGTTCTTCGGCAACCTCTACCACCTCAACGCCGAAGAGGAGCCGGAGGGCTACTATTACCCAAAGGATCCCGAGTTCCGCAAAAGGTTCGGTCCCCGCGGCGTGCTCCACACCTGGGCTGACGGCAAGGGCGGCCAAAAAATCAAGGACACCGGGCCCATGACGAAAAAGCGCATGGAGACGGCCGACGACGAGTTCGTCGACGCGGCGATCGACTTCATCGACCGGGCCCACAAGGCCAAGAAACCCTTCTTTACCTGGGTAACCACGACGCGCATGCACGTCTGGACCCACCTCAGCAAGGAATGGGAAGGCAAGACCGGCATCGGCCTCTACCCCGACGGCATGGCCGAGCATGACGATGATGTGGGCCGAATCCTCGCCAAGCTCAAAAAACTTGGCATCGACGACAACACCATCGTCTTCTACTCCACCGACAACGGTGCCGAGACCTTCACCTGGCCCGACGGCGGCACCATCCCCTTCCACGGCGAGAAGGGTACGACCTGGGAGGGCGGCTTCCGCGTGCCGGCCTTCATCAAGTGGCCCGGTGTCATCAAGCCGGGAACGAAGCTCAATGGCATCGCCTCACATGAAGATATAATCCCCACCCTGCTGGCGGCTGTTGGAGAGCCGGATATCAAGGCAAAGCTCAAGAAAGGGCATACCATAAACGGCAAAACATACAAGGTCCATCTCGACGGCTACAACCTTCTCCCCTGGTTCAAAGGAGAGGTAAAGGATTCACCCCGAAAAGAGATCATGTACTTTGACCAGGTGGGAAACCTCAACGCCATCCGCTACAACAACTGGAAGGCCCACTTCGCTATTCTGGAGGGGAATATCGCCTCCGCCACCCGAATCCAGACGGCTTGGCCCAAGCTCATCAACTTAAGGGCCGATCCATTTGAAAGGGGCTGGCATGAGTCGGAGATGTATCTCCGCTGGATGGCCGAGAACATGTGGATTTTCGTGCCTGCCCAAGTCTTTACCAGACAGTGGCTGGAGTCCTTTAAGGAGTTCCCGCCGCGGGGCGGCACCACGCTGGGCATCGACGGCGTCATCAAGCAACTTGAGAATCCGGCAGCAAGGCAGTAGTCTTGATCTGCAGAGACAGCTGGCGGCATGGTCAGCGTGCCGCCAGCCGCCTCGAAAGAAAGGCGCTGCGCACCGAAGCCCTTCAACTTTCGTAGCGATCCATTTGAGCGGGGGGCTACCGGTTCGAACAATTATGCCTGCTGGTGGATTGAACGCGTCTCTTTCACGTTGCCACCTATCTATGAGATCGTGGACGGGTTCAAATGGAAAACGGGGTAAAGGAAAATAAATGAAAATGCGAACCAAACGATTGTTATTGATAGGGCTGCTGACCCTGTTTCTGGCAGTAGCACCTGCTATGGTTTTTGCTGCCGATGATTTTCAGCCGTTGATGGGCCGGTGGCAGAGGACTGACGGCGGTTATATCATCGAGATCCGCACCATTGCGCCGGACGGCAGAATAAATGCCGGGTATTTTAACCCGCGTCCTATCAATGTAGAAAAGGCTCAAGCCGCCAAGGATAAGGAGCATATCAAGGTCGAAATGACGCTGCGCGACGTCGGGTATCCCGGGTCCACCTACACCTTGGCGTATGTTCCCAAAAAAGATGTCCTTTTGGGGTACTACTACCATGCGGTTTCAGGGCAGTATTTCGACGTTCTTTTTGTTCGGATGAAGTGAAAGGGGTGCGATTTTTAAAATGAAACAACTGATAGCGTTTTTAAAAACGACGGCAATGGGCGGCCTCTTCATATTGCTTCCGGTACTGCTTCTTTATCTGCTGTTGTCCGAAGCGCTGGGATTGATCGTAGCATTGGCGGGACCTATTGCAGATCTGTTTCCAAAAGGGACGTTTGACGAGATCAAACATCCCGTAGCAATGGGGCTGATTCTGATTATGGGTGTATCTTTTCTGATCGGACTTATCTTGCGCTCCGAAAATGGGCGGCGCTTGGGTCGCTGGATCGAGCATACCGTGCTGGACCGTCTGCCTGTCTACAAGGCCCTAAAGAGCCTGACCACCGGCTTTGCAGAGGCAGGAAAGGACGGCGCCTTCAAAACGGCGGTGCTTAACCATCCTGCCGGTGAGCGTGAAATAGTTTACATCGTCGAGGATCACGGAAACGGATATCTGACCATTCTTCTGCCCTGGGCGCCCACTGCTTTTTCCGGATCTGTCAAGGTCGTCAATCAGGACCGGCTTGAATTTCTGGACGCAAATTTAGGCGATGTTTCGAGGGTCCTAAGCCATTGGGGTGTGGGGGTTCGTGACCTGCTGGAAAAAAGGACCACAGACGTCGGCTCGTCAACCGTTCCTTCAGAAGATGTTTCTGGAAAAGGAGTCAGACGATGACCCCGGGAATAATAACCGAAACGGAACTAAACCAGACGCCTTGGCGCTTGCGCCTGGGTGTTATAGTATTGGTTATCGGCTTTCTGAGCCCCCTGTTAATCCCTCTGGTAACTGCTACCGAACTGCCGACAAAATGGAAAGCCGTCATTTCCGGATGTCTTGCCATCGGCATTCCCGAGCTCTTCAGCATCGCAGCCATTGCCATAATGGGTAAATCCGGCTTTAATTATTTCAAAGAGCGATTTTTCAGCTTCATAAAGAAATACGGCCCGCCGGACCGGGTGAGCCTGACCAGATATCGCCTCGGTCTGGTTATGTTTGTGCTTCCCGTTGGCTTCGCCTGGCTGGGACCCTATGGGGCACACCTGATTCCGGGTTATGAGACGCACCGGTTTGTCGTGAGCTTGATCGGGGATGTGATGTTTGTCGCCAGCCTGTTCGTGCTGGGCGGTGATTTTTGGGATAAAGTACGAGCGCTGTTTGTTTGCGGGGCAACGGCAAAGTTTCCTGAGCCTTCGCCCACTTGAAAGAGAGGGTGATTCCGATGAAAATCTCCCATACTTAATATTGCGCTTTTCTTTTTAAACACATATTCGGTTCAAGGAATTTTCCTATAAAGTTCACTAAAATGAGCCAAAACGCCTTAAAGAAAATTAGAGAATCTCTTATGATAAGCAGGGCCGAACTTGCCAGAAAAGCCAACATATCTCCAATTACCATTGCACAGATTGAAAATGGAAAGCCTTGTAGATTGGAAACAAAACGAAAGATTATTTTGGCTTTAGGATTTAAAATTTCAGATAAGAACAAAGTATTTGGTGATTAAGCAATGACAAATGACGATAATAAAATGGGCATTAA
>CAYZZY010000170.1:0-5567 GCA_964482745.1 uncultured bacterium
GTCGGGTCGTGGGGGTGCAGATGGAAAAGGACGGCTCGGTGAAAAAGGCCGGTCATGTGATAGTGGCGGCGGCGGCTCCCTCGGTGGGGCGCATGCTGCCGGATGAGCTTAAAGAGCAAAGGGAATTCTTTGATTCCGTGGTCCAGGCACCGCTTCCGATGCCGGTCTTCTTTCTCGATCGTCCTGTGAATAAGGATGTCTGGGCGTATTTCAACGAGCCTACGGTCAAGAAGACATTCAGCTTTGCGGTCGATGCGTCTGTCAAATGTCCCCCGATGGTTCCCAGCGGAAAGAGTGTTGTAAGCGCATGGTCGTGCTACCCGCATACGCTGGACCTTGTCGACCGACCCGACGAGGAGATCATCGATAAGGCTCTGAAGGATGTCGAATTGATGATACACGGCATTTCCGGCTGGGTGGACGAAGCCACGGTGTTCTGGCACAAAGAGGCCGGGATGGGGCATTTCCCGACTGGATCATATCGAAAGGTCATCGATTTCAAGGAAAAAGCCAAAGACCTGAAAGGAGTTTCTTTCGTAAGCGACATTCTTGGCGGCTGCTTCATGGAGGCGGCAATGATAAGCGCCATGGAGGCAGTCAAAAGAGTCTGCGGTTGGGGGGGGACGGCGTGAAACTGTCGGGATCCAGCCTATCAGAAGGCGAAGATTCCCTTTGCCGGAAGGGCCATATAGTCGTCTTTTTCAGAAAGCGCTGATCGTTCTCTTCTTGTGGTGTCTAGGTCCAAGCAAAGAATGGACTCGACCATTTATATCAGGAATCCACTTGAGGCCATTGACCATTTGAGAATTGGCACATGATGGTGTATACTTTGGAATCGGAAGAAGAGTATAAGGGTGACGGTCCTTGTGCGAGAAAGAGTCGGTTAACCGGCGATCTGAATCCGGTTGAAATAAGAGAAGGAGAAAACGTATGGCATTGACGAATGAAGAGAGGCAGAAGCTCTATACCCAGGCCAAACAGCTCAGGAAGGATATCGTTGATATAACCAGTTGGGCGGGCGGGGCCCATATCGGCGGAGGGCTCAGCGTCATTGATATTTTGACAATTCTCTATTTCAAGTATCTGAACATAGACCCGCAGCGCCCGGACTGGGAGGACAGGGACCGTCTTATTCTGAGCAAGGGCCATGCCGCCGTGGCATACGTGCCTTGTCTGGCACGGCGTGGATTCATCGATGTCGAGGAGCTGAAAACCTTCAACAAATTCAAGAGCCCCTTCGGGATGCATCCCGATTCTAGAAAGGTGTGCGGGTGCGACGCCTCCACCGGTTCCCTCGGACATGGCCTTCCGATGGCTGTTGGTATGGCGCTCGGCGCGCGGGTGCTCGGCAAAGACCTGAAAGTATACTGCATCGTGGGTGACGGCGAATGTAATGAAGGCAGCATATGGGAAGCCCTGATGGCAGCCTCCCAGTTCAAGCTGACCAACCTGATAACCATCGTCGATCGGAATCGGATGATGATCGACGGGCCGACCGAAGAGGTCATGGGTGTCGAGCCATTGGCTGACAAACTGGCTGCATTCGGAATGAAAGTCGTCGAGGTGGACGGGCACGATATGGAATCCCTCTCCGATGGGATCGACAAGGCCCTTGTGGCAAAAGAAAAACCCGTGGCCATCCTGGCGAATACCGTGAAGGGAAAGGGGATCGACTTCATGGAAAATGAGGTTCCCTGGCACTACGGATCGGTAGATGCGGGACTCAAAGAAAAATCCCATAACTCGATAGAGAAGATGTATGAAGCGATATTAAAAGGAGCACAGGCATGAGCGACGGAACGGGAACAACCTGGACATGCTATGACGCCAGCACCATGTCGGCCCGCGAGATATACGGCCGCGTGCTGGCGGAAATGAGCAAAACCAACGACAAGATAGTAGGACTGTCGGCGGACCTGGCGAAATCGACGGCAATTGCGATCTTCCAAAAGGAGCAGCCGGACCGCTTCTTTAATGTGGGCATTGCCGAGCAGAACCTGATGGGCGTGGCCGCCGGGATGGCCAAGATGGGCCTGATCCCGTTTGCGAGCACGTTCGCGGTCTTTGCCAGCATGAGGGCCGCCGAGCAGGTGCGAACCGATATCTGTTACCAGAACCTGCCCGTGAAGATCATTGCCACCCATGGCGGAATAAGCTTCGGGGCGGCAGGTACAACCCACCACTGCACGGAAGATATCGCCATCATGAGGAGCTTTGCGAATATGACGGTCATCGTCCCCGCTGACGGCACCGAGACGGCCAATGCGGTGCGGGCCTGCGTGGATATACCCGGCCCGGTTTATATCCGGATCGGGCGGGGGTTCGAGCCTCCCTATTATGAAAGCGATGATTATGGCTTCGAAATCGGAAAAGCCCAGACGATACGAGAAGGAAGCGATCTGGCGGTCATCACCTGCGGCATAGGGGTTCTCCAGACCGCCGAAGCCGCCCGAACCCTGGAAGAGGCGGATGGTCTTTCGGTCAGAGTCATCAATATGCACACGATCAAACCGATTGACACCGAAACCATCATGAAGGCGGTAACCGATACCCGCAGGATTATCACGGTAGAGGATCACAATACGCTCGGCGGATTGGGAAGCGCCGTCGCTGACGTCATTGCCGAAAGCGGCAAAGGCTGCGCCTTCAAAAAGCTGGGGCTCCCCGACATTTACAGCGAGGTAGGATATCCCGAAGACCTCTATGCCCATTACAAGCTGGACGCGAATGGAATCGTGGATACGATCCGTGAGGTCATGAAGATTGAATTCGAGGAAGACGAAGACTGGGAAGACGAGGTATAAGATGGGAGCATCTGAAAAAGATATCATGACGGCCAGGCTCTTCTTCAGAGCGGCCTTCCCGGTAATGAAGGTTCCCCTGAATGATGACCCGAAGATAAAAAAGCTTTTCGAGAACGAGCAGGCGAAGATCCAGTTTTCAGCCGACAACGGCAAGGAAAAGATCGGATGCTACCTGACTTTCGATAACGGGGAACTGACCGCCACCGAAGGAATCTGTGAGGATCCGCACATCACCATGCATTTCTCTTCCGTGGCAAAGATGAATACGATGCTTACCGGAGGAACCGTCCTTCCGAAGATCAAGGGATTAAGACATTTCAGGCTGCTTATCAAGTTTCTCAAGCTCATGATGAGCCTGAAGCTGATGATGCCCACGGCCAATCCGAAGGACCCGCAGAAACGATACCTGAAGGTCAAAATGTCCCTTTATATGATCACCACGGCGTTGAGCGCCTTCAATAAGCTGGGCGACAGCGGGATGAAGGAGTGGACGAGCAAACAGCCCGACAGAATCTACCAGTTTACCGTAAATCCCTATGACAAAGAAAAAGGGATCGCCGCCTATCTCCGTGTCAAAGGAGGGAAGACAAAAGCCGGTCGCGGAATCTATACACGGCGCCGGCCGTTTGTTCACTTCCAATTCAATGGTGTGGATGGCGCGCTCATGGTGTTGCAGAAGGAAGTTGAATTCGTGGAAGCGGTCGCAAAGAATTGTGTGGCCATTGACGGGTCCCCCGAATATGCCGCACAGCTCAACGATTTCATGGCAGTTCTTCAAGGAGTGATGACCTGAGGGCGCGGTTCGCAAAAAGAATCGGATGCCGCACTCAGATGAGTTTCTTGACATTTTTTCTTGCGGACAAAAAAACCCCGCATCGGGTAAACCGGTGCGGGGTTTGTGCAGAATATTCAAAGAGACCTTTACAGTTTCTCTACGTTTTCTGCTTTCAGACCCTTCGGGCCTGTGACTGTGTCAAAACGGACACGGTCGTTTTCGGAAAGAGTCTTGAAACCACTTCCATTGATTGCCTCGTGATGTACGAATACGTCCGGGCCCTCATCCTGGGTGATAAACCCAAAACCCTTCTGGTCGTTAAACCACTTTACGGTTCCTTCTGCCATATTACTTTCACCTCCCTTATCAAAAATTGAGTAGTTCCCTCGAAAGGAAATAAAAAAAAGCCCGCAAGAGTTCGCAGCAACTCTTACGGACCAAACCGAATTACTTTTCTAACTCGTTCTCGCTTCTAAGAGGCTTACTCTATAATAACTATATCACATATAAATACGGCTGTCAAGTCATATCGCGAGGCTGATAATAGTTGAAATATTGCATTTACAATCATATAATTGAAAAACACGACTTGTTCTGAAAGAGGAACTTGAGAAGACGACGAAGCTACAACCGAGAGTCGTCATGAATGCTGCAAGAAAACCTGAGGGAAGGAGTTCAATGAAGGTTTGGCCGGGCAAGCCCTATCCATTAGGCGCCACATGGGACGGCGAAGGCACAAACTTTGCCATAGTCTCGGAACATTCCGAGGCGGTCGATCTGCTTCTTTTTTCAGGCGCCGAAGACGGGGAGCCTGCAGAGCAGATTCGGCTCATTGAAAAGACTGCTCATGCCTGGCACGGATACCTGCCTGCGGTCGGTCCCGGCCAGCTTTATGCCTTCCGTGTGCATGGTCCATATGAGCCGCAAAAGGGGCACCGGTTCAATTCTGCAAAGGTTCTCATTGACCCGTATGCCAGGGCGATAGCGGGTACTGTCAAGTGGGACGATGCAGTCTACGGCTACCGAATCGGAGATCCGGAAAAGGACCTTTCGAAAGACGATCGTGATTCCTGTCCTTTTATCCCGAGATCAGTGGTCATCGATCCGGATTTCGATTGGGAGGGTGACCGTCTTCTTGATATTCCCTGGTGCGATACCGTTATTTACGAAGTCCACGTGAAAGGCTTTACAGCCCGGCATCCTGATGTCAAGGATGACAAGCAGGGAACCTATAGTGGACTTGCTTCTCCGGCAGTCCTCGAATACCTCACAACCCTTGGGATAACCGCAATCGAGCTTCTCCCCGTTCACCATCATGTGAGCGACAGGTCACTGGTGGAGCGGGGCCTGACCAACTATTGGGGATATAGCACGATCGGCTTCTTTGCCCCCGACTGCAGATATTCGAGTTCCGGATATCTGGGGCAGCAGGTGCGCGAATTCAAGGAAATGGTCAAGACCTTTCACAGGGCCGGCATAGAGGTTATACTCGATGTAGTATACAACCACACCGGTGAAGGCAACCACTTCGGTCCCACGCTTTGCTTTCGAGGAATCGATAACGCCATGTATTACCGGTTGGAACCCGATAGTCCGCGAGACTACATGGATTTTACCGGCACCGGCAACAGCATGAACATGAATCAGCCACGTGTTCTCCAATTGATAATGGACAGTCTTCGGTATTGGGTCCAGGAGATGCACGTTGACGGATTCCGATTTGATCTGGCGTCCACATTAGCCAGGGAACTCTATGATGTTGATCGTCTTTCTTCCTTTTTCGACATTGTTCAGCAGGACCCCGTGCTTTCTCAGGTCAAATTGATTGCCGAACCATGGGATCTGGGAAAAGGTGGCTACCAGGTGGGCAATTTCCCTCCATTATGGGCGGAATGGAATGGTAAGTACCGGGACACGGTGAGGCGCTTCTGGCGCGGTGACAAGAACCAGATGGCCGATCTGGCGTATCGATTGACCGGTTCCAGCGA
>CAYZZY010000171.1:0-1569 GCA_964482745.1 uncultured bacterium
CCCTTCATTTCATCCATGAAGTCGAGGGCCTCTTCCTCCGGAACCAGAAACTCGGCTATGGCGCTGAGGACTTTCTCGCCGAGAACCTCCGGTCTCAATGCGCCGGTCGTCCGATCGGCTATCAGGGAGACCACCGGATTATCTTCGGCGAACTCAACGCCCCTGGAGGTGACTTTCTTGACCACCTTCTCGAGGTCTCTCAGGTAGGCTCCTCCTATCGGGCGGCCCAGTTCAATGGAGAACCCAATTTTCCCCTCCTGAAAAAGACCGGTGACATCATTGGTTTTCATTTCCTCTGTTCCACGCCCTTGAACACCTGTCGTCTCATGGCGCTGGACCGGGTCGGAGAAGACGGCTCTGATAATTCGGGGATACGGAATCTCATCGACCTGCTTTATCGCTTGCTCCTCACAGATGCCAAACCGCTGGCACACGCCGCACTCGACACAGTCCTCATAATCAATGACCACCGTCTTTTCCTTCATCACAATCGCGCCCATCGGGCAGACGGGCTGGCAATCAAGGCATTTCTTGCACAACTCTTGATCGATATACATGGCAATCGCGTCTCCTCACTTCTTAGTCTTCCCGGCAGGGCAAATCACAAAGGCGCTTCCAATCGATTTCATTTTAATCCAAAGCCACCGGGGGTGTCGAGAAAAAACTGTCATCCGGCCTTCCCCGGTATCTAGCCCGGAACGAAGGATGTATTTGTCTTTTATCATGGGCCGTGATAATGTGTTCCCGGTTTGAGCCGGCGACTACCTCCGATGTCCAGTTTGTCCGAATTGCCTTTGATATCGCCCGCCAGACGCGAAGTTTACATTGAGTTGAAAAATCTGTATAGGAAAAAGAGGAGGATTTAACAGGCTGATCATGTTGCATACTTGATGGGGATTTGTTACATTTGAATGGATCATGCGGAGCGAACAAGTGGAACATCTCGATGGACTGGCAAGAAGTTCGCGCCTGCGGGAGGATGGAATGGCCGAGATACTGGATGTCGTGGATTTGCTTGGAAGGCTGGCGTCAATCGAGGGAGAAGGTGTCGCTTTCTACAAGAGCCTGGCCCAGCACACCCAGAACGCGAAGGTCAAGAAACTGGGCGAAACGATGGCTCGCGTGGAAAGACGCCACCAGTTGCGTTTTGAGGAACTCTCCAAAAGCCTTGAGAAGAAAAGGAAAGCGACATCATCCGATAAAATGGATGCCGAGTTGCGTCAATATTTCATGACCCTTATCGATCACCGGGTGTTCGATAGTCCCGAGGGGGCAGCCACAATCGCAAAGAACCTCGCTGATGGGGACGAGGCCGTCGATATAGCAATCCGTTTCGAGAAGGACAATATTCTCCTGTTGCTCGAGTGCAAAACCCTCTTTCGCGGCGAAGCGAGGAAGCTTATCGACACTTTCATCGGGCAGGAGAAGGAACATATCCGCAGCCTTCAAAATATCCGCACTCATTTGGCGCGGATGGATTAGATCCATACGCTATCGTATTCGACCCTTCCTTCCCGGTCACTCCCGTGAAGACGAACCCCATTTTCATTTGCCGGCTCGTTCTGCAGC
>CAYZZY010000171.1:1579-5533 GCA_964482745.1 uncultured bacterium
GGAATCCCAACATCCTTTCTGCCGATTGTATGCCTGCCTCTGTTCCCCCGGCATTAATCATCCTTGCAGAGGCGGAAAAAGAATCGAGCCGCCCCGCTATTTCGGGACGGCTCGAGATGTTTGAAGGATTGTGTCTACTTACTTAACCGCATTTGGAGAAACCGCAGATCCGGCAGACGATACATCCGCCTTCTCGTTCGATTGTCGCGCCGCAGTCGGGACACGCATTGGCAAGCATCGCTTTGTGTTCGGAAGGTATTTCGCCTTCCGGAGCCTCGCTGGGTTTATCGATCGCAATTCGGGTACGGCCGCCCGCCTTGATATACTTATTGATTGCTTTTCCTATCGCGTCAGGGCAGGAAAGGCATTTTATTTCCGGATTGCTCCTTTTTGCCGCGACGGTTGACAGGCAGCGGATTCCCCTCAATTGCTCGACAAGGGCGTCCACGCTGATGCCCGATCTCAATGACAGCGACACAAGCCTGCTGGTCGCCTCGGACTGCGATGGACAGCCTCCCGCCCTGCCGGTGCTGGTGAATACCTCACAGATGCCGACGTCGTCGGAGTTCACGGTGACGTACAGGTTGCCGCACCCGATGATCACTTTTTCAGTGGTGCCATGGGTCACGGTCTTGCGGGAGCGCGGTTCTATCTCTTCCCCGTCGACCTGTGTCTTTGCTTTTTCCGTGATGCTCTTGGTCAGCACCTGCTCGCTGCGACTGCCGTCGCGGAAGATCGTGACCCCTTTGCAGTCCAACTCATAGGCAAGTCGGTAGACCTTGTCCACGTCCTCTCTTGTTGCGCTGTTCGGGAAATTGACCGTTTTCGAAACGGCGTTGTCGGTGTGCGCCTGAAAAGCCGCCTGCATCCGTATGTGCCATTCGGGAGAAACGTCGTGCGCGGTCACGAATATATCCTTAATCTTGCGGGGAACCTCCTTCAGGGCCTTGATTCCGCCGACTTCCGCTATCTTCTTCATGAGTTTCGGCGAGAAGAAGCCCTTTTCTTTTGCCACCTGCCTGAAGATAGGATGCGCTTCTACCAATTCGTCATTGTCCATGACATGGCGTGTGAAAGCAATCGCAAATATCGGTTCGATGCCGCTCGAGCATCCGGATATGATGCTGATGGTTCCGGTCGGCGCGATTGTGGTCACGGTCGCATTGCGCATTAATTTGCCGGAACCCGCGTAGACGCTCTTCTCGTAATTCGGGAACGTGCCGCGCTCCTTCGCGATCTTGGCCGATTCGTCATGCGATTTCTCCTGGATGAATGACATGATTTCCCCGGCCACCTCGAGCGCGCGTTCGGAATTGTAGGGGATTTCCATCCGTATGAGCAAATCGGCAAAACCCATCACTCCGAGCCCGATCTTACGGTTTGCGAGCGTCATTTCCTTGATCTTCTCGAGCGGATAATTGTTTGCATCGATCACGTTGTCGAGAAAGTGGACGGCGTTTCGAACGGTTCGCGCAAGCTTGGGGAAATCTATTTCATAACTGCCGTTGCGCTTGACAAGCATTTTCGCGAGGTTGATCGACCCCAGATTGCAGGATTCATAGGGCAGCAGGGGCTGCTCGCCGCATGGATTCGTGCTTTCAATCTCGCCGATTTTCGGAACGGGGTTCTCTTTATTGATTTTGTCGATAAAAACGACGCCGGGATCCCCGTTGAGCCAGGCGTGGTCAACGATCATGTCGAAAACTTCGCGCGCCTTTCTCGTGCCTACCGTGTCGCCTGTGCGCGGGCTTATCAATCCGTATTCTCCGTCGGACGCGAGGGTTTTCATGAACTCGTCGGTCAGCGCGACGGAGATATTGAAGTTGTTCAGATTGTTTTCGTTTTCCTTTGCAACGATAAAATCGAGAATGTCGGGATGATCGATTCGAAGAATGGCCATATTGGCGCCGCGGCGCGTGCCACCCTGCTTTATGGTCTCGGTCGCCATATCGAACACCTTCATGAACGATATGGGGCCGCTCGATATTCCTTTTGTCGACAGAACGGTGTCGTTTTTCGGTCTGATTCGGGAGAAGGAGAAGCCCGTGCCGCCGCCGCTCTTATGGATGAGCGCCGTATCCTTGACCGCCTCGAAAATGCTCTCCATCGTGTCTTCCACAGGCAGAACAAAGCAGGCCGAAAGCTGCCCCAGTTGGCGGCCGGCGTTCATGAGTGTGGGGGAATTGGGCATAAATTCCATGTTCATCATAAGATGGTAGAATTCTCGCGCCGTCGCCGCTACATCCGTCTCGGGGTCGTACATCCTGTCCACATGAGCAATCGTCGTGGCGACTCGCCAGAACATGTCCTCGGGCCGCTCGACCGGCTTTCCATCGTCGCCTTTCTTTAAGTAACGCCTTTCCAGTACTTTAAGCGCATTTACCGTCAGATCGAAATCTACTTTCGGCGGCGATGAAACACTAGTGGCATGTGTTTTGGGGACGGTCACTTTGCTTCCCACCTTTAACTCGGACATCCTTGGTTCCCCCCTGGACGTATTGCATGTAAATCCTGTGCAGACAGTAAGTTAAGCTGCTTTTACAGGCCGAAGGCTATCCCAAGAGACACAACATCGCTTCGCTTTTTTCTTTGAGCAACTCTGAAAATCGGGACAGTAGTCGCAGAACCAAAACTATCTTACACCGCGGAGGCCTGAAAGTCAATCAAGAAGGTCTGCGTCCGGAATAGCTTTTGCGACCCTGTCTTTGACTGAATCGGGTGGATGGTCTGTGACTTTTTGGTCGGGACGATGACCTCAATCTGTCTCGCAACCTTCCCGATTTACTGATGTAGTACAGATGCCTCTTGTTAACCCAAAATAGCCTATCCTGTGTTCCGTGGCAATATAACATACCACATCTAGTGCTGTCAAGAGGAAATTTCTGCCCGCCTTCACCTGCAAAATAATTATACAAGACGCGCCATCCGAACCCCCTACGATCCGATGGTTTGTGAAGAATGAGAATACTGCAATAGTGATCAATGGAGGCGCGACCATTGTTGACATGAAGATACTCCTCTGCTAGTATTGGCTTGAATAAGCTGGAAAATAGGGGTCAAGACCGGAGAAGAGCAGTCTTGTGGAAGGAGGCGGATATGGATTTCGAAGATATTCTCTATGAAAAGAAGCAAGGAATAGCCCGCATTACCATCAACAGACCGAAGGTGCTGAATTCGTTTCGCTCCAAGACCCTCGACGAACTCGCGCTTGCATTCGAGGACGCGAGTATCGACGGCACGGTTGGCGTTGTCGTGCTGACCGGCGCGGGCGAAAAAGCCTTCTGCGCGGGCGGCGACATATCCGAGATGGGAGAACTCAGCTCTTCGGCGGGGCGCGTGTTTCTCGGCAAATGCCTGAAGGTCTCCACGGCCATCCGCAATTGCAGCAAGCCGGTGATTGCGATGGTGCGCGGCTACTGTCTCGGTGGCGGCCACGAAATCCATCTGATGTGCGACCTGACAATCGCAGCCGAAACCGCCAAATTCGGGCAGACGGGTCCGACTGTCGGCAGCGTGCCCATCTGGGGCGGTACGCAGATGCTTCCCCGTATTGTCGGCGAGAAAAAGGCGCGCGAAATCATCTTCCTCTGCCGGCGTTATTCGGCAAAGGACGCCGAGAAGATGGGGCTCATTAACAAGGCGGTTCCCGACGACAAGCTCGAAGAGGAAACGCTCGCATGGTGCAATCGCATACTCGAGATGAGTCCTCAATCACTGAGCGTGGCGAAGGTGTCAATGAATTTCGAGACCGACCTGATGTACGCCTCGTTTGTCCACGGCGCCGAGATGCTCCGGATCGTTTATGATGGTGAAGAGATCAAGGAAGGGATGAACGCATTTCTTGAAAAGCGCAAGCCTGATTTCAGCAGATTCAGGAAATAGGGAAATGCTGTAGCGAAGCGACGGGGACTGTCCCTATTTACGGCCCGAGCCTGAAGGGGACTGTACCAGGAA
>CAYZZY010000172.1:0-5482 GCA_964482745.1 uncultured bacterium
CTCGATTCAAATGGCGCGTGCTGACTGGATATTGGTCCTGGATGCGGACGAGGTCCTGTCCCCCGACGCGGGCTCCATGATAAAAGCTGCCATTAAGGATCTTGGTGTCCAGGGATATTTGCTTCCCACGCGGAATTATACCAATGATTCGGGGGTGGCAAACTTCGTTGCCAACGATGGAACCTTCGAGTCTGCCCTCAGTTGCAAGGGATGGGTTGAATCACGGAAGGTCCGACTGTTCAGGAAACTGCCCGGCATAAAGTTTGAAGGAGAATTGCACGAAGTTGTCGGGGCGTCGATCCGGCGCGCCGGAGGACGAACGGAATACCTGAATGCTATTGTGCATCACTTTGGATACCTGGTTTCTCATGACTCCCTGAAGAAGAAAACCGAGGCAATGCTCTCCATCGCGGAAGCGAAGTGCGCCAACCGGAGCGATGATTACAAGGCACATTATGAACTTGGTGTTATCCTGGCAAATCTCGGCAATTTGGAAAGGGCCGAAGAATCCTTCAGGAAATCCATCGGATTGCGAAGTGATTTTGCTCTTGCACACTATGACCTTGGGGTCGTTCTCTCACGGATTGGCCGGGAGGAAGAAGCGCTCGCACAATATGAGATGGCCCTTAAATTCGAATCCAACAATGTGAATACCCTTAGCAATCTTGCGGATTCGCTCCAGAGACTCCGCCGCTTCGAAGAAGCTGAACGCACGTATCGTTTGCTGATCGATAAGCATCCGTCCGCCAAAATGGCGTGGAATAATCTTGGTGCGCTCCTCGCATCAACGGGCAGACCGAAGGAGGCAAAACAGGCGTTTAACAATGCTCTCCACATAGACCCGCATTACTCAAATGCGAGTCACAATCTGCAAAGACTGCAAATGCTTAAGACCGAAGAGTTTACGGCGAACATCTCCTTTGAAAGGGCGCCGAATAGGCCTGGAAGCATTTCCCTTTGCATGATAGTGCGAAACGAGGAGAAACACCTGCCGAAGTCGCTCGAACACGCTGCACGGGCAGTAGACGAAATTATTGTTGTTGACACCGGCTCATCCGACAACAGCCGTGCGGTCGCCGGAGAATTGGGGGCGGCGGTCTACAAATGCAAATGGACCAATGATTTTGCAGCCGCACGCAACTACTCGCTTTCGAAGGCCGGCTGTGAATGGATTTTCGTCCTGGATGCGGACGAGGCGCTCAGTGCCGAGGACTTTTCCACAATCAGAGATTTGACCGAAGACACGCAGGCGCTCGGATTCAGCTTTGAAACAAGAAATTATACCTGTGATTCTTCACTCGAGGGCTGGAGGCCGGTCGACAAAGCGGACCTGATGGCCGGCTCGTTTCCCGGATGGTTTCCATCGGAAAAGGTTCGCCTCTTTCGGAACACGCCGCGGATTAATTTCGAAGGGACGATCCATGAACTTGTCGAGCCATCGATCAATCGGGCAGGCGGATTGATCGAAAAGGCGCGCATTCCCATTCATCATTATGGCTACGACAGGGTCAGCAAGAAAGTAGAGGTGTATCTTGAACCGGCAATGCAGAAGGTGCGTGCCTATCCTGATAGCGCGCAGGCGCATTTTGAGCTTGGCGCTGTCTTTCACCGGATGAAACGATTCGAAGCGGCATGTGAATCCCTTGAAAAAGCTGTCGAACTTGCGCCTGAACAGGTTGAATATCTGGTGGCCCTCGGTGACACACTTCGGTCAGCCGGAGGATTCGACAAGGCCCGGGATGCCTATCAGAGGGCAATCGACCTTAGACCCAACACATCCAATGCTCATCGCGGATTGGGAATAGTCCTGTTCAATCAGGGCGATATCGAAGCATCACGCCGGGCGTTCGAGAAGGCGCTCCTGCTCAATCCACATGACGCTCAAAGCCTTACAAACACCGGGGTGATCAACTCGCGACTCGGAAACACCGGCGAGGCCATCGCGTATTTCAAGCGCGCGCTCCGCGTCAATCCACAGAACATGACCGCCTGGAATAATCTTCGGACACTCTCGCCCAGGTCATACACCCCGCCTATGCTGGGCCTGCTCATGATCGTCAGGGATGAGCAGAACAACCTGACAGAGATGCTGCCGGAGCTTGCCTCCTGCTTCAACGAACTCGTTATCGTGGATACGGGATCAAATGATAATACCGTCGAGATTGCAAAAAAGTACACGGACAAAGTCTTCGCTTTTTCATGGGCGGATGATTTTTCGGCAGCAAGGAACTACGCCTTATCGAAGGCGGAATCCGACTGGGTCCTCTGGCTTGACGCCGACGACAGAGTGAAGCCGCAAGATGTGGCCGCAATGAGAGAGCACATTTCAAATAGAAAAGAAGGGTCCTACATAAAGGTCGTTTCGAAGACAGACGATTCCGGCGCGGCTGAGTTTCTGCAGCTCAGACTTTTCCCGAATATTGACGGGATAGAGTGGGAGGGACGCGTCCATGAACAATTGCTTCCTTCACTTGAACGCATGGGCCTGGGCTCTGAGACAATCCCGGGAATTGAAATAATTCATCAAGGGTATGATGACCCCGACCTCATGGTAAAGAAGACCAGACGGAACCTCGATCTTCTGGAGAAAGAGCGTGCCCTCAGGCCTGATGATCCCAATGTCTTGCACCATCTTGCCCAAACGCACTGCCTGATGGGAAATATCAGAGAAGCCGTCGAGGTTACGGAAGCATTTATCGGAACCCGGGATACCCGGCGACCCGATGATTTCCTGCTGCATGCTATGAATCGGCTTGTTCAATACAACCTTCTCGATGATAACGTCACGACAGCGGAGGAATGGGCGAATCGCATCATAAGCGCCGAACCCGGGAATAGACTTGTCCGATACTTCCTGGGCGAGATCTGTTACCGAAAAGGCTTGCTCCATGACGCAATCGACTGGCTGGAACAGTTCTGCGCCGGGGAACGAATCCTCGGCCGCATTGCCGTCCCATGGCAGGCTCTTGAGGCGAATGCCCACAACTATCTCGGGCTTGCATACCAACGAATCAACCAGAGCGAAAAGGCATGCGCCGAGTTTCTCAAGGCGATTGAACAGGGAGCCAGGCTGGAAGCCCGCAAAAATCTGGCGAACATCTACCTGAAAGAGGGAAAACTCGCGGAGGCCGAATCCGTCCTGCGTGATGCAATCGAGGCAAAGGAGGAGGATGCTGAAGTCCTGACGAATCTTGGCGTCGCCCTCGCCCGTTCCTACAGATTCGCTGAAGCGCGGAAAATCCTGGAATCCGCCGTTGCCCGGGATCCGAACTTGACGCATGCGCATTACAATCTTGGTCTGGCCCTGGAAAAGATGGGACAGCCTGAAGAAGCGAAGAAACGTTACTCCCTGTTATCCGACCTCGACCCGGAAAACGTGAATGCGCTTGTCAAGCTTGGTTATCTGGAGGCCAGGAAAGGGCAGTTGGAGACCGCGCGCGACTTCCTGGAACACGCTCTAAAGCTGGAGCCGGCAAATCAATATGCGCTGAACAACCTGGAATATGTCCAAATGAGACTCCGGGATCCGGTTGCATCGAGATGCGAACTCAGCTTGAACATGATTGTCAGGGACGAGGAGAAGAACATCAAAGAAATTCTCCCTTCCATCGCCGATCTGTTCGATGAGATAGTGATTGTCGACACCGGTTCAAGCGACAACACGGTGAAAACTGCCGAAGCTCTGGGGGCACGGGTCATACATCACCCCTGGAACGATGATTTTGCCGAAGCCAGAAACGTGGCGCTGAGAAACAGCGCCGGGAGCTGGATTTTCTGGCTTGACGCCGATGACCGGATGGAGCCTGACGCCGTGGGAGTCTTGCGAAAGTTCATTGCCAGAGATATTCCTTCCGGCGTGTTCTTCCCGCTCGAATCCGCCCTTGGAAATAATGGATCGGTGGTTCAAAACTACTCGCTCAGGTTCTTCCCGAATAAACCCGGCGTAGAATGGGTGGGGATCGTGCATGAACAGATCGCGGACAGCCTGCGTGCCCTGGATATTGAGCTGGTCAATTCCCCTGATTTGACGATTCGACATATCGGCTACGAAGACACCGGAGAAGCATGGAAGAAAAACCTTCGCAACATGAAACTGCTTGCCAAGGAAATTGCCGCTAGGCCTGAAGATCCTTACGTCCTGTTTGCCCTTGCCCAGGCGTTTCTCTTCTGGGGACAGAAAGAACAGGGCGCCAGGTGGCTTCGTCTCCTCTGGGAGTTGCGGGAAAAGGCGGACGACTCACGCTCTAAAGATCTTTTCTGGATGACCGCTGTCATGCTTTCCGACTGCGCTGTAACATGCGGTGACGCCGCCGAGGTGGATATGTGGCTCGAAAATGCCATCGGCCTTTCGCCGGACAACTGGCTCCCGTACTTCCTGCTTGGAGAAAAAAAGTTTCTGAAAGGAGAGCATGAGCGCGCGGCGCGGTTGATTGGCAAGGCCGCCGAACTCGGCATCACTCCTACGATTCTCCCTGTTGATTTGGAGGCCACCCGCGCAAGGCTCGAGCAGTATCAGCAGGCATTGGAGCTGACTACTATGAGCCATTCTGCTGCGTAAGTTTATGAAAAGCGAACATTCAAGAATCAGCCTCTGCATGATCGCGCGCGATGAAGAGGGTTTCATAGCCGATTGTCTGAGAAGCGTCTGTGAGATTGTCGACGAGATTATTGTGGTTGATACCGGTTCCTCGGATTCTACTTCCAGGATTGCGACCGACTTCGGCGCCAGAGTGTTTCCATACGAGTGGAACGACGATTTCGGCAAAGCGCGCAATTTCTCGCTCGACAACGCCGGCGGCGACTGGATTCTCATCCTCGACGCCGATGAGACCATTGCGGCCCGGGACGCCAAGAAGATTCGCGCACTCCCCCACCGGGGCGCCGACGGCTATATATTTACGTACCGCAACTATTCGCGACAGAGCCAGGATACCCGATGGATAGCCAATGACAGTTCGTACGATGAGGGCAACGGATGGGACGGATGGATACCGGGACGCGTCGTTCGGATGTTCCGACGCGACGAGCGGATTCGTTTTCAAGGCGCCGTGCATGAAATAGTCGATCCCTCCATTCTCGCTTCTGGTGGGACAATTGCGGAGGCGGATATAATCGTCCACCATTTCCATGAGAAGAAAGGGAAGGCGACGCTGCGCGAGAAACAGCTCAACTATCTAAGAATGTGCGAGAAGAATCTTGAGAAGTTTCCCGGCAACCCGAAGACGTATTACGATATGGGACTCATCTGCAGATTTGCACTCAATGACCTCCCGAAGGCGATTTCGTATCAGCAGCAGGCTCTCCAACTGAATCCCGATTACGAAGATGCCCGCATGGCGCTCGCCTTCGCCTGTCATCTCAACGGCAACACAATAGCGACCGCAAAGGAACTCACCACCCTTCTTGGCAGCAATCCGAAGCATGCCCCCGCGCTCACCCTTTGTGGTATAATCCTGGAAAAGAGGGGCAAGCTTGATCGCGC
>CAYZZY010000173.1:0-1600 GCA_964482745.1 uncultured bacterium
TCTCAATCGGGCCTCGGCAAGAGTGTTTGTCTACTCATTCGCGTTCATCCTGGTGGCTGCATTCTGCTGGTACGTCTTTGCCGCTCTCGGTTCGCTCCAAAAAGCGCAGAACACGGTAAACGGAGCCGAATTGATATCGGATACGGCTGCAAAGCCGGTGGCAGACCCGACACCGATCATACAGATCGAGCCGCCGCAAACCGAGCCGATCGCCACCATTGCGCGGGCTGAAGTTCCGCCGGTCGTACAGCCGACACCACCGCCGTCAATACTCGAACTCCCGTCGATTCCCTATTCCGAAGAAGAAAAGGCGGGACTTATAAACCTGCTCCTTTCCGAAAAATATGGTGAATCGCGATTGGGGGCCGTGCGCAGCCTTCTCTCCGTCTGGGGAAAGACTCCAAAGCTGAGCGTGGAGGATGTAAACAGTCTGTACGGCCTTGCCGTATTACAGGGAATGCGATGCACCGAGCTGTGGACGAATTTTGAAGGCCTCCGTGACGCCAACTTGCCATGTATACTGGAAATGTTTGTTCCGCAGGATCTGAGGCCCAGATATGCGGTGCTTGGCGGATTGGGAAAAGACACCGCCGAAATCCACTATGCCGACGCGCCTCCGGTGACGGTGCCGTTGCAGCTTCTGGACGAGTTCTGGCTGAGACGAGCGTTCGTCTTTTGGATAGACTTCGAGCAACTGGGAGAACTTCTCAAGCCGGGAGACTCCGGCAGTCAGGTGGTCTGGCTTCAGGCCGGACTGCAAACACTCAATTTCTATAAGGGCGATTTAACCGGCGTATTCGACCCGGTCACCGAAGAGGCGATCAGGACTTTTCAGCAAACCCATAACCTGCTGACGGACGGAATAGTGGGCCCGAAGACAAAGCTTGTGCTTTACGGGAACCTTCACCTTTATCCCATGCCCCGGCTGGATAAAAAGAAAACATGAGCATAATACTCCGGGCTTTAAAAAAGGTTCAGAACCAGAGGGAAAAATCTCCTTCCACTGTCTCCGCCGAGGAAACTGCGGAACCCAAGACGGCCGAAACCGATTCAAATGTGTCTTCTCCGATGGCGGCGGAAGATACCGCCCGCTTTGATGACATCTCGGCTCTCGCCGCCGATGTTGAAGAGGAGCGACCGGATACTTTTCTCGCTCAGCCCGGAAAGCTACGCCATGGATTCGGCCTTGGGCCCAAGACGCTGCTCGGCCTGTTGCTGGTTCTGGGAATTTTCACCTCAGGGTGGTTTGGAAGCAAGATCTATCTCAGTCTCGATTCCGGCGCCGCCGCGACAAAGGCCGACTCATCCGCCGGAGCGGAACAACCGGTGGAACCCATACGCGCAGCCCGGGCAACTCTGCCGCCCTTGGAACCGGCGTCCCCTGTAGAGCCTCCTCCGGCACAACAGCCGGAGCCCGCCGGCGAGGAGCCGCCTGCACCCGTGCAAACAAGCGCCCCCCGGGATGTCGCGCCATCCCAACCGGTCCATACTGTTGCCCCTGTGACTGAAGCGCCACCGCAACCGTTGGCATCGGCTGTGGAAGAGGAAGCGCTCCCGGTTGTGATTCCCGAAGTCGAGCCCGCAATGCATAAGTCTCCGC
>CAYZZY010000173.1:1700-5405 GCA_964482745.1 uncultured bacterium
GAAGCGCTCCCGGTTGTGATTCCCGAAGTCGAGCCCGCAATGCATAAGTCTCCGCCGCCACCCGTGGCCAAACATGATATGCGTCAGACGAAACCTGTCGAGAAGGAGTCGATACCGGTGAAGATAGGGAGGCCGGAGCTGAAAATAAACGCTATCGCCTGGAGAGCGAAGGAGCCAAAGGCCATCGTTAATATGCAGAGCGTGCGGGTGGGCGATGTTATTGAGGGCGCAAAGGTGCTGTCAATTGAGAAAAAAATTATCTTCTTCGTTTATGAAGGAGAGTTCTTCGAGGTGCGCTTCTGAAGCGCGATCAGATAGCGCCAAGCAGCGTTTCGTCTATTTTTGGCCCCGCCGCTTCCCGCAGGTTCTCATAATAATCTTGAAAAACCTGCTGCTCTCTGTCCGCAAGCAGCCTGTCGCTTATTGCCCCCTTCTGGGATTCATAGTCGGCGGGGTCGGGTGCGATTTTCTCTTTCAATAGAATGGCATAGGCGGTATCTTTGCCAACGAACGGACCCGCGGCCTTCCCCGCGGCCAGATCGAAGACCGCATTCACCAGCCCTTTGATGAACGGTAGTTCCGACGGATAGCCGTTGCGGGAGAACGGTACGGCTTCCAGAGGCTTCGGGCCATCTTCGATATCGGAAAACGACAGGCCCGACGTCTCGACTTTCTCCAGAAAATCCTTCGCCTTCGATTCTGCCAGGGCCAGGGCTTTTTCCTTGCGGACTCCTTCCTCGACTTTCTCTTGCACTTCTTCCATGCCGGGCACTCGCTCCGGCACTCGCTCCCTCACCTCGACGACATAAAATGCTTTCTCGGTCTTGATGATGTCGGATGGTTTTCCCTCATCGAGCCCGGGAAGTATCTCTGATATCTCGCGAACGATACCCAGGTCGGGAATGCCGATGCTTGTCTCGGCAAACAGGGGAGTGGTTGAGAGGTCAACCTTCCCTTCGGACGCAGCCTGCTCGAGCGACGCGTTCGCCGCGCCTACGGACAATCTCATCGCCTGCTCTTCAAGGGAATCGAGGGTATCCTCACTGGGTTCGACCTTGGCAAGCATGTGTCTGGCGCGGACCTCCTTGTCGGCGCCCTCTCCCCGTATCTCCTCCACCTTGATGATGTGGTAGCCAAACGGCGACCGCACCAGGTCGCTTACCTGGCCTGGCTCAAGCGAGAATGCGACCTCCTCGAATTCCTTCACCATGCGCCCCCTGCCAAAGAATCCGAGGTCGCCTCCCTTGTCTCTGGTGCCCTCATCATCAGAGTATTTGGCAAGCTCCGCAAAATCGTCGCCCTCCCTCACCCTGTCGAGAATGGCCTGAGCGACGCTCTTCACATCCTCGTAATCCATCGGGCTTGGATCTTTCTTGAATTCGACATATGCAAGCTTTACCTGGGCGGGCTCGGTGTACTCCTGTTTGTGCTGTTCGTAATACGAGGCCATATCATCCGGGGAAACATCGATTTCGGCGGCGAGTTCGCTTGCCTTGAAAGCGACGAACTCTATTTTTGCCTCCTCATGCCGCCGCAGATATTCCTCGCGGACTTCTTCCTCCGTCACGCGGGCAGCCGAAGCGACCATCTCGACAAACTTCTGGTTCCTCAGCCTCTCCCGTTCTTCCTCGACAAGGACCGCCCAATTAACACGCGGATTGTTGAGCAGTTCGTTCCATTTTGCCGGATCGAATTTCCCGTCGGTATAGAAGCCGGGATTCCTCTTGAGTGAATCCTGCACCTCTTCATCCGAAACGACGATTCCAAGCCGGTCAGCTTCTTGTGCGAGGAGTATATCGCGTATCATCGAGTCCATCGTCTGTTGCCGGAGGTTGAGAAGCTCTTCCAGTTCGGGCGTGTAGTTGGTGCCGAGCCTCATCCTGGTGATCTCGCGAAGGTTCTGGTAGTAGTTCGAAAACTGTTCCAGCGTCACCTTCTCGCCGCCGACCTTGATCAGCGTTCTTGTCCTCTTCTCGCCGAGGGATGGCACAGTACCCCACAACACGAACGCCGGAACTATCAGCACAATGATACCAATAAGGAATCGCTTCATATTTTTGCGCATGTAATCAAGAAGCATGGTGCGTATATCTCCATGTTTTGGCCGATTGTCGAACGTCCTGATACGCTTGAATAATCACGCTATTATAGCTTCTCGCTTCCTCTTTTGCAATATTATGAACAGGCTCGGAAGGAAGGCCGGATGCTCTGCTGCAGTTCTATACACTCATTTAGGGGGTAAATCCTGCCTTATGCCCTTCATTGCCCGAAACAGGTGGGCCGGTTCGATGGCAGAAGAATATTTCCAATCTACATAGGTCGTGCTCTTGACGCGTCCACTCTCCGCATCGATTATTGCAAGGTTGTTCCGCTTCTTATACCGAGAGCAATTCAGGTCGTCGATAGAGATGCTCTCACCCGGCACGATAGAAATATCGACCGGTATTCTGGTGGTTCCGAAGGCAGTACCTCTTGCCAATGAGAGCGGGCCGCCCTTCCACGCAAGAATGCGAACGGTCCCGCCTGCTTCAATCCGCCCAACAATCGCATAGACTCCGGGCAATGGAGGAGGAACCATGAGGGCATCGGTGACATTTGCCGCAGAGGATGGACCATCGATTTCAACATACATGGCAACGATGTCACCCGGCTCTCGCATTGAAAAATATTCGCGCCATTCGTGCTGCGGGATGGTGTAAACCTCAGAGTCGAATCCCATGCGCTTAAGCGTCGGCCTGGGAGATGTGTCCACATAATAAAAGACGTGACGGTAGTGGTTGAGCGCATACTCGATGTCCTCTTTATAGACCTTCCAGATGGGATGGACCGTTATTCGGGCGCCCGGCCGCACTTCTTCCCCGTAAAGCTTGTACCAGAACGCGGTCGCAAAAACATGACTGGTGAACACAAGCGTGTCATCCGGGATGTGCGACAGGATGCTCTCGGTCTTCTCGGCGAGCCAGACGTTGCTGCTCTGGTCTATTTGGGGGTAGCGAGAAACCGCCAGAAAGCCCATTAATCCGGCAACCACTGCAACAAGCGCTCTACGCAGCGCGAGGCTCCAGTTTGGACGCCGTGAAAACGGAGGAAGAAACCGAAGGTTGTCGTTGTGCGCAATGAATAGCGTCAGGACCAGATAGGTGGGAAGGATCTGCACGTCGTTCAGGGGTATCCCCCACGTCATCACAAACGCAAGGTGCCCTAGAATGATCAGCAGAAGAAAAAGGGCCCTCTTTCGCTCGCGCGCAAAGGCAAGACCGATTCCGGTAATCCCGAGAAACACGCCGGCCGGGGCAAACTGGAGAATCGATAGCGTCAGGAGGAAGGAAAAACGGTTGCGCGTGGACTCCACCGCGAGGTCTTCGCCAAGCCGGGCCTTCCATTTCATTTTGCCCTGATGGGCTCTTCCCTGGCTGCCTCCCGTGGCCTTGTCAAAAACCTCTGGAATCGACCTCGCATATACCTCCATATGGGTCCTGCCGAAATCCTCCGAATGAGGCCACGTGTGAAAGACCTTTTCCTGTGGCGGATTCTGATACGACCGCAAGAGGACGTATCCATATTGTGACATTCCCAGCAGAATTGCCAGGCCGACAAGGAGGTATGTCCTCTTCTTGAGAAGTATTTTGGGATCGACTGCAAAAGTCCAGAAGATGAGCGCCGGGAGCAGCGATACTTGTATGAGATGGTTCCCGAAGCTGAGGG
>CAYZZY010000174.1:0-5361 GCA_964482745.1 uncultured bacterium
CTGTGGCAGATATCAAATCAGCATCAAAAATACCCCGAGCTATTCGATCGTCTTATGCAAAGGCACGACCCTTCATCCGCTTCATTTGTCCAGCACGTAGTCTTCCCGGATCGGATACCATCCGTCCAGTGCGAAGACCGGTTCGTCGCCGACTTCGGCCGCGTGTTCCACGTCGGGCGGGATCACAGCGATATCACCCTCGCTCACGATCCGTGTCTCTCCGCCTACGGTCATCTTCATCGATCCTTTGACCACGAAGGATATCTGTTCGTGCGGATGCTTGTGAGGCGGGATCTTGCTGCCGGGCTGCAGGTCGAAGAACGTCATCATGGCATTATCGAGATAGACGCTGCGAAGTTCGATGCCAGGAAGCATTTCTTTGGAGGGGAGTTCGCTTTTTTTGTAGAAGTACATGGCTGGTCTCCCAAAATGTGGAGGGGCGCCCTGTCCGGACGCCCCTGTCAAAGATTGTATGGTTTTTCGATTAGCCGCGAGGCATCAGCACTTCGCGCGCGATGACCATGCGCTGGATCTGGTTGGTGCCCTCGTATATCTGAAGCAGTTTCGCGTCGCGCATCAGCTTCTCGACCGGATACTCGCGCATGTAGCCGTAGCCGCCGTAAATCTGGACGGCGTCGGTGCTGACTTCCATTGCGATGTCGGTGGCATACAGCTTTGCAATGGCGGCAGGCAGTGTGTTGCGTTCTCCCTGGTCGATGAGCCATGCAGACTTGTAAACCATCAGCCGTGCGAGTTCCACCTTCTTGGCCATGTCCGCGATCATGAATTGTATGCCCTGGTTCATGGCGATGGGCTGGCCAAACTGGATGCGTTCCTTCGCATAATTCGAGGCATATTCCAGGGCGGCCCGTGCAAGTCCCACCCCTGATGCGGCAACGCCGGGCCGGGCCTTATCGAGTGTCTGCATAGCCAACTTGAAGCCGTCGCCCTCTTTGCCGAGAAGGTTTTCCTTCGGGACGCGGACGTCCTCGAGGATGACTTCCGAAGTATCCGAGGCGCGCTGTCCCATCTTGTCTTCTTCTTTGCCAGCCGATACACCGGCCATATCCTTTGTGACGACGAAACAGCTCAGCCCGCGGGCCTTCTTCTCCTTGTCGGTCGAGGCGAAAATGGTGAACAGGTCGGCGACACCGCCGTTCGTGATGAAGCACTTGACTCCATTCAGCACGTATTCGTCACCGACCAGCTTTGCCGTGGTTGCCACCGAACCCGCATCGGAACCCGCGCCCGCTTCCGTGAGTCCGAAGCCGGCAAAGCTCAGCTTCTCACACAGGGGCGAGAGAAACTTTTTCTGCTGTTCCTCCGTTGCGGCGATGAGAATAGGTATAACGGCCAACGTGTTGGCTGCCCGGGATGTGTTCATGCCCACACAGCCCCAGGAGATCTCTTCACCCACAATACAGGAATCCAGAACGCTCAGGCCGCCACCGCCGCAGAACTCCGGGATGGTCTCGTTTATCAGGCCGATATCGAACGCCTTTTGAAGAATCTCACGCGGGAATTCGCCCGTCCTGTCGTGATGCTCCGCCTTGGGGCGAATCTCCTGTTCCGCAAACTTGTGCGCAGTCTCCTGCAGCATTTTCTGTTCGTCTGTTAACGAGAAGCTGATCATTTTAGATCTCTCCTTTTTTGAACTTCCGCCAGGAAGTCATTTCTGCAAATATCCCATAATAATTTCTTCTGTGCATTGTTGGGCGCTGGCGAGATCGAAGGCCTTTTCATCGAATATCCACTGGATTGCAAAGCCCTCGGTCAGGCCTATAATGGCAGAGGCGGCACGCGCGGGCTCGCATTTCTTGAAGTATCCCTCGTCAATCCCTTCCGCGATAATTTTCTTCGCGAGATGCCTGTATCTCGCATATTGGCTGCGGTGCGCGGCCTTGAGGGTGGGATTTCTCATGGAATGCGCCCAGAGGTCCAACAGCACAACCTGAAACTTCTTGTTTGCCCCTGTCTTTTCAAACACGGCGTTGATTATCGCCCGAACCTTTTCCGGGGGGGTTTTGGCCCGATCGACATTGCGGGCGAGATGGCCGTCGAGATCTTTGATAAGCTTTTCGAGGACCGAGAGGAAAAGTTCGTCTTTGTTCCGGAAATAATAGTGGATGACGCCCTTGCTCACGCCCGCCGAGTCGGCAATATCCTGCATCGTGATATTGCTGTATCCTTTGAGCGCGATGCAGAAAAAGGTCGCCTCGATGATTTCGGCTCTTCTTTTCGGAGCTATTCCAACTTTGGGTGACATAGCATAGATGCGGGTGGTTTATTTTAAATTGGCCAGCCAGTCAAGCGAGTCTACCAGAAAATTCCACCATTTGTCAAGGTTTTTTCCGAGTGGCAAATATGCCCGAAATTGAGCGCATCGACCGGTGGTGGCGCCGGGCTATCCATTGTGAGGGCGGTCTGCTCAGGCATAATCGGTTCCCCAAAAAATTATGAGAAAAGGGATCGGGTTTCTCTTTCATCGTTTGCATGCCATACTTTCTGTGACGCCCTCCCGCCCGATTACATCCAATTACGGCAATACCTTTTATTCGGGTAGAACGCAAAAAGAAGGGGCATGGCGGGGGAAGGTTTCTTGACACTAACTGGCCGGCATCGATATAATTTTTATGGAAACCGGCGGCATTATAGCGTGGTAGAGCGATTGGGAATACACCATTTTATGAGGTAGAGAGTTCCTATGACATCAATATATCCCCGAATCGAAAATATTCGTCAGAGATTGCTCGATGCTCCTCATGAGCTTTGTGTCGAGCGGGCGCGATATCTGACACAATCCTATAAAGACACGGAAGGCGAATCGCAGCCGGTTCGCTTTGCCAGGGCGCTTGCCCATGTTCTTGAAAACATCTCTGTCATTATCCGTGACGACGAACTGATCGTTGGCTGTCGCACGAGCAAGCTCAAGGGGGCTCCGCTGTATCCGGAAAATAAGAGCGACTGGATCGAGCAAAATCTGGATGGCTTCGATCAGCGCGATTTTCAGCGGGCCATGATCTCCTCTGAACACAAAAAAGAACTGGCCGAACAGATCCTTCCCTATTGGCGTGGCAAGACCGTTGAAGACCGAATGAACGCGCTCATGCCCGACGACCTGAAAATGGAAATGAACAAGATGGTCTTCACGATGATGATGGAGATCACCTATGGGATCGGGCATTTCACGATGAATACCCGGCAGGTGCTCGAAAGAGGGCTGGACGCGATAATAGAAGACGCGAGAAGGGAAGAGGCCCGCTTTTCCGATGACGAGGCGAAGGCAGGTTTCTTCACAGCGACGAGGATCACGTGCGAGGCGGCGATTGCGTTTGCCCGCCGGTATGCCGAAGAGGCGCGCCGACTGGCGAAGCTCGCGGATGATCCCGTTCGCCGCGGCGAATTGGAGGAAATAGCCGAGGTCTGCGATCAAGTGCCCGCCGCGCCCGCCCGCACTTTTCACGAAGCGGTGCAGTCACTCTATTTTATTCAGCTTGTCGCGCAGCTTGAAAGCGGCGGCAATTCGATCTCTGTCGGCAGAATCGATAAAATTCTGCATCCATACTACATGCATGATCTCGAAGCCGGGTCCGTTGATCCCGCCCGCGCCGGCATGCTGATTGAATGCATGTTCCTGAAGATGGGCGAAATCTGGAACGTGCTCGAAGAAACGTATCTGCCCGGCGGTGAGGGGCCGGAAGGCAAGACCACGCAGAACGTCATTGTGGGCGGGATGAAACCCGACGGAAGCGACGACACGAATGAACTCACGCATCTCGTGCTCGATGCCTATGCCGACCTGCGCACCGTGCAGCCGAACTTCGGAGTTCGGGTAAACGGGAAAACGCCCGACGATCTCCTGCTGAAGGTGTGCGAACTCAGCCGGGACGGCGTGCTTATCCACCTGTTCAATGACGAGGTGATTGTGCCGGCGCTTGTCCGGAAAGGCTGTTCCCTGGAGGATGCCCGCGATTACAGCGCGGTCGGATGTGTCGAGCCCAACCCTCACGGCAAGACCTTCGGCTCTACATTTGCCGTCCAGTTCAACGCGGCCAAATGCCTCGAGTTCGCGCTCAATGACGGCGTGTGTTCCGTGTTCGGGATGCCGAACGGTTTGCCGTGCGGAAGCCTGCAGACGTATCCTTCATTCACCGATCTTTTTGATGCGTACAAGAAACAGGTGAACTATTTCGTGGGCAAGATGACCGAATCCATTTCATATCTGGATATGGCTATCGCGGAACTTGTTCCGTCTCCTTTCGCTTCCACCCTCATTGATGGGTGCTTCGAGCAGGGAGTCGATCTCACGAAGGGCGGCGCGCAATACAATTCCACCGGCGTCCAGTTCATGGGGCTCGCCAATGTGGCGGATTCGCTCGCGGCGGTGAAGAAGCTGGTCTTCGACGAGCGTAAGGTGACAGCCGATGAACTCGCCGAAGCCGTTTCCGGAGATTTTGGCGCCAACGAACCGCTGCGCCAGATGATGCTGAAACGCGCTCCAAAATTCGGGAACGACGACGACTACGTCGATGACATCGCCCGCGAGGTTGTCGGGCATTTTGCCGAGGAATTGGCCGAATACAAGAACTTCAGGGGAGGCCAGTTCTGGATGGGCGTATTCTCCGTCGCGTTCCACATCGCCATGGGCGCCTTCACGGGAACCACTCCCGACGGCCGGAAGATGAACGATGAACTTGCCAACGGGATCACCCCTCAGACGGGAGCCCCGGCTGACGGTCCCACCGCAATAGTGCGCTCTGCCGCGAAACTCGGACAGACCGATATCGTCAACGGCAATACCCTCATACTCCGGTTTGATCCCCAATCCCTCGACCCGGGCAAGCTGCAGGCCCTGATAAGGACCTACTTCGATCTCGGTGGCATGCAACTGCAGTTCAATATGGTGAACACCGAGACCCTCATAGACGCGCAGAATAACCCCGAGGACTACAAGGATCTTGTCGTCCGAATCGCAGGGTTCAGCGTGCTTTTTACCAGCCTGAGCAAAAAGGCGCAGGACGAAATTATCAGCCGAACCATATCGTCGTTGTGACGTCTTTTCCATTTTCTCTCTTTCGGTCCTTTTCATTCATTGAGACGGGCAAACCGGCACAGCTTTCTGTTATAGTTGTGATTGGGAACATGTCTCGGCATGGCCGCAACCAAAAGCCTCAAAATGCCAAGGCCTGCAACCACTCAAGCGACAAAGAACTTTACACGAGAACCTCGAAATTCAAAGGTGCTCGTGCGGAAGGATGCCTTAAAAGGAATTTAAGTATTTCTCTGTACTACTAACGTTCAGAATTGTGAATTTTTGTCATGATTTTCATGCGCCATCGTCTATAAGTCCAGCGATTGCAG
>CAYZZY010000175.1:0-5250 GCA_964482745.1 uncultured bacterium
TGAAATTTTTCAAAATCAATCTCTGCTATGGGTAGCACTCTCGCCCGGGGGTTTCCGTTCTGGGAGTCGTTGAATTCGCGACCGTCTACGAATTCCTCGATAATAAGTGTCCCAAATTGTGCATAGAGCCTTTCGATACCATCAAGAAGTTCTTTCTTGCTCTTGAAAACGGATCCCTGGTCTATGCCGATGCTGGCATCCTGATATCTCGGCTTCGCTATGACGGGATAGGTGAGAATCCCCGGGTTGAACGAGCCAAGAGACTCATAAACCAGATAGTCCGGAGTCCTCATCCCCTTGGCCCTGAGAAGTCGTTTGGACATAAGCTTATCGGTGGTCAGCATCAGAGCCATCGACGGAGAACCGGTAAAGGGGACGCCCATAAGTTCGAGTACGGCCGCCGGATGCCCGGCGAGTTGAGGATCCTCGTCGACCGTTTCACAGAGGTTGAATGCCGCTTGCACCCGGGCTTCACTCATCCTTTGTGTGAAGCCCTTCAAATTCTTTGTGAAAGGGACTCTCGCAGTGGGATATCCCGACTCCATAAGCACTTTCTCAATGGCTTCGACCTGAACGAGCACATCATGCGATGCCTCCGAAAATTCCTTTCCCGCAAGTACAGGCTCGTTGTGAATTATTCCTATTCTGGCTTTAGGCATATGCCACTCTTCTCTGTGAGATGCGTTTGAGTGCCGAGGCAATAATTGTGTTAATGAGATGGTCGTAGGGCATGCCTATCATGGTCGCAATGATACACAGATCCGAGTGCTCCGGATGAAGCCCAGCCAGCGGATTGACCTCTATGAAGTTTAGTGCTCCCTCGGCGTCGGCTCGCAGATCGACTCGTCCGGCATCCCGGCACCCGAGCCCTCTCCAGGCGGCGAGAGCTACTTTCTCCGCTTTTTTCGCCATTGGGCCTTTCACGAGATCATAACGCACCAACTCCTCGCATTTCTCTTTGTTCATATAGGAGTAGACATCGGGCTCGGCGTTCTCATTAAGGCTAACCTCCATGACTCCAATGGCCGAAGCTTCTTTTCCCGTGCCTGTAATTCCTACCGTGAACTCTCGGCCGGGCAGAAAAGTCTCCACAAGAACAGGCTGTTCATATTTTTCAAGAAGAACTCTGCACACGGATAGCATCTGTTTCCGGTCCGTGATTTTCGATGTCGGGGTGATCCCCTTTCCGGTTCCCTCGGCCACAGGCTTTGCGAAAAGCGGAAAAGGCAGATCCAACGTTTTGGCCTCGGCTTCCGTTTCGATGACACGAAAGTCGGGTGTTGGCACGCCCAGGTCTCGAATAACGTGCTTCGTCATTCCCTTGTGGAGCGCAAGCGACAGCACCAGAGGATCGGAAAAAGTGTAGGGGATATCATAGGCGTCCAGCAGAGCGGGCACCTGCGCCTCCCTTCCGAATCCCCTCAGGCCTTCTGCGATATTGAAAACCAGGTCCCACCGGTCACCGATTGCCAGTCGAGCTGTCAGGCTCATGATGTTTCCTATGCGGTCCGTCTCGTAAGCCAGGCTCTGCAGGGCTTGTTCTATTGCCTCAATCGTTTCCACCCTGTCAAACTCGGCGGTCTCCTCTTCACCGAATCCACTGGCCAGATAGTCATCGCGAAGGTCATAGGTAAGTCCTATTTTCAAGTTCTTTTCCCCCTTTGCACTGTTCACGGACGTTTCGCCCTGTGTGCGTCGGCGTATCCGGGTAGCGATAGATGTTTCCCTCATAATTCCTCAACAGCAAATCGTCGCCCTCGCGCCCGACCACCGTCTCGGGGAGCAGGGGAATCTTGCCGCCGCCGCCGGGAGCGTCGATTACGTAGTGAGGTACCGCATAGCCGCTTGTATGACCACGAAGGCCCTGAATGATCTCGAGGCCTTTCGATACCGGCGTTCTGAAATGAGACGATCCAAGAATGGGATCGCACTGGTACAAATAATAGGGTTTCACGCGCATCCGCAACAGTCCGTGAAACAATCGTTTCATGGTCTCTACGTCGTCATTGATACCGGCAAGAAGAACGGTCTGACTGCCCAGCGGGATGCCGGCGTCGGCAAGACTCGTACACGCCCGCGCGACCTCGGGAGTCAACTCATCAGGATGAGTAAAGTGAATACTCATCAACAGCGGGTGATATCGCTTCAGCATTCGCGTAAGCATCGGCGTAATACGCTGCGGCAACACCACCGGCGCCTTTGTCCCTATCCTTATTAGTTCCACGTGAGGTATCCTTCTGAGTCGAGACAACAGCCACTCCAATTTCGCATCGGGAAGCGTCAGCGGATCGCCGCCCGAGAGGAGGACGTCCCTGATTGCCGGAGTCGCCGCGATGTAATCGATGGCCTTTTCCCATTGCTTCAAACTGTGGCTGCTGTGCCGACCGTTTTTCCCGACCATGCGCGATCGGGTGCAATACCGGCAATAGGTCGAGCAGAAGTCTGTGACAATAAAAAGAGCGCGGTCCGGGTAACGATGAACCAATCCGGGAACAGCCGTATCATGCTCTTCTCCAAGCGGGTCATCCGACTCATTCGGCGAGTGAATATGCTCACTGGCTACCGGAACTACAGCGCGCCGCAAAGGCTGGTTGGAATTGTTTGCGTCAAGAAGACTGGCATAGTAAGGTGTAATTGCCAGAGGCAATGAGCCCTCATAGTGAGCAATTGCCAAACGCTCATTCTTCGAAAGTTTAATGATACATTCCAAGCCCTGTATGGTGTGGATGCGATTTCGCACCTGCCAGCGCCAATCGTTCCACTCAGCATCGGTCACTTCGGAGAAGAACCGTTTACGAAATGTCGAGGCCTTTGGACCAAGGGGATAGCTTGAAACACCGCCTGTGGTTCGAAACGACCTGCTTTTGCCATTTTTTGAACGGGTTAGTAAGGAAAGACCTGCTGAAGTGTTCGCCGTACGGCTTTCCACTTGCCGTAATACGGCGACTGTACCGAAAGGGTCAAAATCTTCGTGGTCACCCGTTTCCTTTTTCATCCTCTTCTCGACTCCTTTTCTTCTATTTCCCTAATGCCTGTCTTCCAGACGACGTTTTTTCCTGCGCGTGAACTCATATACCTTTATTGTTTTCAAATTTTTCCCTCCCTTTACTTCACCGGAGACCTCTACTTCTTCATGCAAGTGCTTGAGCAATGCCAATCCCATGTCGTCCTTTTCAACCCGATAATCGATCTCATCCCACGCAGATAGGGCCGCACCGATTGCATTGCCCTTTGCATCCCATTCCGCCGGAATAACTACGCCTTCCAACCTGATCATTTTGCCGCTCATTCGTGGCCTTCGATGATCTTATTAAACGATTGTCTGGTCATTTCCACGATTATTAGGCATTTAGCGTGCCAATTCTATAACATATTGATATTAATGATCTTATGGCTAGAAAGCTGAAATAGATAATCGGAAGTAACACCTCCGATAAATGAAAGGGCGGATATTAATGGGGATATTTAAATTGCTAACATATTGCTACTAAAAGAGATAAACATAAATCGGAGCTTTTACTTCCGAATAATAAAATATCGGAAGCCAAGGTTCCGCTATAAGGAATTTACCGGGATGGAAGGGGCTCCTATCGAATAGGAGGGGATTTAAAGACCTCTTTGCGAAGTCCATATTTCTTCATTAAATCATGCAGGTGTCGCGAAGTTATGTCGGCGGCCCTTGCGGTTGACTCTATTCGTCCCATCTTCTCTGACAAGAGTTCTTCCAGATAATGCTTCCCCAATAACTCGATGCCCCTGCGCCGTATTTGCGCCAGGGTCAGTGACGTGTCGACGGTGACTGACGCCTCTGACGATTCAGCCGAGAAAAGCTCATTCGGAAAGCTCTCCGGCGTGAGCATGGATGACGACTCCAGGATGAACGCGCGTTCCAAAAGATTTTCGAGTTCGCGGATGTTTCCAGGCCATGAGTATTTTTCGAAAGCCTCCATCACTTCGGGATGTATACCATGAATCTCCCTGGGATGAAACCTGTTCAGGTTCTTTATAAATGTTTCGACCAGAATCGGTATATCTTCTTTTCTCTCTCTGAGGGAAGGAACTTCGATAGGAAACACATTCAACCGATAGAAGAGGTCTTTTCTAAATGTGCCCTCATCAGACATCTGCTTGATATCAACATTCGATGCCGCGATGAGTCGCACATCAGCAATGATTGTCTCTTCGCCGCCGACACGCTGAAATATTCCGTCCTGAATGATCTGCAAAAGCTTAATTTGTGCGGACGCGGTGATTGTGGCGATTTCATCAAGAAAAACCGTTCCTCCCTTGGCTATCTCAAACCTTCCCAGTTTCCTCTTGACAGCTCCGGTAAAGGCGCCCTTCTCATGCCCGAATAACTCGCTCTCCAGAAGGGTATCCGGGATTGCTCCGCAATGCACACTGATAAAACTCACTTTTTTTCTGTTGCTGTGCCTGTGAATCAACTCGGCCAAAACACTTTTTCCCGTTCCCGTTTCACCGAGCAGCAGGACGGTGCTTTTGGCCGGCGCGACAGAGCGGATCTTCTCAAAGACTTTCTGCATTAAGGGACTCTTTGTGTGCACAATCTCAAGCGAATCTGTCTGCCAGAATTGATCCCGAAGGTATTCAAGCTCGGATTGCAGGAGCTTGAACTCATAAATGCTCTCGGTTACGTACTTCAACTCATCCGGATTTATGGGGCAGGTGAGATAATTGCTGGCACCCGCCTTTACGGCCAGAACGGCCTCCCGGGTTTTCTCCTGAGGGGTCACAACAATGATCTCTATTGCAGGATACAAACGCCAGAATGGCTGGAATGCCGCCTTATAGCCGCCATCGCCGGAGTTAAACCCTTGAAGAAGTTCCAGATCAATGAAAACAAAGTCACAACGTCTTTTCGTGAGGAGATCGATAGCCTTATCGATGCCGGATACTTCTTCAACTCTGTATTCCGCCGAAAAGCAATTTCGGATTGCGGCGAACACTTGCCGATCTTTTGAAACAACAAGAAATATTTTCATCAGTTTCCTCTGATGATGGCCCGGACACCTGAGTGGCTATTTCAAAACAGAAAGGCGCACGCCATTATACCAAAAAACTCTGCCTCAGGATAGTAGCTTCTTCGAGCACCGGCCCGGTCCCGACATATCAAAGGATTGAGCAGGATAAGACAGTGCGACGATTGTATCGAAATATCATTTTTAGTACTTGACAATTTGAGGCTTTTGTGGTATATTTGTTCCAGGTGTTTCAGTTATGTTCCGACCG
>CAYZZY010000176.1:0-5245 GCA_964482745.1 uncultured bacterium
CCGGTTTATGCGCCTCCTCTGTCATTGCGAGGAGCAACGCGACGCGGCAATCTCGTTTTTTCATGCAGGGGGGGGATACCACATACCCGGATGAACGCGGTTCCTGCAGGGGCGCAGCATTGCTGCGCTCTCTCTGTCATTCCCGCAGGCCGTAAGCGGGAATCCATTCTCTTTGCATTCTGTATGTTTAAACCTTCACTCTTCAAACTTCGTGCCCACCCTCGGGAGCTTTCACACTTCAAACTTCCCCTTTTAACCTTTTGACCGTGTCCGCCGGCCCGTGAGGGCCTCTTCCCCTTTTACCCCGCGCGATGCGCCTTACCCATTTACCCCCGGCGTCAGCCGACATCCCTCTCGACCCGTGACCCGCGACTTATCTGTTATTGACACTTGACTCCCGCTGCTCGTCAGCGGCCTCTTAAACTGCTTCCCACAGACTCGCCGCGTGTCGGAAAAGCCTGCCCATGAGGTTTTTGAGTAGTGAAGAATCTGATGCATATTCTTCACTATTCGACTTTTCTCGGGTGAAGAATAATTTGGCGAAAGTTACACTCCGGCGGGTGAAGAATAACACAGATTCCCAGCCAAACCTTCACTCGCTCGTCGCCGGTCAGAGAAGTCTGCACTTGGGCCTTCCGAATGGTGAAGAATAGATGCCTGATTCTTCACTTTTCGGCTTTTCCACAGTGCAGAATATTTGGGCGAAAGTTGCACTCGGCAGAGTCAAGAATACTGGGAGTTCCAAACCAAACCTTCACTCACTATTTTCAGCTTTTTTCGTGCAAGAATAGCTGCTTTCTGCCATACTCTTGTCCATTACCACCCAGCAGTACCTACGTTTGATTTTCACCCTCATGCTAATTCAAAAGTAGGTCATCATGGACATCGAGCAGTTTGCTGGAACCAAGCTGGGTAACTACGAAATCGAGAGCCTCCTCGGTCGTGGCGGTATGGGTGTGGTAGACAAAACCCTCCGGAGATCTTTGGATTGCCCAGCTCAATAACGAGTCCAGGCCTTTTGTTAGTTCAAAAGCCAATTTCCGAAAAGCAAGACCCATAAGAGGAAAGCACCTTAATCCACTTCTTTTCCGATCCGGCCCTGATCCTCCAAGACCTGCACCGCGTGATGAAGCCCGATGCCGTCCTGTCCTTCAGCGACCACCACATGAAAGAACAGGCCATAATGGAAGGCGTGACCAAAGACGTCCTGTTCGAGCTGGCAAAGAAGGGGAACAGGACATACAGCTTCAAGAAGAGTAAAGCGACTTAGACTCCCCCGCGAGGGAGCCGGTTTTTTCTGTTCCTCAATCCCCCCACGGAACTTCGATCTCCAAGAGCGGCGCGTGCTGTTGAGCGCCGTAGACATCGCTGTCCCCCGTGGTGCCGGAGCTTATCGGCCGCGCGATGGTCGCCTTGATCGCGTTTGCCGGATCGAAGAAGCAGAAGTTGAGCACGCTTTCGACCGGGACTCGATATAGCTCGGCGAACAGCCCGGGCGAGAAGACGCCGCTCTGTTTCACGCGCTCGTAAGATTCGGCGTCGTTGAAGATAATATCGAACGTAAGCTCGAACGGACCGGCGTTCTTGCTCCGGATCACGCGCGCAAGCTCGGTGAGTTTCTTCTTGGCCATGGTTTCCTCGATTATCGTGCTAATGGTATAGTCCCGAATCTACGCAGCTCCGCGGCCGCAATTCTGAGACAGTCCCCCTCAGGGCCCTCACACCTCTACTATATCCATCGGGAACAGGCCGCATGGGTCGTCCTCTTCCACCAGGTGATATATGTTAAACTCGTACACGGGGCCGGCCGGAATGTTCAGCGGCGAGAATGGAATCGCCAGATTGCCCGCCGTCGAGACGCGCCCCGGAAAACCGTAGTGCAGCATAGTCGTATGCGCGCTCGCGGACACGCCGGTCGCCAGTTCCTGCGACGGTGCGACCGCCTCGATCACAATTCCCAGTTCGTGCTGCGTGGCTTCCGAGGCCGTTTCCAACTCGCCCATCACGCCGTTGCGCCCGTACACGTGAAAGATCAGGTTGTATGAACCCACGTGCTCGCTGTATTTCTCGGCGACCCCCTTCTTGGCCTCGCGTATCAGCTCGTCTATGTGGGCGATCGTCCCCGGATCGCGCACGCCCGCAACGCAGATCGTGCGGTAGCCGATCCGCTTCGAGCCTTCGAGCTTGATCTTGTACGAGGGATCGGGCACGTACCGGCTGCCCGAAACCTTTACCGTTCGCTCGTCATGCTGCTCGAACTTCACGCCCTTCAGGTCGACGATACCGCCCGGCCCGTACAGGCGCAGCGGGTCCGACTTCTCGTAGAGGCTGTGCGCGGCGACCGAAGTGGTCGTGCAGACCCTGTCGGCGTTGAGCGGCTCGACGAGGAAGTGATCGCGCCGCAGCGTTCCGATCATGGCATCGCTGCCGCTGCCCGGCTCAGCGGCGATGGCGGCGCATTCGAGTATCTTGGCCATGTGAAGCGAAAGCCCCCTGTCGAATCCTTCGAGGAACGGCAGCGCTGCGAACATGCTGGGATCGTTCGCCCTGCCCGCGACGATCACCTGCGCGCCGGCCTCGAGCGCCTTGACGAACGGCTCGACACCCATCTGGCCAACGATGCGCACGCTTGCGTCGACTTCCTCCCGTGTCAGATCGGGCACGGGCCCCAGCGGGCTGATTTTTCCCTCGTCAAGTTTCGCGTTTACATATTCCTTTTCGATCTCGGCGTGGATAATGGCCATGCGAAAATGGAGCCCAAGCTCTTCGGCGACGTTGCGGATGACCATGACGGTCCCGCCGAGGTGCAGCTCCGCGCCAGCGAATCCGGCCGAGCCTATGATCAGCGGAATGTTCGCCGATAATGCCGCATCGAGCAGTGGGCCGACGTCGTGCGAGATCATCTCAACGAAGCCCGACGCGCTGCTGCCGGTCGATTCGATCCCGAGGTAGAACGGCCCGCCGTCGGTCGAGCCGCCGTCGACGGCTATGACGTGAGGTTTGCGGCGCATCCCCTCCTCCAGCGACGCGCGCGGATAGCCGTAACCCAAGATTGCGGTCGGCGATAGAATTCTTATTTCGTCCATGATTTCTCCCTGCCGTGAGCGTGTTGTCTGGATCGTTTCCCGCGCCGACGCCATAATACCTGGCCGGACCCGCTCATGTCAAGTTTCGAGGAGTTTCCACACAACCAGACCCAACCGAAGCACATATTCCTTTGCAGTACCAAGGCACCGAGCATATTGGAGTGAATATCCTGTTTTGCATATGCGCAGGAGCTTCGGACGAGATTGCTTCGTCGCTTGCACTTCTCGCAATGACGGTTTGTGGGGACGCGTCGCGCGCCTATGCTCTGAGACGGAATTTCCCCGATGAACTCGCACCCACGACCACCGTGGGCCTTTTCGGTGACTCTATCATGTTTTCGGACATTCCACAAGCTGTCTTCCGGCTGGGCAATGGTGCATTTGCTTGCCATCGGACAAGAATTGTGCCCGAACCGCGATTCATCCGGGCCAATACCCATTCAGCAACATAAGCGAGCGGAATAGATTCCTTAGAATAACTGTCGAAAGTTACACTTTTCCCACTTTCCCAGAGTGCAACTTTCACCCATCCGATCGTTCAAATATCGCTCTGAGAGAGTGAAGATTTCGTTCACAATTCTGCACGTTTCGAATGCTCTCCGCTTCTCCAGAAAGTGCTGTAAAGAATACACCGTTAGACGGAAGAATATTACAGATTTGCTTGAGTATGAAGATTAGGCGGATGGAGCGTTCTTTTTCTCTATCTCAGCGCGGATGCGTTCGTGTTCTTGTTGGTCGATTGGATAGTTGCGAAGCAGATAACAGCAGGCGGCAAAGCAAATGGCCGGTAAGATGCTGTAGAGGACCTTCAGCGTCCAGAACACTCGAAGCGTCTGAACCTGATTGGGTACATATCCCATAACATCAAGCGAGTACATCCCTACAAAGACCGCAATGCCTACCGCTGACTTATCGATAAACGACCAGATGCCAAAATAGGCTCCCTCTCTGCGCCTGCCAGTTTGGAGCTCATCCAGGTCTATCACATCAGCCATCATCGAAGGAGCAAGTGCTATGGTTCCTCCGTAGCCCCATCCCGCCAGCACCGCAAGGATGGTCCACACCACCCATGTCCCTTGGTGGTAGTATGTGGAAAGCGCAAATATCAAGGATGAGAACAGTAGCGCGCGCGACCACGCCTCCTTTTTTCCTATCCGCCGCGAAAGACGCGTCCAGAATACGATGGAAACGGCCGTCGCCAATATATAGCAGAAGATGATTAGAGGAGCGACCTTTGGCATCTCGACCACATAGTCCGCTACATAAAGCGTCAGGATAGGGACAAATGCGTTTCCGATAAGGGCGATCACAAATACGATCACGAGTATGCGAAAGGGCCGATTCCCGTACAGGGCCTTCAAACTCTCCCTGATGGCGATTGGTCGCTGCTTTTGAAATTCAGGATTTTCCTTCACGCCGAAAAAGCAGATGAGAATCAGAACGGCTGTGACCAGGCCGATCATTCCGGCCAGGTAGGAATATGCTCTGCTCACGTCTCCGAGCACTGCGGCGAAAATGGGTGGCGCCATGGTCCCGACAAGCGCGCCTATCACACCTATTCCTTCTCTGACCCCGGTAAGTACCGTGCGCTCATGGTAATCCATCGTCAGTTCCGCGCCTAGCGAGTTGTGGGGAATGGAAAAGATAGTCCAGAACGTGTAAGTGAGCAGGTAGGTCGCGGTCAAATACAGGAACAATCCCCAATCCTTTAGTGCATCCGGAGGAGACCAAAGATAGAAGTAGGCAATGCCGACTGGAATGGCGCTCAAGAGAAAATATGGACGGCGGCGCCCCATGCGTGATTTGGTCGCATCCGAGACATGTCCCATTATTGGGTCGGTGAAACCATCCCAAAATCGTCCGATGAGAAACGTCCAAGCAACGAAGGCCGGAGCGAGCAGAAGCGTGTCGGTATAGAATTTGGAGAGGTAGACGGAAACCATGATAAACATCATAGCCGAGCCGGAGCGCGGGAGACCGTAACTTATGATCTCAAATCTGGAGAGTTTTTGACTGGCGGATGCGGCAACGGAGTTCTCACTCATAAAAGCCCTTACATGGACTGGACAGTTTCGATTCCTTCAAGTTTCCCCACCTCGCATCACGGCTGGATTGTATCCGCATCAAAACGGGATGTCAAGAGGAAGTCGATATCGAGA
>CAYZZY010000177.1:0-5165 GCA_964482745.1 uncultured bacterium
CGGCCCGACTTCTTCTTTGAGAATAGAGCCTCTCGTAAATTTTATCAAGTCGAATCACGACAGATGCTGCAAGGTGGCACACCGTAGCTTCTTTGGTCGAATATTTGCCTTTTGCGGATTTGGGCGGAATTGATAAGGCCCTGTCTTTGAACGTATAATACGTCTGTCCTGCAACAACTACATCCTTAATCTTTTCTTCCCCAGCGGTCCAGTCTGCTATACTTGTTTTGAGCAAACTGACAGGGTCGATATGTGTCGTGCCCCCTTTCCCTCTGAAGTTGACATGGCTGTCTGCGTGGGATATAGTTTGGAGGATAGCCCACGGGACCGCGTGAAAATTCCGTGGCAATCCCCCGCTGCTCTTTTGCAGAAATCCCTTGATTTAATTGGCAAGGAGATTCAAAACAATGGTTCTATCGTATACAAGGAACAAGGAAGTTTCGGTTTTTCGTCTCGGCGACGACAAACTCTGTGTGATCAGCCGCTTGAACGATGCCCACTACACCGCCAGTGTGGAGATCGAAGTCACCGTCCCCGGACTTGAAATCGCGGCTGCAAAAGGCGGCTTTGACCGTTGCTTCAACGAGGAGTGCAAAGAAGCGGCCTTGCTGCTGGAAAAGGCGGTGGGCCTGAGGGTCGGATCCGGTTTGACAAAACTTGTGGATAGCCTGGTGGGCGGAGGGCAAGGGTGTCCGGTCATCGCGACCCTGCTGTTTGAAGCGTGCGATGCAGTAATCCTCTCGTTCACGGCACAACAGATGTCCATGGCTGACGGACTTGACGAAAAAGACCGTCAGGAAGGGCTTTTGCAGATGGTCCAGATGAACCCGCGCCTGCTCAACAGTTGTGTCGCTTTCGACGAGAATGGTCCGCTGCTCAAAGGCCGCCTCTAATTTAGCTCAAGGAGACAATCCGCCATGCTTAAATTTACCCGAACAAAATATGTCACCCTCGACCGGCCGACAAAAGACAAAATTGTGGCGCACGGGATCCTCGAAGACTATATTTATGCTATGGACCTCGATGTTGAGTTTTCATTTCCCGACTGTGAAATTACAGCGATCACCGGAAAGATGCGGCGCTATACGACGCCCGAATGCCCCAGCGCCGACAAGATTCTCCAGGGCGCGGTCGGAATGCGCATCGAGCCCGGATTGACGAATCGCGTAAAAAAAGAAATCGGGCGCGCCGGTTGCCGGCATTATGCCACGTTGTTGCTGGAGTGCTGCCATGCGGTGATCTCCGCGTGGATCGGTTTCGCCAAACAGGATATTGAAGACGAAGGCCGGTGGGCTGACGACGATGCCGTACGTCGCCGCCTTCTTGAACAAGCCCCAAATCTGAAGAATAGCTGTATGGTATATTCCGAAGGAAGCTCTTTGATGAAACGGCTTTCGGGTTAAATGAAATCCTTGCCAGGGAAACGAAGCAATCTCAATACGATAGAGAGATTGCTTCGTCGCTCTGCTCCTCGCAATGGCATTTTTTTTGGGGCTATGCTGCGCTGTTCACGTTTCAAGCTTCTCAAACCCTTTGTCAGCGCCTCTTCAGAGTGTCCACTTTGTTTGACAATTCCCGGCGTATTATGTAAGATTTGCTGAGCAAACCGTTTCGGAAGGATGAGACCATTTAGAATGCAAGACTCCCCCAAACATCTGAACAATTTGCCCAGTGTCGAGCGGGTCAAGCAGGCGCCGAAAGTGGCCGACCTGCTCCGCGAACTCTCGGATGAGTTTGTGACGGGAATTGTGCGGGAAGTGATCGAGGAAATCAGGACAGCGCAAAAGAACCAAACGGGAAATGCCGAGCCTCTCGATTTAGGCGTTATCGAAACCGATGTCCTGAATCGCGCCGCTGCACGCCGGCAGCCCCTTCTGCGCCATGTGATCAACGGCACAGGGATTGTCGTACACACAAATCTCGGCCGCTCAATCTTAAACCCTGAAACCACATCGGCAATTCTTGACGCCGCCGGGCATTATTGCAATCTGGAAATAGACCTCGGCACAGGCGAGCGGGGTCATCGCGACACCGTCATCGAACCGCTCATCTGCGCATTAACCGGCGCCGAGGCGGCGACCGTGGTCAATAACAATGCGGCCGCCGTCATGATCTCACTCGACACATTCGCCAGAGGGCGGGAAGTGATCGTCTCGCGCGGTGAACTTATCGAAATTGGGGGATCATTCAGAATCCCGGACGTGATGGAAAAAAGCGGTGCAAAGCTCGTTGAGGTTGGCACGACAAATCGGACTTATATTTCCGACTACGAGCGGGCGCTGTCACCCGAGACGGGATTACTGCTGAAGGTTCATCCGAGCAACTATAAAATAGTCGGTTTTACAAATGATGTCAGTCTCGAGGAATTGGTGGCGTTTGCCAGAAAACGCGGCGTTCCGGTGATGGAAGATATTGGCAGCGGCGCTCTTGTCGATGTAACGCGGTTCGGACTCCCCGGAGAACCGATGGCCCAGGCGAGTATTGCAGCAGGCGCTGATGTGGTAACATTCAGCGGCGACAAGCTCCTCGGGGGCTCGCAGGCAGGCATAATCCTCGGCAAACGGGAGTACATAAGCGCAATAAGAAAGAATCCGCTCATGCGCGCGTTGCGTGTCGACAAGATCACACTGGCGGCTCTTGGAAAGCTCTTCCAGATACTGCTTTCATCACGCGCTCCCGAACGAGAGATCCCGACACTGGCAATGCTTGCACGCTCTGCCGATGATATACTCGAAATGGCGACAAAGGTTCGCGACGAACTGGGTTCCAGGATCTGGAAGGCATTGAAAGCGGAGATAGCAGACGGAGAATCTCAGGTGGGCGGTGGATCCTGTCCCGGTCAGACACTTCCCACAAAACTTATTATTTTGAAACCCGATACTATTTCGCCGGACAAACTAGCCAGAAAACTGAGGCAAGGTGTCCCGCCTGTCCTCGGGATTATCCGGAAAGACGCCCTCTGTTTGGATCTTCGCACTGTCCAGTCCGACGAATTATCCGGCATAGCCACTGCTCTGCGCGACGCAATCCCTCAATAGAAATCATTGTCTATGAAACACCTCATTGTTGGAACCGCAGGCCATATAGATCACGGAAAGTCCGCCCTCGTCAAGGCGCTTACCGGTACCGACCCCGATCGCCTGAAGGAAGAGAAAGAGCGGGGCATGACAATCGACCTCGGCTTTGCCCACTTCGATCTCCCCGGCGACAATCGTGTGGCCTTTGTTGATGTTCCCGGCCACGAAAGATTTGTAAAAAACATGCTTGCAGGCGCGGCCGGCATGGATATTGTCATCCTGGTGGTTGATGCGACCGAAAGCGTTATGCCGCAGACAAGGGAACACCTTGACATCATGAAACTGCTCGGGGTCGCGCGCGGTATTGTTGCGATCACAAAAGTCGATATTGCCGACGAGGAAATGGTTGAGATTGTCGAAGCCGAACTGGAAGATCTCCTCGAGGGAACTTTCCTCGAAAATGCTCCTGTGGCCAGAGTCTCAGCAAAGACAGGCGAAGGAATAGATGATATCAGGGAAATGATCGCGGACGCCGTCAGCGAACAGCAGAGAAAAAATGAGGACGGACTGTTCAGATTCCCGATCGACAGGGTGTTCACAATGAAAGGGTTCGGCACGGTCGTTACCGGCACCGTGTTTTCCGGCTGGCTTGATGGGGATGAGCCCGTGCACATTCTCCCGGATGGCCTTTCTTCGCGCGCTCGGCAGTTACAGAGTCACAACGTCAAGCTGACAAGGATTTCCGCCGGCATGCGGGGAGCCCTTAATCTGGTGAACATTTCCGTACCGCAGCTCAGCCGTGGCGACACACTTGTGAGGCCGGGCACGGCGGAAGCCACGCGTCTGCTTGATGCGAAGGTGCAGCTTCTTCCATCCGCCCCGCGAACGCTTTCACGAACCAGCGCCGTCAAACTGTATGCCGCGGCAAGCCAGCGTACCGCCCGCATGACGCTCACGGATCAGGCCAGGCTCAATCCGGGAGAGGAAAGCTATGTTCGGCTACGGCTGTCACACCCTCTCTGCATTTTTCCGGGCGACCGCTTCGTGCTCAGAGGCGGATCGCCCGAATTCACCATCGCCGGGGGGGCCGTCCTTGACATTGCGCCCGTCAAAGTCAAAAAACAAGACAAGACTTCATGGCTCAGCCTGCTTGAAAAAGCCAGCCGGGAGCAAACGGCGCTTGCATTTCTTTCGCAAGCACAGACGGGCGCCAAACTTCGCGAAATCGCAAAAAGGATGGGCGAGCCGGTCAGCAGCGTACGTGCACTATTCGATGAGCACGAGCGAAATATGCGGGTGCTGTTTACTGACGTCAGCGATGACGTTCTGCTCATCGCCCGCGAGCAATTCGATGGGCTCAAGATCAAGCTCCTGGATGAGGTGCGGACTTTCTTTAAATCGCAGCCGCATCGACTCTATATGTCGCGTGAGGAATTGCGGAGTCGCCTTGGCCCCAGTCTGGCCCTGCAACTGTTTGAAAAGGTCCTGACCGGCCTGACGGAGGCCGGAGAGATCCAGGAGTCACGCGAGGGCGTGAGCCTCGCCAGGCGAACGGCCCAGATCACCAAAGCCCAAAAGGCGGCAAAGGAACACATCGAAAAAATGTTCGTCGATGCCGGTATTTCTCCGCCGACGTTCTCCCAGGCTGAAGAATCCCTTCCAGATTCCTCGCATGCAAAGCAAATGCTCTCGCTCCTCATAGAGGAGAAAGTCTTGATAAAAATAAGTCCCACCCTTGCATACCACAATGCTACCCTCGATGGGGCGCTCGACGCCGTCAGAAGGCATTTTGAAAAAACCGACAAACTTGCCGTTGGGGATCTGAAAAAGATCCTCGGAGTAAGTCGCAAGCACGCGGTCCCGCTCCTTGAGTATTTTGATCGTATCGGACTCACCTTCAGAACCGGCGACCACCGCATTTTGAAGAAAAAGTAACCGGGCATTGCCTCATCCCTCATCACCGACTGACTTTCTCTATCAAGCACCAGACAATGTTCCCTTGACAAATAATTAGCCCTATGATTTAATTGTATGTGCATTTCAAAGGCGCGGGATGCCCTGTTCGGCAAGAATCATTTTGGCCGATCTATTGCTTCTAGGGGTTTGTTGGCGTTTTTTCTGAATTTTTTAGTGCTCTAACATTATTAG
>CAYZZY010000178.1:0-5144 GCA_964482745.1 uncultured bacterium
ATGATCGGCATTTACAGCCCACTTTCTCCCAGGAATCTCTTAAACGATCGATAAATCAAACGCTTGTTCAGCGCTCTTTTCTATAATTTCACAAGAAACTGGTGTCTATTTAGGCTCTCACCCTCTTATGACCGACCCGTCGGTCAATATTATTCTACCATGACTTCGCTGGCTTGTCAAGTCGGCAATGGGATTCTCAAATACTCTCCTCGAGTTCGACCTTGAGCGCGAGGAACTCGAGCATGTCCTTCAGGGAGATGATCCCCTTAAGCCGGTCACCGTCAACAACGATAAGGCGGCTGACGCCTGCCTTATTCATCGCCGCGAGCGCCTCCATGGAATCGGCGCCGGCCCGAATGGTATTGTCGACCGAACACTGACTTGCGATCTCGCTGACAGAAATCTGTGGCCATCTGTCCCTGGGAATTTCCTTGATCTGTCGAGTAGTGATACAACCCACGAGCCTGCCGTCATCGACCACGGGAAACATCTTAAAATGGTATCTATACACATAGTCATCGACCAGATCGGACAGGGAGGTCGATGGTGAAACGGTGATGGGATTCGGTTCCATAAAACGACTTATCGGTTCGCCTCTGAGCGCCTGTCTTGTTACGAGCTGACGGTACGACGAGTTGGCCGCACCGCGCAGGAACATGCCTATAAGAAACCACCACATTCCCCCGATGAAATTCCCTACCAGTACCTGCCAAACCCCCGCCACTATCAGAACCATCCCAAACCCGGATCCAATTCTCGAGGCCGTGCGCGTGGCCCGGCGGACATCACCGCTCCAACTCCAGAGGGCGGACCTGAGAACACGTCCGCCGTCGAGCGGAAACGCCGGGATAAGATTGAACACCGCCAACACCCCATTGATCATTGCGAGATAGCCGACTATTCCATTGGCCGGTGGAGACCATCCTGTTATCACTCCGATAAAATAGACACCAAAAAAGCCGAAGGCAAGGATAACGCTCGCAACCGGGCCCGCGATCGCCATCATGAATTCCGCCCTGGCGCTCGGCGGTTCTTCGTCCATCTCGGCCACCCCACCGAAGATGAAAAGAGTTATTCCTTTCATCTGCAACCCATATTTTCGGGCCGCGAGTGAATGACACAATTCATGAAAGATAATAGAGCCAAAGAGCCCGAGCGCACCGACAACACCCATCAGCCAATAAGTTCTTGTTGGAAGGCCTTTGTATTGGTTCGGGAAGAGGCCTGTTGCAAGCGACCACGTCACGAGCGTCGCTATGACGATCCAACTCGCATCCACGCTCACCGAGAATCCCAGCAGTTTGAACAATTTAATGCGTCTTCCAAACATGAACATCATTCACCATGCCTTTCAATTTTTCCACGAGCCTGGCGCTGAACCTCGTCCGCCAGTTTTCTTACTTCCTCGCTCTCTTCTACGGGGTACTTCGCCGGATTAGTGATGCGTTTGACCTCTTCCGGCGTCCCTTCGAGCGATGATGCGCATCTTTGCCTCGCGTCATCAATCGTCTCTTGAAAAATCCGTTTCCCGCCCTCCATCACCTTCACAAGCAATGGGGACGCATCGGACGGCGGCGTCTCGTTCCGCAGAGCAATAGTATCCCATTCGAGACGGCCGTTGCTATCGCAATAACGAAACACCTGCTTTTCACCCGGCAGCGTAACTTTGTCGGCACTCAGTTTGAGCAGCGGCCTCCCGTCGTATTCCACAAGCTTATAGGCCATGTCGGTCGTGGGCGCGTCCTTTGATACGCCCATATTAGTGCCCACTCCGAAACCGTCAATCTTCGCGCCGCGGGCCAGAACGTCGGCAATCTTGTATTCATCGAATCCGCTGCTCGCAAAAATCAGGGTGTCTTCAAGCCCGGCCTTATCGAGCATCGCACGGACCTGCTTGCTCAGTTCGGCCATGTCGCCGCTGTCAAGCCTTACCCCGCGCAGTTTAAGGCCCCGAGCTTTCATCTCGCGTCCGATTTCACATGCGTTTTTCGCGCCCGACAAAGTGTCATAGGTGTCTATGAGAAGGATGGTATTCTCGGGATGCGCACGGGCGAAGGCCCGAAAGGCTTCTTTCTCGTCATCGAAGGCCGTAATATATGAGTGAGCCATCGTTCCGGATATCGGGATACCATAGAGGTGTCCGGCAAGAACGTTGCTGGTCGCCCTCAGACCGGCGATATGGCTCGAGCGCGCCACCTTGAGGCCTGCGTCGACGCCGTGGGTGCGCCTGAGCGAAAAATCGACCAATGCCCGCCCCCCGGCGGCTTCCATACAACGGGATGCCTTTGTGCAAATCAACGACTGCAGGTGTGTGGTATTGATGATAAAGGTTTCGACGATTTGGCCTTCTATGATCGGAGCCGTGATTTCCATGATGGGCTCGTCGGCAAAAAAAACTTCTCCCTCTTTCAGAGCCCGGACGTCGCCGGTGAATCGAACACCGGCAAGAAATTCGAGAAAGGCATTCGAGAACAATCCCGTCGTCTTCAGATATTCGATATCAGAACGGGTGAAATAAAAATCTTCAAGATAATTGAGAACATCGTCGAGCCCTGCATTGACATAGTATCCCCAGTCCTTCGGATATCCTCGAATGAAAAGGCTGAACGAGGCCGGCGCGAACATCTTCTCCTCGAAGTAGCTCGCCGCCATCGTTAATTCATAGAGGTCGGTAAAAAGCGCCGATACATGGCCCGGCTTTTCCGAAGTCATCCCGCTATCCTTCTCCTCCCCCACTCAGGCCGTCTCATATTCCGATTGTCAAAGACCTCTTTCAAATCCAGGGGGATGCTTGGCCTTCTTTCTCTGATCTGCGTCTGTATTCGAGAGGAAGCGTTAAATAAATCCTCCCTTACTTAAACTTTGCCATGAGGAGAGGCCATCGGCAACGAGCCGCGTCTGTGCTGCTCCGGTTCAAGATCATGAATGTCTGTCGAGATTTTTGAGTTGTATCTGTTCCAAGCCCAACGACAGCAAAATACGCGCGGCGACGGGGACTGTTCTTATTTGCGGAATCCCAAGCCTGAAGGGGACTGTACCAAAAATTACGGAGTCACGCCAGGGCGTGACTCGTAGATTCGGGACTGTCCCCGGCACTGATTCACTATGATTGTACACAAAGCCGATGTTTGGCTGCGACTGTGCCGCATTGCGTACACAGATACCCGCCGACACGGAAAAGTCCAAAGGGGCCTGCCGGCCCCTCTCAGATTTTTGGGAATGAACGAATTGTCCGGATAGATGCTACTTCTTTTCTTTCTTTGCCTTGTCCAGTTCTTCGGCCCTGAGAACCTTGCGAAGGACCTTACCGACTGCGGTCTTCGGAAGTTCCTTCCGGAATTCCACAAGTTTGGGCACCTTGTAGGCGGCCATGTTTTTCTTGCAGAAATCGGTTATTTCCTCGACGGTTGCGGTTTCGCCGGGCTGCAGAACGACAAATGCCTTCACGGTCTCTCCCCTGTACTCGTGGGGAATGCCCACGGTGCACACCTCCAGCACCTTCGGGTGGGTAAAGAGAACCTCGTCGACCTCGCGGGGATAAATGTTGTATCCGCTGGCAATGATGAGGTCTTTCTTCCTGTCGACGATGTAGAAGTAGCCGTCTTCATCCATACGGGCAATGTCGCCCGTCAGCAGCCATCCATCCTTCAGGGTCTCTTCGCTCTCCTTTGGCTTGTTCCAGTAGCCGAGCATCACCTGGGGGCCTTTGATGATAAGCTCGCCCTCGCCTCCGATGGGAAGCTCTTTCTGCCAGTCGTCCGGATCAACGATTTTGGCGTCCGTATCGGGGAACGGAATCCCGATGCTTCCCGGCTTCCTGATGCCGAGAATCGGCGTGGAATGAGTGACCGGCGAGGCCTCGCTGAGACCGTAGCCTTCGGTCATAGAGATGCCCAACGCGGTAATCCCGTTTATCGTCTCGATGGGCAGCGGGGCCGAGCCCGAATTGAAGAGGGCGACCTTGTCGAGGCCGACCTCCATCGCGCGGGGGTTATTCAAAATGGCGGTGAACAAAGTGGGTACGCCGGGAAAATAATTCACATCGTTCATCTGGAACGCGTTCAACATATCGTCGATCTCGAAGCGCGGTATGAGTATCATCTTGACGCCGTTCCACATGCCGACATTCATGCCGCAGGTCATCCCGTACGAATGGAATATCGGGATGACGACAAGATACACCTGCCCGGAAACCGGCATGAGTTCATGAGCCCACATCGAGGTCTGGATCGTGTTCGCGACAATATTCTTGTGTGAAAGGGTCGCCCCCTTGCTCAGTCCGGTCGTGCCGCCGGTGTACTGAAGGACGGCAGGCCCGTCAATATCGATCTCCACCACCGGGGGAAGCTTGTCGCCGGCGCTTTCCAACAGAGTGAGGAATCCGTACTCATCTCCCTCCAGATCGTAATCTCCGGCGGCGTCCCTGACTTCCGGTATCATGTAATCCGACATGCGGGTGACCACTATGCGCTGAAGCGGGGTCTTTTCTTTGATGTTCCTCACCGTGCCGACAAACATGTCCGGGCAAAATATTGTCTCCGTCCCGCTGTCGTTCAGTTGGTGTTCGAGTTCCCGTTCTGTATAGAGCGGATTCACGTTGACGACAACGGCGCCTATGCGCAGCACGGCATAATAGGCGATGATGATCTGTGGACAGTTGGGCAGCATCAGGCCCACCCGGTCGCCCTTCTGGATTCCCAGTTCAATGAGCGCACATGCAAGCTTGTTGACATGCGATTTGAGTTCGCGATACCCCATCACGGCCCCATAAAAATCGGTCGCGGGCGAATTCTTGAACTTGCCCGCCGCCAGATCGAGCATGAAGTGAACCGGTATTTTGGGATACCGGATCGTCTCAGGCACGAAATAGTCATAATGCTTATACCAGGGTCTTTCCATTTGAAAACTCCTTCAATAAAGCTTTCGATTTCAAAGAGACTTCGAACAGAAAATCTTTACAAAGAATTTTACCATATTTTCCTTCCAGAGAAAAGATGGAGGGGGAAAAACAGACTCTGCAAGCCGGGCATAACATCACAGCGGAGCCGCAACCGCACATCGGCTCCGGGCACATTTCCCGCGGCTCCCCGTCAGAGACCATACTTCAAATCGGAAACATTGGTGTAGACTTCATGCCTGGCGAT
>CAYZZY010000179.1:0-5021 GCA_964482745.1 uncultured bacterium
AAACATACAGCAGAAAACCATTCTACGTTCGTGGGAGCTCACATCATTGATATCCATTCAGGAGAAAAGCCTTGCTTCATCGCTGCGGCATTGAAATGTGGAAAGAAGAATCTCCCGGATAAACTCATTCGACTTTGTATGTCGCTGCCTCACCAGTGTCCGCTGCCCCCGCCGGAGTATCAAAAGAAGATTGTGGAGTAACAAGCTCAACCGCAGGGCGGGATTGAATCTTTTCGAATTCCCATGCCTCCCTGAACATAAACGGGTCCTCACCGGGATTGTCGGAGTACTCCCATTTCTCGGATCGATCGAATATGAGCTTGAAGTCGCGCTGCTTGTACTGGAACTTGAAGTCCGACCTGGCTGCCTCCGGCTCATCATGCGGCCTGGTCGTGAAATAGTCCCCCTTTACGTAGACGTGCCCTATGAACGGAACATCGTCAGAATCACCGCGAAGCACCTCGATTTCATACTCGTTCGCAAAAACAATATAATCCCTATAGTGTTTGCCCTCTTCATCTCGCCTCACAGTCGGTTCCGTGAACTCGGAAGCCAATAGCCATTGGGCGGCGATCTTACGGAGTTGCTCCATCTGCTTCGGCGAAAATACGCGTTCGCTTTTTTGGGGCAGCGGTGACGGCCGCAGATTCTCCGGCGCAACCTTTGCCCGATTATCTCCTATAAATGGAAGGAAATCGAAAAAACCGCCTCGCTCCGCCGGCTTCGGTCTTTCGTCTTTCTGAAAATACTCTGAATCCGGTACCGGGCGAGGTGATACGGCTTCTTCTTCATCCTGAGCCAGGGTAAAAGGGCACAGTGAACCGATAACAACGAGCGCGCCAAGAAATACCACGACTATTCTTCGCATAAACGATCCCCTTCAATAAAAAAGGCCGCGATACACGCTCTCCAGGGCGCGGCCGGAACTTGTTCCGGAAGAATTATACAGCAGGGACATGCTCAAACGCAAACGGGATATTAAAGCCCCGAGCATTCATTATTGCGGCGGTATAAGCATTATTCAGACTTCGACAGCCTGACCGTCTGCCCGCCGCCAACCGAGCAAAAAACCCTTGCGTCCCCGATAACACGCCCGATGATATTCACGGCGCTGGCAGGCCTTATCTCGTCGCCGCGGCTGATCGGCGTCGGACCGAAGAAGATACAGAAGGCCGGACCCTGAGGCCAATAACCGAGGTCGCCCATCTCGACGAGTTCCACTCCATCCTCGAGGCCCGTGCTTACGGGGACGTCGAAATAGATTTCCTCGCCCCAGGTGTTGGCTGTGGCTTCAATGGGCAGCGCGTCCCAGATAAGCTGTGCGGTCCGGGTGTCGTTCAGCTCGGCCTCCGCCGTCACGTCGCCGGCAACGATTGTGATCATTTTTGCCATCCGAGACCTCCGGAAACATCATATTCCCAATTTCGAGAAGAGCGCGTCAAAATCGATGTATCGATCCATCACCTTTATGGCATAGTCCAGCTTTGCCTTCTCCCGAATGCTCAACCGCCCCATCATGGCTTCGAACTTCTCGACGGTCTCGAGCGTGTCGTCAGGTACGACGATGACCGGCACGCCGGCCGCCTGGGCCCGGGAAAGGATAACGTCATTCGGATGCAGGTTTCCGGTGAGCACGAGACATTTTGTCGACGTATCGAGCGCAGCGAGCATGATGTCGGCCCGGTCGCCGCCGGTGATGACCGCTTTGTCATGTACTTTGGTAAAATGGCGAAGGGCCGCTTCGGCGTTCATGGCGCCGATCGAGAATTTCTCGACGGTCTCATCCATCTTGTCCTCGCAGCAGAGCAATTCACCCTTCAACAGGCGAACGATCTCGCCGATGGTCACCGCCCCCAGCCTGGGATCCTCGGGTATCACCCCGAACACATCAATGCCCTTCGATTTCAGGTAGGGGCTTACCACGTTTTCGACAAAATCTGTCTTCTTAGGATCCACCCTGTTGAAAATGACGCCGGTGAGTGTGTCGCCCATCTCGTCTTTGGTGGCAAGCAGGCGGTCGATCGTCCGGTTGATCCAGCCGAGGCGGTCCGTGAGCAGCAGTTTGCCTCCGACCTCCCTGATGAAGTCCGTCTCGGAAAGCCCGATGAGCATCCCGCTTCGCGGATAGCCGATACCGACTAGGATAGTGATCTCCTTGTCCCGGGAGATTTTCTTGTAGGCATCGCGAATCCTTTCGGCATAGCTATCGACTTTCTTGCCGGCCAGCACCTCATTGATGAGTTCCCGCGTGAAAACGACCGGACACAGGTCATCGAGCGCGCCGTCCAATTGGAGCGATTCCTTGAAGAACACGACGTCTTCATCCGTGAGCACGCCGTCCACATGCACGGGAAATACGCCGAGCGGTTTGAAAAAGCCGACTTTTTTTCCGGCATCCTGAAGCCTTGTACCGGCGCAAAGGCATACCGTGTTCCTCCCCGAATACTCCGCGAGCGAATCAACGAACAGCGATATCATTGTCGCACCTCATTTCTTTTAATCGTGAGCCTCGCATCGACGGCCACAGGCTCACGACCTTCAGGAAACACCTTCAGCGGGTTAATATCTATCTCGAAAATTTCCGGAAAATCGGTCACGAGCTGCGACAGCCGCAGCAGCGACTCGAGCACGGTGTCCATCTGTATCGGTTTTTCTCCCCGGGCTCCCTGCAAAAGCGGCAGCGAGCGAATGCTGTTGATCATTTCCTGCCCGTCTCCAACACTGAGCGGCGCGATGCGGAAAGAAACGTCTTTGAGGACCTCAACGTAGATGCCGCCGAGCCCGAACATCACGACCGGCCCGAACTGAGGATCGCGCATCATCCCCAGGATGATCTCTTTCCCGCCCTGGATCATCTCCTGTATGGAAATCCCCCAAAGGTCCGCATCGGGCAAATGCTTCCTCGCGCGTTCGGTCATCTCGACGAACGCCGCGCGCACCTCTTCCTTGTTGCTGATGCCGACGCGGACTCCGCCGATATCCGACTTGTGCAAGATGTCCGGTGACGCTATCTTCATGACTATCGGATAGCCTATCTTTTCCGCGATGAACTCGGCGTCGGCGACGTTGCTTGCGATAACGCTGCCCGGCACCTTGAATCCATATGCCGAAATGATCTCGCGCGCCTTGTACTCCCCTATCTCGGCCTGTTCTTTCTCAAGGGCCTCCATCAGGAGGTTTTGCACCTGCGTCTTGTTGACCGGGAACTGCCTGTACTCCGGCTCCGGCCGGGCGCGCCACTGCTCGTAGCGAACCATCGCCTCCATCGAGGCGACCGCCCGCTCCGGATAATGATAATTTGGAATTGACGCCTTCGAAAGGATGTCGATGCTTCCTTCGACGGCGGGACCGCCCATGAAGACGGCGAGAACCGGTTTCCCGTTGCTGCCGCTCTGTACAACGGCGCGCGCTACCTTTTCAGGACCGCTCATGGCCTGCGGCGTAAAGATGACGAACACGCCGTCGACGTTCGGGTCAGCGAGCACGGCATCCAGCGCCGCCGAATAGCGGTCGTGCCTCGCATCGCCGATCAAGTCGACCGGATTATAGAGCGCGGCGGTCACCGGAAGCGACTCCCGCAGCGAATCGATTGTCTTCTTCTCGAAGCTCGCCATCTTGAGCGTGGAACGTTCGATCGCGTCGGACGTGATAATGCCCGGGCCGCCGGCGTTTGTCACTATCGCCACGCGGTTACTCTTTGGAAAATGGCCGGCGGAGAACGCGCGCGCGCAATCGAACAGTTCTTCGATCTCGACGACCCGCATGATACCGCTCTGCGCGAACGCGGCGGAGAACGCCTTCTCCGAGCCCGCGAGCGCGCCCGTATGCGAGGAGGCCGCCCGCGCGCCGGCTGCGGTTCCGCCCGACTTGAGCATGATAACCGGCTTCCTGCTCGTTACCGACCTGGCGACCTCGAGAAATTTTGTTCCGTCCTTGACGCTCTCGATGTAGCCGAGAATCACCTCGGTCTTGTCGTCCTCCCCCATCGCCTGCAAAATGTCGGTCTCGTCGATGTCAAGCTTGTTGCCGATGCTCACGAACTTCGAGAATCCGATCCCGACGCCGAGCGCCCAATCGAGTATCGCGGTGCAAAGCGCGCCCGACTGCGAGAAAAAACCGATATTGCCCGACGCCGGCATTCCCGCCGCGAAGGTGGCATTCAGCTTTGAGGCGGTATCGATCACGCCAAGGCAGTTTGGCCCGACCAGTCGCATGCCATAGCGGGCGACCTTTTCGGCGAGTTGTGTTTCGAGCGCCGAGCCCTCTCGCCCGGTCTCCTTGAAGCCGGCGGAGATGATAACGGCCGCGGGTATCCCCTTTTCGCCGCACTCGTCAAACGTGTTCACAACGGCCTTTGCAGGGATCGCGAAAACGACGAGATCGATGCCGTCCGGCGCTTCGCTTATCGAAGGATAGCATTTCTTCCCGAGGATCGTCTTGGCGTTTGGATTGATGGGATAGACCTTGCCGGGAAAGTCATTCTCGACCAGGTTCCTGAGGATAGTGTGACCGACCTTCCCCTTCTCTCTCGATGCCCCGACGACTGCTATGGACTTCGGCTTAAAAATCTCTTTCAGCATGGGATACCCACTCCGTTGCAGCCGGGAAAAACAGAATTCGATGGTCAGTGCGACGCTTCGAATCGTAGATTTCTTTTCCTCGCCAATATTAACGACAAATACGGCAAATGTCAATTGAGATTGACGGTCGAGCGTCACGGGTCCCGGGTCCTGTTTCAGACAGCCACAACCAAAAACAGATTTTAGCCCCCGAGTAGAGAGCACGGGGAAAAGCATACAGACCTTTCTCTCCACAGATTTGGCAGATTGACACAGATTTGAATCTCCAAAAAAAAACCTGATACCCCGAAAAACATGGACACAGATATTCATTTTTCCCATTTACCCTCTTGCCCTTTTAACCATTTACCCAGGGCCTTCCAGGCCTTTTCCCTTTCGCCTGCCATCGTGCGGACAGGTTGGGGTCAAATGCGGACAGGTTGCGGACAGGTTTGCGGTTGG
>CAYZZY010000180.1:0-4939 GCA_964482745.1 uncultured bacterium
GCGCGGGGTCGCGACATTGAGGAAGGGGACGAGGCATACAAGAGGTTGATCGAGACGTTTCTTCGCACCCCTCACACGCGCCACAGATCGTTTTCCCCGCTACCAGAGTCTCTTGCCCTCTTCTTGCCGTCCCATAACTCTCTTTGCCTTCCTATCCCAACACAACTCCTCTCTACATTCTTCAGGACTGGCTATTCCCCGAATTTTCTTGCGGAAACCTGCCAAATACGGTAGAATGAAAGGTCATAAGCCCATTATTTCGAATAGAGATACAGCAGAGAGGCGCATCAAGGAAAAGCCACATGAATACCGAGTATGATTTCAAGAACATAGAGCCAAAATGGCAGAAATATTGGCGCGAGAACAAGCTCTTCAAGATGCGCGAGGACTCGCACAAACCTAAATTCTATTGCCTCATGATGTTCCCGTATCCATCGGCGGAGCTGCACGTTGGCCACGGGAGAAACTATATCATCGGCGACGTGCTGGCGCGCTACAAAATAATGAAGGGCTTCAATGTGCTCGCGCCGATGGGATGGGACGCCTTCGGTTTACCGGCCGAAAACGCGGCAATAAAGCAGAATATCCATCCCAAAGAGAGCACATGGAACAATATTCGTCGAATGAAGGAACAGCTCGGCCACTGGGGGACCGAGTATGATTGGGACCGCGAGTTTGCATCGTGCGAGCCGCTGTATTGCAAATGGACCCAATGGCTGTTCCTGCAGTTGTACAAAAAAGGGCTGGCATACAAGAAAGCTGCGGCCGTCAACTGGTGTCCATCCTGCGCGACGGTGCTCGCGAACGAACAGGTCATAAACGGCGAGTGCGAGCGCTGCAGCACGGAAGTAGCCCAGCGAAATCTGGAACAGTGGTTCTTCAGGATTACCGATTATGCGGAAGAACTATTGGATATGAGCCGGCTGGATGGCTGGCCCGAACGCGTCAAGATCATGCAGACCAACTGGATCGGCAAGAGCCACGGCGTCACGATCGATTTCCGTCTGGCCGAGACCGACGAAATCGTCCCCTGCTACACCACCCGGCCCGACACCGTTTTTGGCGTAACCTATCATGTCCTCGCGCCCGAGCATCCCCTTGTGGAACGCCTGACCCGGGGCGCCCCGATCGAAAAGGAAGTGACTGCCTTCGTCGAACGATGCCAGCGGATGGATCGCATCAAGCGTGTCTCGGCGGAGGTCGAAAAAGAAGGCATGTTCATCGGCCACCACATCATCAATCCTGTCAATAACGACCGCGTGCCTTTGTGGATAGCCAATTACGCGCTGATGGACTACGGCACCGGCGCAGTGATGGCCGTTCCCGGCCACGACCAGCGCGACTTCGAATTTGCAAAAAAATATGATTTGCCCATAAAGATGGTTGTTCAGAAACCCGATGGGAGCCTTCGCGAGGACGCCATGACCGAGGCCTTCGAAGGTGATGGGATAACAGTCAATTCCGGCCAATTCGATGGCATGTCGACCCCGGAAACTATCGAAAAAATCGGCGTCTGGATGGAAGAACAGGGCATCGGCAAGCGTGGAGTGAACTACCGGCTGCGCGACTGGCTCATATCGCGCCAGCGATACTGGGGCGCGCCGATACCTATCGTCTACTGCGAAACCTGCGGCGAGGAACCGGTTCCCGAAGAAGAGCTTCCCATTTATCTGCCCGAGGACGTCGAGTTCAAGCCCACGGGCGAGTCACCGTTGGCAAGCCATCCCGGTTTTGTAAACACAGCATGTCCGAAGTGCGGCGGTCCCGCCAAACGGGAAACCGACACGATGGACACATTCATGGATTCAAGCTGGTACTACATGCGCTTTTTGTCGCCGCATGATGAAAAGCGTGTATTTGACTCCGATCTCGTCAACAAGTGGCTGCCGGTCGATCAATACATTGGCGGTATCGAGCACGCCATCCTTCACCTGCTCTATTCGCGCTTCTTTACGAAAGTGCTGCGGGATCTCGAGATTATCGACTTCCACGAACCGTTCCACAACCTGTTCACCCAGGGCATGGTGATCAAGGATGGCGCAAAGATGTCGAAGTCCAAGGGCAATGTCGTCTCGCCCGACAAACTCATCGAAAAGTATGGCGCCGATACTGTCCGCATATACACCCTGTTTGTCGGCCCTCCCGACAAGGATGCCGAATGGAACGACCGGGCCGTCGAGGGGGCATACAGGTTTCTGGGGCGCGTGTGGAGATTGGTCCATCAACACCTGGAACGCGTGCGCGAGGTCGACGACGCCGTTCCCGCGGAGTTGAACGACACCGAGCACGAATTGAGAAGGATCGTGCATGCTTCCACAAAGAAGGTGACCGATGACATCGAGTTGCGGTTTCATTTCAATACCGCCATTAGTGCGCTCATGGAAATGGTGAACGCGCTGTACGCCGCCGATCTCGAAAAGATGAATCCGGCTATCGTGAAGGAGGCGTTTGAAAAGCTGGTGGCCCTGCTCTATCCGATGGCCCCCCATATTTGCGAGGAACTCTGGTTGCGGCTCGGGCATTCCGAGAGCCTGTTGCGAGAGGAATGGCCGACGTATGACAAAGATGCCATCAAGGCCGATGAGATAGTCGTCGTTGTGCAGGTCAACGGGAAAGTGCGGAGCCGCATGACCGTTTCTTCTGACACCGCCGAAGAAGATATGAAGAAGGCTGCCCTGGAGGATCCCAAGGTGCAGAGTCATATTAATGACAAAAAGGTAAAGAAGGTGATCGTCGTCCCAAGAAAGTTGGTGAACATTGTTGCCAAATAATCTGCGATCCGATCGTCTGTCGTTTTTGTCCCGTCTGCCTGGATATGCCGCCTCTTTTTCGAGAACACGGGGGTTGCTCATGGCCGTTGTGGGACTTTTTCTTGCCTTGACCGCACCCGCCGTTTGCCCGGCCGCCGAATCGCCTCCCGGCTACTCCCCGCCTCTATCCGTGGCCGTCGAGTCTGTAGAGGAAGAATCCGTTGAGCCGACAGCCGAAATGGCCACAGAAGCGGCCGAAGCGGTGGATATGCCCGTCGAACAGGTTCAGGAGCCGGGCACAGGACAAGCGGAAATCATCCCTGAATCCTCTGAACCCGAGATTCCTCGTATTGCGCTGATGGTTTCACCGCTTGAGAAAAGTGCGAAGGTCGTGGGTACAAAGGTTGGCGATGTCACACTCGCGAAAGATTCGGTGCTCGTTCTTAACGAGGATAGTCATGAGGTATGTGTTCTGGACATGGAATCCAACCGGATTGCATCAAGGTTCAACCTGAAGGACCGTCCGGAGGGTCTGGCCGTCGATCCCGAAGGCAAGTATCTCTATGTCACGCGGCGTTATGATGACTCTCTTCTGGTTATCAGCACAGAAACCGGAGAGGTTATCTCGAAGGTGGCGGTCGGTTCATACCCCCGCTCGATAGCAGTCAATCCGAATGGACAAGCGGTATATGTGGCAAATTACGGCGATGGATCCGTTTCGGTCGTCAATATGCCACAGGCGGTGGTGATCGCCACAATCGGTGTCGGGAAAGGTCCCGTCACGCTTGCAATCCCCGCCGGTGGAGATATTCTCTATTGTCTCAACAGATACTCAGGTACGGTCTCCGTGATCGATACAACTACTAACCGGGAATCCTCAACAATCGCCGTGGGGAATTCGCCTTATGATATATCGCTATCTCCCAACAGCGGCGTCATATATATCGCGGACGCGATTGATGACAGCGTCTATGCTGTCGAGGGTGATCTGGAAGCCGTTCACTCGGTGGCAGTCGGGGATCGTCCCGAGGCCCTCGCAATCTCGCCCGACGGGAGTTCTCTTTATTGTGTCAATTTCTTCTCGCAAACCCTTTCCGTCATCGATGTCGATACCCTTTCCGTCGTAGGCGACGTCCCGCTCGGCAACGGCCCCGTCGACGTCTCGGTCGATCCGGACGGCCGGCTCATCTACGTCGCGAATCGTTTCGACAACAACGTCTCGGTAATCAGCACTGAAACACTCACTGTGCTTGAAACAATCGAGGTTGGATATGGCCCGACCATGATAATCGTCTATGCCTCCAGTAAAAGCACACAGCACTAGTCCTTGCAGAGCAGGCAAGAGATCGTGCATGGGGAACGTTCGGCCCGGCATCGGGACCCGTCTGGTTTTATTGTGCTTGCTGATCGCGGGCCCGCTTCTCTTCATGCCGAGCGTGGCCGCCGCATGGGGAAAGTCCGCACATCTCAGAATCGCAAAGCGTGCCCTCGAAGAACTCCCGCCTCACTATCGCAGTCAGATCGAGCCTCACAAGGATGACCTTTTTCGAGGAGCAATCGAATCGGATGCTGAAGCTGTAGACACCGACAGCGGTTCACAATTGGGCGAGGAAATCCAATCACTCATGCTCATTCCTTACGATGGGGCGGGGCCGTCAAGGTATTTCGTTTTTCGTCTCGGCAGGCTCAGCCGCGCCGTTGCCGATCGCGCACTGCCCTTTTCCCGCTCTACCGATTCTCCATTTTCACAACTGCAAAATGAATTCGAGGAAGACATCGAAGACGACCTGGGATCTTTTCCCGTTTGCGACGTTTCACCCATATGTATCACGTATCCCTCAAGCTACATGGAGCGCGTGGCTCAGGAGGCTCAGCGGTCGGAGCATCTCGTGAGGGAGACATACCTCGATGGGGGGAGATATCCGACTTGCAGAGATGAGGTGGTGCTGCCCTCATTCCGGCGGGCGGTCGAAGCGGTCGCAAACGTGTGGATGACCGTTCTTTCGAGTAAGCCCGCGTCAATGGCGATGTCAACTCCGCGATGGCGAAGCTACCTCATCGAACAGATACGATATTCTTCGGAGAACGAATACCTCGATGACCTTTATTCGGCATTGCAATTCCTGAAGAGCAAGAATAAACGGATTCCTTTCACCCCAAAAGTCGTGGGGAAGGCATTCTTCCACCTG
>CAYZZY010000181.1:0-4926 GCA_964482745.1 uncultured bacterium
GGTCGAGCGCGTGCATCCTGGCTTACGGCTTGAACTCGACCCATTTCATATCCGATTCCTTGTAATTGTATTTGACGGGCACCCCGTGTTTATTAAAGATCGGGACGTACCCGTTCAAGTCCTCTCCCTTATGGGTGTCGATCACGACGGTCTCGTTCTGGACGGCGACCTGATCCGTGAATCCGAACTCTTTGAGGGCGAGCACCGTGCCCTCCAACTGCCACGGGGTCGTATTCGCCGACGGCATAGGATAATGCCATGAGATGTTGTCCTTCAGAATTGTCGGCACGGCCGGATCGAGCGCTTCTTTGATTCCGGCCATTTCCATTAACCGGCAGTAGTCGTCGAGCACGGTCTCGGGCTTTGTAAAGAGGACGGCGACTTTTGACTTCCGGGCAGTTGCAGCGCCGGGCTTTTCCGGCTCATGTGACACAGATGCTGAACACATTCTTAAGATTACCTCCGAGGACTCAACTGAGCATCGCTTGTCGATACAGGATAAGGCTGCTGGCGGCAAACCACAGAAGGATATCCACAAGGAGAGCCCTGTCGGTGAGCAGAATTCTCGTCGGACTGCCTCCCTGTTTTTTATGATAAGCCAGATACAGGTAGCGGAATACCCCATAGAGCACAAATGGGACTGTATATATTAAATTATGCGTTTGAAACCGCTGATATTCCAGTGATTCGCTGGAAACCGTGAACATGGCATAAGATAAGACGGTTGACGTGGTCACGACCGCGATCATTTGATCGAGAAAATTTTGGCTGTATTCGGCGAGCGCCCTGCGATGCAATTGCGCGTCGTTTTCGAGCAGAAGAAGTTCGTGCCTGCGCTTGGCGAGCGCAAGGAAAAGCGCAAGGAACATGGTGCAGATGAGAAACCAGGCCGATATGGGCTTATCGATCACGATCCCGCCGGCCAGCGCCCGGATCACAAATCCGAGTGCAATAGCAAACACGTCAAGAATAACAACATTCTTCAGATAGAACGAATAGGAGATTACAAGGAGATAGTATGCGAGGGCTATGAGTCCAAACCGAAATCCCAGCAGGAACGAGCCGCCAATCCCGATCACCGAGAGGGCGAGCGCAGCCCTTATGGCGAAGGCAGGAGGAAGAACACCCGATGCCATTGGACGCAGAGATTTGACCGGATGCTGCCGGTCATTTTCTAAATCGGCGTAATCATTGATGATATAGACAGTCCCCGAGATGACACAGAAAAACACAAAGGCCAGGCACGTCCGGGCAAACAGTGGGACATCGAAAAGACTCAGGGAGAAAATGAGAACGGCAAAAACGATGAAGTTCTTGACCCATTGTTTGGGCCTCATCGTTTGAATCAGTCCGATCCAGCGATCCTGAGCCTGCCCGGCCACGCCGACTCCTTCAGCTTTTGCGTCCAATGCGGAACTCCTTGCTCCGGAAAAACATCCAAACGGTTGTCATTGTATCACAACCAATTTTAGCGGTGCGGCGCTCCGATTGTCAAGCCACCAAAATGTTCCAGCGTCTCTGCTATGGCCAGCTTGCAGAGTAAAGCCCGGCCTTTGCGACAACCAAAGACTGCGGGAGAATCGCTTGTTTTTTGACTTGGGACACCACCTGTGATAAAATAGTTTACAAATAACTTCTTAATTTGCCGTTTACCGGTTGCGGTTGCGGCAGCATGAGGTATATTTTATCGCCCGTGTTTTCATTATGAAGCCGGAACAGCTAAATATTCCTTTTATTCCTGCAGGCCTTTTGCTCGCCTCGAGTCATTCCCGGCACGCTTTTTTTCCCAGATACTGACTGTTGCGGCCGCCGCGCGCGACGGCGCATGGCGGCTTTTTCCATAGTGGTTGGCGTCAGGTTCTTACCCCGTGAAAGGGAAAAGGCAATGCCTTACTACTATTTCGAGGCGGTAAGCATCGAGGGCCGTACCCAGAAGAAGGTCCTGAAAGCACGGGACAAGAAGGAGGCGGACAAGCGCCTTCGCGATTCCGGGCTGCAGCCCATCCTCATCGAAAACGCAAAGATTGCCCGGAAAAAAAAGCAGCAGAAGAAAGTCACTACCCGTCGTACGGTGCGCAGCACGCTGTTTTTCGTCGCGGGTGTATCGCTTGTCGGCGGCATCGCCGCGTACCTGATCATGCTCGATGTGAGCAAAGTAAAGAGGTTCGATGTGCAGACACTTTCGCGTTCGGGAGTGGTAGCGGATACGCCCGGCATAATCAATGCCAAACCTGGTGAGCAACGTGATTTCGCAAGAGAAGTGTTCGGAGCATGGGAAATGATCTATCCCGACACCCTCAGTGGAATCGAGGTCAAACATAAAGGGCTGATGCTGCTTTATTTCAAGCCGGGAAGGAAAAGATTCCATAAGGATGATATGAAACTTCGGGTCTCTTCAATAGCCTCCGCCTTTCACAGGCGCTTTGGCACTTCGAATTGTATGGTTCTTGGCAGTCGAGAAGATGAAACACTTTTCGAAAGCCAGTTCCGAGACGGAAAAGTGGAGACAACGGTTTACTGACGCACTCTGAGTTGAAGCTGGGTCGAGCAATGCCCCTTCTCATCGCATCACTCGATACACGGCCACGTTCGCGCCCGCCCATGAGACACGCGGATCATCTATGGTGGCTATCCTTATGATACGTTCATTGGACTTCCAGTCCGGGCCATAAAAGTCACGGTAGTCCCTGAGAATCGAATAATCGGAATCCACAAGATAGGTGATCTCTCGCTTGACTATATAGTCCCATAGGTTGCCTTCCTCGAGGTAGGGCACGACGCCATTGTTTGCCAGTCCATCGAGATTCACAACCTGCCGTCCGCTCATATAGCCGATAATACCGGCATTGAAGCTTCCGACCGGGCCGTCGTCTTCCTTCACGTGCTCGGCCACCCACTCGGCCGCCATCAATTGTTCGCTCTGCCACGAGAACATTCCCTTACCCCAACTGGTCCATCCGTTCAGCGCAAACCCGCTCAGTATGATCGCTGCCATGACAATGCTCACCAGCCGGGCACGGCCGCTCGACGTCAGGGCCGTGAAATCGTATGCCCCGCAGAATATTCCAAAAAAGACCGCGCCAACCGCTGCCGCCGGCATAAAGTACCATGATTTAATTGTTCCCCTGACAAGCGAATGGGTAAGGGCGAGCGCAATGAACGCGAGGAGCGGTATGCATGCCGTTTTCGCCGCAGCCCAGACGTGCCTGGCCCTGTCCTCGTCGGCCAAAATCAGTCCGGCGGCCAGGCCGGCGGATATACCCAGCAGTTTGCCCCATCCGAAGACGTCGCTGGGGATTGTGTATACAAACAGCGTAATCGTGTTCGAGAGCGATTTGAGAAAAATCTGCAGACCAGTTACCCCGCTCGTACTCAGGTTGCCGCGAGTGATTATGGCATAAGCGCTTCCGCTGGACTGCATGATGGCGCCGAACTCGAAGAGGTTCCATAGCACCCAGGGAGCCAGGACCAAGGCCGCCAGGCAGCCTGACAGCGCCACAGGGCCTAGCTTTTTGTACATGTTCCTCAGGAACAGCAGATGAAAATAGACTACTCCCACCAGGACGATATTGTCGGTCCGCGCCAGCATCAGTACGCCGGACAGGAGACCCAGCAGGGCGATATCCCTTGTCGCGAATTCTTCCGCCGCGACCATTCGCAGATAGAACCAGAAATAAAGGCAGAAGCAAAACAAATTCAGGCCCGTCTCGAGCCCATTGACGGAATGGAATATCACACTTGGATTCAAAAGGTATGCGGCGGCGCCCAGGATACCGGCCAACCGGTTCTGCGTGAGCATGCGGACAAGCAAATAGATGAGAAGGCCGGCGCCAACATCCAGCAGCGCCTCAAGCACAAGCGCGGCATGCAGGGGGGTGGCCGGACCGTCGCCGAACAGGATATAAACGGGCACAAGCAAAGCAAACCAGAGCGGGTGGAATCCGTTGGCAGGCTCAACGCCATCGAACGTTATCCCGTTTCCCGCAGCGGCGTTCCTTGCGATCTGAAAATAGTAGAACGCGTCATCCGAGACAACCTTTGTGACAAGTGTCGGTATGCCACAGGAGGCAATGGCCACTCTTATTGCAATGGCGACCAGCACAAGAACTGCCAGGGCCACCGTATAGTGCCTGTTAAAGTCCGGCTTCCCAGTGAAAATCGGGCTTCTGACCACTCTGATCTCGACTCCTATTCAGCCCAGATATCCTCAAATAAGCATCGAATGCAATCTAACAGAACTGCGTTTAAGTGTCAAGCGAACTCTTCGCAGAGATACCTGGCATCTCACATACGAGGCTCCTGAAAACAAGAAACCTCGCCCGCCGAATCAATTGAACAAAGCCGCGTCGGAATGGTACAATGATGGCGATGCCGCCGGAAGATGTGACCTCCGCGTCGGATTTCAGAGATCAGGAGCCGTCACATATTCGAGTCACTTCGCGCGAAGAATGGGCGCAAAGAAGATCGGCATCGCGATATGTATCGGCCTGCTGCAAAAATCACAGGCGTTAGTAAAAGTACTCGTGGTCAAGGACAGGGTCACCGGCCACAATCCGGCAGCCGCTCTCTATCTGAGCCACTTCTAATACCGAAAGGTGTTCTCGGTATAGTGCGCGTTCGCTGAGAAGAGGTCAAGGTTTCCTTGACATGTGCATGATCTGTGACGCAAGATATTCACAAAAGGTGAGAGGACTGAACTGACGGGAACATCATTACACAGAATCCTGTCTCGAATTAGTTTGCCGGTAGAGCAACTCTGAAAACTGGATATCCACCTTGCCCGGGAGGTCGCAGATGATATGGTTTTCTTCAAAAAAACTCGAAATTGCTCTCAGCAACGATTCGCTCAGCTATTGGGAAAAAGCAAAATACCTTGTCTTTATGGCAGTCATCGGCATCCTTGCAGGCGGCCCGATCTATATGGCT
>CAYZZY010000182.1:0-4909 GCA_964482745.1 uncultured bacterium
GTTGCCTGTGATTGTCAAACGAAATGGTTTTCAACGGTGAGGATTTCTTCCTTTATATAAAAGCGTTGAATCTTAAAAACAAGAAAACTGGCCATGGGATCTATAAAAGAGTGGTGTGCCCGGATTAGGTCCAAATGGCGTAAATTTCGCATTATTTTCATTTCTTGAAGACCCTATCTTACTCCAACCTATATTCCAGAAGAACCTCTCGTATGAAACTCGATCATGTGAGTGTGGCTCCATTGGTTGTTAAAGGTTCGACTTTGTATCCCATATCATTAAGGGCTTTGGTGTAAAAACTCAGTCGACGGTGGTTGAAACGGGCCTCATAGGCCTGTGCGCCAGTGTCTACGTAAGCTTGGCCATAACAGACCAGACGGTAAATGTACTGAGCGAGTTTTCGGGCGGTGGCGAATACTGCCACCGAGGCGCCTTTACGCCAGGAAACGCGTCGATAGAAGGCGCCGAGGGCTGTTTTGGAGTTTCGCAGTGTTAACGCAGCCATTCGCAGTGCGGTAGCGATACGTGTACAAGTACTGGCTTTAGACTTGTTAGGAACTTTTTTCCCCGCACTAATGGACAGATTTGGCGCGAGTCGGAGGTACGAAACGAAGTGATTTTCATTGGGAAAAACGGTATAGTCCAGACCGAGTTCACTGATGATCACCGTAGCGGTATCCACTCCAATGCCGTCGATGGTCGTCAGGTCGAAGCCGGAAAGCCGATATAGGCCTTGGCGCATAGGCTCCTGACCTCGCTTGGATATATTATTGGCTTTGGACTTGGAAGCGGAAGGCGGTGCAAATTTATCGCTCGTATCTGGAGGCTGGAGCATTGCAATGTAGGTGAGGACTTCCGAGTCATAGTCCGCAATCACAGTGCAGAGCTGATCGTACATCTTCAGGGCTTGGCGGAGGTTGAACAGGTGCTCAGGACGCCAGTTGCCGGTCAGTTCCTCAGCGATTTGCTCTTCGGATTTTCGGCAGCGGGCATTACGGAGACGAGCCAGAGCGTGAGGGTCGCGCTCGCCATCAACAATTGCGCGGATAATGGCCATGCCGGTGACACCGGTGATGTCCGAAACCGCATGATGCACACAGACGTTCATTTGATCGAGACATTTTTGCATTCGTCGTACCCAGTCTGCACGTCGTTCCACCATTGTGTTACGTTCGCGGATTAGGGAGCGCAGTCGGCAGATGTCGTCGGCAGGCCGGAACGAACCCCGAAGCAATCCGCAGGCGTGCAGAAGTTGGAGCCACTGGCAGTCGAGCATATCGGTCTTGCGGCCGGGAACATGGCTGATCTGACGGGCATTGGCCAGCAGAACTTCAAATCCGCGGTTGTCAAGGATCTCGAATAACGGGATCCAGTATACGCCGGTGCTCTCCATGGCCACGGTCCGCACCCCTTGCTCCTTGAGCCAGTCGGCCAGGCGTAACAATTCTGGGGTAGTTGTGCCGAAACGCTCAACGTTTGGCTTTGCATCTTCCAAAGGTGGACCGGCCACCCAGTGCTCTCGTGAACCAAGATCGATCCCAGCTGCATTCGGCTGGATGGTCTTCAGTGATTGAGGGTGGGGTCTGCCACCTTTGCTCTTGATGTTCTTACGCTTTCGGGCCATTGTTACCTGTCTCCTTTCTTGGGATGCAGGAGCGGCAGCCCGGGATGGCTCTTGTAAAATTCTCGTATGGGAGAGTGCATAAGCCTCATCAGTGATCAAGGGCCGCCCGGGGTCATGCTGAACTAGGGGCACAATCGCTCCAGTGGGATAGGGACCTTAACTGCTGCCGTCCTATTAAATAACTGCTTGATACACGGAGCATATATCTAGCGCAAGAAAATAGTTTCTTTTTCGATCAAACTGGCCGCTTCGGCGGTCAGAGGCGGCGCTGAACTCTGAACCTGTGAACGCTTAAACTATTGTAAAGGGAGTCTAACATGGAAGATAAAACAAAAAAGGCGCTTATTGACATTGTCGGAGAGGAGAATTATACAGACAAGCTGATCGATCTCATCTCCTACTCAAAAGACGCCTCGGAATACAGGCACCGGCCTGATGCAGCCGTGTGGCCGGCTACCGCCGAGGAGATTTCGGCAATCCTCAAGCTGGCCAATAAGGATAAGTTCCCAGTCGTTCCTCGCGGGGCCGGGACCTCTCTGGCAGGCCTGGCCGTGCCGGAGAAAGGGGGCGTGATTCTCGATCTGGGGCGCATGAATAAAATCATCTCAGTCAGCGTGACGGACCGCCTGGCAGTTGTTCAACCCGGTGTCGTCTATGCAGACCTGGAAAGGGCCCTGGCACCACACGACTTCTTTTTTCCACCTGACCCTGCAAGCGGCAAGGTTGCCACCCTGGGCGGTAACGTGGCCACCAATGCCGGCGGAATCAAAGGCGCTAAATACGGTACGACCAAGGATTATGTCCTTTCCCTTCAAGTAGTACTCCCCGATGGTCGGGTTATGCGCACAGGATCCAAGTGTATGAAAAGCTCTTCGGGTTATGATCTGACCAAGCTTTTTGTAGGCTCTGAAGGAACATTGGGAGTAGTAACCGAGATAACCCTCAAGATTAATCCCAAGCCATCGCTGTCCTCCACTGCCATGGCCACTTTTGAAGACCTGGAGGATGCGGGACGGGCCGTGAGCGAAATCATGCACTCCGGAATCCTGCCAAGCGCGCTCGAGATAGTTGATCAGCAGACCCTTATTGCCATCAACCAGAATACCGATTTGAATCTGCCGGAGGTAGAAGCAATCCTGATAGCCGAGACTGATGGACATACCCGGGAGGAGACCCAGTTCCAATTGAACAAGGTCATAGAAATATTCAAGAAAAACAAAGCCGCAACCGTAAAACAGGCCGAGACCAAAGAAGAGGCGGAAGCGCTGTGGACGGCCCGCAAATCTGCCTATGCGGTTATGTCCCGGATTAACAACAGCCTCGCTGTCGAAGATCTTTCTGTGCCCATGTCCAAGGTCCCTAACATACTTAAGACGATCTCCGATCTTGCAAAAAAGTATGATCTCAAGATTCCTACCGTTGGTCACGCAGGAGACGGCAATCTCCACCCCACCATCAGTTATGACGGCACAAATCCCGATGAGGTAAAGCGCGTTGAACAGGCCTCGACCGAGCTGTTTGAGAAGGTTATTGAACTGGGTGGCACACTGACTGGCGAACACGGCATAGGTCTGGCAAAGGCACCGTTCATGCACCTTGAACATGATCCCGTAGCCATGGATGTGATGCGTTCTTTAAAGAAATCATTTGATCCAAATAATATTCTTAATCCTGGAAAGATGGCGCTGGAAGTTTGAGAAAGCTTATAGATTATGGCCTGCAGCAAACTCGAAAAAATACCTTATAGACTGTGAGCTTACAGCTATTAGCTGTGAGCTGTTTGAGGAGATAATTTATGGAAGCCAAATATGATTTTGAAAGAAAATACCGCGATCAGGTTCTCAGGTGCTCGAACTGCGGCTTCTGCCGGGCAGTATGTCCTGTCTTTGGGACAACTCTTCGCCCCGCCTATAATGCCAGGGGTAAGATGCTCATTCTCAAGGAAGTCATGGATGGGACTATCGACCTAAACGACGAACTCATTGAAACCTTATTTCAGTGCACCACATGCGCTGCCTGCGCAGAAAATTGCCCCTCCGGCGTAAACGTGCCCGACATCATCAAACAGGTGCGAAAGGATATGGTCAATATCGGTTCCTGTCACCCAGCGTTTAAAGGAATGAACGAGGTGCTAAAGAGCCATACCAACATCTACGGGGAAGACGAACCCGAAGATTTTGAAAGGGAACGAAACAAAAAGGCAGAATACGTGTATTTTATAGGGTGCGTGGGTTCTTACAGGGAGGATGAAGCCACCCTGGAGACCCTTGATCTTCTGGATCGTCTCAACGTGGATTATACCCTGATTGACGAGGTCTGTTGCAGCGGTGTTCTGGAGGATGTGGGATATGAAATCAACGAAGACCTGGTCAAGAAAAATATTGATCTCATTCTGGCAACAGGCGCAAAGACTGCTATCACAGGATGCCCTTACTGTTCAAGGACCTTTATTAACAAACCGCAGTATGCCGGACTAGAGAAAAATGAGATTAAAGTCCTTCACATCAGCCAGTTTTTGAAAGATTTTGACTTTGGTGTCACGACGGACAAGCTGGTGACCTACCATGATCCATGCGACTTGGGAAGGCACTGCGGTATTTATGAAGAGCCAAGAGAGATCATCAGGAAGATTGCGCCAAACTTTGTGGAGCTGCGCCACAACCGTGTTGATTCCCTCTGTTGCGGGGCCGGTGGTGGTGTAAGGGGCGCCTATGCCAAGAACTCTATTGCCATGGCACGCCGCAGGTTGGAGGAAGTTGAGGAAGTCGGTGCCGAGGTGGTGCTGACAGAGTGTAATTCCTGTGTGCACAACCTTGCCAATGCCAAATTGCGCAAGCAGAAGTTCAAGATTTTCAACATATCTCAATTTGTTAATGAATTGATGGAAGAAGCAGAGTAGAAAAAAAGGAGGTAAGCGAGTGGAAATTCAAGGGTACAATATGCCGGATGACTTGCACTACGAGGAGAATCATTTTTGGGTAAAGGAAGAAGGAGATCTCCTGGTCATGGGAATGGATGATTTTGCACAGACAATGGCCGGGGAGGTCGTGTATATCCAGCTTCCTGATGAAGGAAAGAGGGTGAAAGTAGGCAAGAAATTTGCCAAGATAGAATCCGGCAAATGGCTGGGGAAGGTCTATGGACCTGTCAATGGAGAGCTGGTAGCAGTAAATGAAGGACTGGAAATGAACCCGGGCTTAATCAATGATGACTGCTACGGCAAGGGCTGGATGTACAAGATCAAGCCGGATGATAAGGGAGAACTCGCCAACCTGATCTATGGGC
>CAYZZY010000183.1:0-4866 GCA_964482745.1 uncultured bacterium
TTTGCCCTTGTGCTGTGTGTTCTTTGGGCCACGTCGGCCAATGCGCAACTGCATACCAAAGGCTCTGTCAAGATTGAGTCAGGTCTGATTTCCGGCGCAGTAACGGGTGAAGATGGATCCATCTCTGTGTATAAGGGCATCCCTTATGCGGCGCCGCCTGTGGGGAAGCTCCGATGGCGTGCTCCGGAGCCGCCTGCGCCTTGGGAAGGCATGCGCGATGCCACAAAATTTGGCCCAGTCGCCCCGCAGCGCCCGACGAGGTTTGGCGGGGTTTCGAAAGATGCCGACATGCGTGAGGACTGTCTTTATCTGAACGTGTGGACGCCTGCCCGTTCGGCGGATGAAAAACTCCCTGTCATGGTATGGATACACGGAGGCGGGTTCAGGTATGGCGCGGGTTCGGTTCGACTTTACGACGGAACCAGGCTGGCGGAGGCGGGAGTGGTGCTCGTCAATTTTAACTATCGACTGAACGTGTTCGGCTTTTTCGCGCATCCGTTACTGACAGAGGAGTCCGGACACGGGGCTTCCGGCAACTATGGACTTATGGACCAGATAGCCGCGCTTAAGTGGGTTCGCAACAACATTGCCGCATTCGGGGGGGATCCCGGCCGTGTGACCATATTCGGCGAGTCGGCGGGGGGACGAAGCGTGTCGCTGCTGATGGCCTCTCCTCTCTCCGAGGGCCTCTTTCATCGGGCAATCGCTCACAGCGGCGCGTTGCGAGACACAACCGAAAGTCTGGCAACGAGAGAGGATCGTGGCAAAGAAATCGCCGAGGCGCTCGGCTGCGATAAAGAATCCGATCCGTTGGCGGCCCTTCGCTCGAAAACCTACGAAGAACTTATCGGTCCGGAGAGGCTCAACTGGAGCCCGTTTGTGGACGGTTGGGTTATCCCCGACAACCCCGAAATCCTCTACGCCACGGGAAAGATTCATGATGTCCCATTGATTGCGGGTGGCAACACCGATGAAGCAACGTACCAATTAGTGAGAGAGCCGATTCCCTCCGCGAGCGAATACAGGGCCTATGTCCAGGGCCTGTTTGGCGATGGAGCCGAACAGGTTCTTGCGATCTACCCCGCGGAAACCGATGATGATGTGTATGACGCCTTGAACCGCCTTGAAAGCGACCGCAGGATAGTCCTGCACGCGCGCAACCAGGTCCGATGGATGAAGAATGTGAGCGCGAAGGCATATCTTTATCATTTCAGCCGGGTTCCTCCAAGCATACTTGGATGGAAGCTCGGCGCGCACCATGGCGCAGAGTTGCGCTACGCATTCGGCAATCTCGACTTCAGCCTGACGGACTTTTTCTTTGCCAGGAAGGTAGACAAGAAGCTGTCGGCCGCGATGGTCTCCTATTGGACACAGTTCGCGGCCACAGGCGATCCGAACGGTGGTGGCCTGCCGGAATGGCCGGCTTACGACCCCGAAACGGATATGCACATGGAGCTTGGCAAGACCATTAAGGCCGGCAAGAACTTCCGCAAGAAAGAACTCGATGTCCTCGAAGCAATCATGTACCCAAAATTGAGGTAAAAGGAATCTGAGGGAAGCCCATTTGAGGATTATCCTTGTCTGATTTGATAGGCAGTAATTCCACGTTTGCTGGATGTCGGAAAAATATTTAGATCCCGGCATGGGTGCTTTTCGGCGGCATGTAAGGGAGGCGGAGAAAAAAATGAAATTGGAGAATAAGGTGGCAGTTGTTACAGGAAGCGGCAGAGGGATCGGGCGTGAGATTGCCCTGTTGTTCGGGCGCGAGGGTGCCAAGGTCGTTGTCCTCGCGCGAAATGCGGAGCAGATTGCCGACGTGTCCAAGCAAATAGTCGATGAAGGAGGCCAGTCTCTGGGATTAACAGCGGACGTCTCCCGGCAGGCCGATGTCCAACGTGTGGTTGATGAAACGGTGGAAACATTCGGCGGGATTGACATCTTGGTGAATAATGCAGGCATCGCGCATGTGGGCCCGTTTGTCGCCTTCGAGCCCGAATTATGGCGCGAGGTTATCGACGTGAACCTCATGGGCGTTTTCTACTGCACCAGGGCGATGACACCGATAATGCTCGAGCGCGGATGGGGAAGAGTTATTAATATCGCCTCACGAAGCGGCAAAATAGGCCTCCCGTATGAAACGGCATATGCTGCCGCGAAACACGGAGTGGTCGGACTTACAAGATCGCTTGCTCAGGAACTCGCCCCATTCAATATCACCGTGAATGCGATCTGTCCCGGTGTAGTGGATACCGACATGATTCCCGATGCGGTAAGAGACCGAATCATAGGCGCCATCATCTCCCCGGGCGAAATCGCCGACCTTGCGCTCTACCTGGCGAGCGAAAGTGCACGATCCATTAACGGCGAAGCCCTGAGCATCTATGGCAACACTCGATTGGATCTGGAACTCTGAGAAAGGGCAGATGTCGGAACTCGAACATCACTCTTCCGAAGCCGCGAGAAGCAAGCTTTGATCTATTCGGTCCTTTTAATATCGCTCTCGGCTGGTTGAAGAGTTCGTCTTCAACTCTTCACAAACCATACCTTCCCTGTGTTGCAGTTTTCTGCGAACATCCACATGGCTATTCCAGCCTGTCGTGGCGAAATACGCTAAAGCGTAGCTTTTTCTACCATAATACTTCCCTTGCTTAAAGACAATAAATCCTGATATGGTTATACTTACAGGTGTTCAAGATATGTGGCATAATCTTTGCGACCCAAGTTTCTGTCTTTGACATATCCAATAGCCGGGTTATAAAGAGAGGAGATCGCGCCTATGCGGTCCAGGGGACTTCTCACCATATCGATGAAATATATTATCCTGCCTGCCGTGCTTTTTCTTGTAGTCATAGTGGTATGTCTTCTTTTGTACCGTCGACACCTGCAGAACAGGGTCCTGAAGGAAACGCGAATCACCTCCCCTGACGGCATTGAATCTCTTGAGAAGATCAAGCTTGGCGGCATAGATCAATGGATCTTTATTCGTGGTTGGGACAGGGCCAATCCCGTCTTGCTCCACCTGCATGGCGGACCTGGATCCGCCGATATATCGATAGCGCGGTTCTTTGATACCGAATTGGTCAAACACTTTGTTGTCGTTCATTGGGATCAGCGAGGCGCCGGCAAATCATTCAGCCCTGATATCCCCCCCGAGAGCATGAAGAGAGAGCAGTTCGTCGCCGACATTCGGGATCTTGCAGAGATGCTCAGGAAACGATTCAATGTCGAAAAGATCTACCTGGTCGGGCATTCGTGGGGAAGCGAAATCGGAGCCCTTGCGGTATCACGGTATCCCGAGTTGTTTCAGGCCTATGTGGGGGTCGCCCAGGTTGTCGAAGATTCCGAACAGGAACGTATTTCGTATCAATTTGTACTCGACAGGGCCAGAGAGACTGGAAATCAGGAGGCTATGCAGGAACTGCAACAGATCGGACCGCCCCCTTACGATGATGTCTCGGAGTTTATGGTCCAGCGGAGATGGCTCGAACGGTTTGGGGGTGTCTCCCGAAGTGAAAAGACCGAATTCGGAGCCCTGATCAAGATGGCATTGTCTTCCCCCGACTATTCGCTCAGAGACGCCGTGAAGTTTTTCCGCGGACAAGAGTTCTCTTCGGCTCATCTGTGGCGCGAGAGCCTTAACACGAATCTATTCCAGCAGGCGCCAAGAATCGATGTCCCGGTCTATATTTTTTCGGGGCGATACGACTACAACAGCCCGTTTGAAGAAGCGCAGCGATACTATCAGGCGCTGGACGCGCCTCAAGGAAAGCACTTCATATGGTTTGAGAACGCCGCCCATATGCTGCCCTACGAAGTTCCGGACGAGTATGCCGACGCGCTTATCAATCGCGTGTTGAAAGAGACCAGCGGAGAATAGTCTACGCTTTGGAGCGCTTCTGGATCGGTTATGGAAATATGCTTAAAGGATGGTCGGGTCGTGCGGACGTCTGAGGAATGGAGGGTTCCTCGCGACGCGTCACTTCTGGCGGTGGCGGCGCCACGAGTCTGCGACCGCACACTTTGCACTTTCTTCTTGTTCCTGCATGTCCGAGAGGAACTTTCATCCTCTGACCGCATTCGCAACTGAAAAGTATAGAACTGCCGTCCGACTCCACGTTCACCGGGAGTTCTCTGCTCCTCTTTCACTTGACTCGGCAAAAGGACAGATCAACGGTTTCGAGGGAATCACCAGCATGCACGGCGGGCCGGATTTTCCGCACGGAAATACATCGTTGTTTTTTAAGGCAGGTTCCGAACCCGTATTGGCGGGAGGATCGTCTGTGCAGTCCAGCAAAGTTTGAGAGAGTTCTATGCAGGCTGAATCGACAGCGGCACGTTTCTCAGAAGGTTTCTGAAGTGAGGGATCGGCCCACATCGAGAGGGTGTATCGCCCGAGGATGCAATCATAGGTAAGCCTCAGGCTGACCGTTCGACTTGTTTCATCGAACGTCCATATCCGTTCATATAATCGTCCAAAATCACCAGGATCGCGTACGCCGAACGTCACATAGGCGGTAGGGAGGAATTTCTCTCTCGGCTTCTCGTCGAAATGGCCCTCACAGCTATATACGGTCTGCGTGAAACCAAGCGCATTGAGAGCGCTCACGAGCGGCTGAATGCCTTTTTCAATCAAATGACTCATTTGTCGAAGCTTTCTGGATGATGAAAGAGAAAAAAAGATGCAAAGGATTACCTGGCAGCATGGCAATCCCAACCGGTTGACCTGTCACTAACATATTACAGTCTGAGAGAAGCATTTTCAAGCCGAATGCTTCTGGAATTTCATTGCTGACTCCCGAGTTGTGTTGCCCTCCGCCTTCTCTTGATTTTGGGCAGGCCTTCGGGATACACTTACTTAGGCAGGGC
>CAYZZY010000184.1:0-4863 GCA_964482745.1 uncultured bacterium
TTAACTTATACGGTTTTGGGTAAAACATCCCCTTTCAGGGGTAACCCAAAGCCGAGCCCTCTGAACCCGGATATTTACTGTTCACCAACACTGCCTCTGTTGCGATCGAGAAAAGCCTGGAAATCAGGTGATTCGTGCAACACTTTTCTGGCAGCCGAAATGAGGTGATCGACCTGCTCGTCGTTGAGATCGAAGTTCGTTCCGATGTTGTTAAGGAAATCGCGTTCTGCGTCGTCTTTTACCGATTCAAAGCTCACTTCGACGAAGTCTAAGGTGACCGGGTGCTCCGGCGTCGAGACCTGTTCCACCCACTTCTTATAGGCGAAACGCACGATATCGAGCGTATCGATACTGTACCGGTCAATCTGGTCCGAACTAATGCTCCCGATCACCTGGGACAGCGATGGAGCGGCCCTCTCGAGGGCCCAGTCCGACTTTGGTTTTGCGCGTGAATTCACCGCGATGATTAGGATCTGGCGAACGTCAGGATGGCGGAACTTGTCAAAGGCAAGATGGGGATCACCAATAAGACTCACCGTGTTGTAATACGTCCGCAAACCGAGATTGTCGGCGATGCCTCCGTCGACCAGATGCACCCAAGGCCGCTTTTTTTGATCGAGATAGTCCTCGAGACCGCGTGCCTCGAGCTTTCTATACGTGATCTTCTCATCTTTTTTCGCTTCTTCCAGCCATGCGGGTAGTTCGTACCCGCAGCTTCCGGCATAGTTCTTGAGCGTAATCGGGGAGAGAACAATCGGTACGGCCGACGAGGCTGCTACGGCTCGGGACAGTGGGTACTGATCAAGATCCGCGCAGATAAGATCGAAGGCCCATTGAGTGAATGGAAAGCGTACCCCGGTGGCAAGGTCCGTGGTATTGATGACTACGAGCGGTGCACCCGGCCGATTTAGATCAGCGAAAGTCGCTTTATCGAAGAGGATTTTATCGTAGTACCTGGCTGCGAGGTCGGACTTTCCGTAGCTCGAACTCAAAAGCCGAACCCAATTGAGCGGGTTGAACACCTGACCGATGAGGGCACCCTCAACATTTTTTCTGAGAAAATGATCCTCGAAATCTTCGAAAATCCGGTCGCCTCGAAGCCCGTAATAAGCCGAAGTGAAGCTCCCTCCTGAAACCGAAGAGATCACGTCGATCTCATGCAGTAGAGATCGCGGACCGTTTTCGGTGGTTATTTCGGTTGCAGCGAGCGCTTTGAGGACGCCATACGAAAAGGAAGCAGCACGGGTTCCGCCTCCTGAAAAGGCAACCAGGACGAGCAGCTCAGTTGAGCGGTCGCCCGCCATTCGCTCCCCGACTCGTTGGTCCATTTCCGGCGTCCATTGAGACAACGGCTTGTCCACTGCGGTAAGATTTGCACACGCCGAAATTGTTAGGGCGAGGCACACCACGCACATTGATAAAGTTAAGTTTCGCATTTTCGTTTTCTCCTTGAATTAAGGATTTTCTCTCTTACTTCCTCCCATCGCATGGTCGATCTCCATCACAATCCGTTGCTCTATATACCCGAAGAACGGGTTGTAACGAAGGCGCATGAGCTGGCTCAACGGCGCGGTCAAAAGATGGGTCTCGCCGCGAGGTTGCAGTCTTCCCAGCGGCAGTCCGTGATAAAAGCTATTGACGTTCTCGTTTGCACCGTAGACCGGATCGTCGGAAGAGAACGGCACCGCTACGTGTGTCAGAGAGTACACGCCGGGCGGCCACGCCAGGGCCAGGGCGGTGGAATCGATTTCACTCGAGCGGGGCGCTTTGGTCCGCCGGGTCATGCGCTCGGAACCCCGGTCAACGTTGGTGATGATCGTAAGCCGGTAGGGCAGATCGGATCGGGCCTCGAGGCGTACGAGCGGCGCACGGTTTGCTTCTGGAAGAAAGGGCTCAAGCTGGTCGAAGTGGTTCACATCGAATACGACGAGCTCGCTGCCCTCGTTCTCGAGCCGGCTGTAGAGCCGATGGATGGTCGCAGACGTATCCACTGTGGCGTCGATCCACGAAAGAAAAGTCAGGACCGTTGGAAAGTCCGCAAACTCGCCGGCAGTAAGCGCTTCTTCCACCTGGCGCTGCAGTACTTCGGTAATTTCATGTGCCTGCTGTGCCGCATTCTTTGGAAACGAGTTATATTTAAAGGGGTCATACTCCGGCTCGATGGATAGCCACTTGAACTTCGCAAAGTAGGGTAGAAAGCTCAAAAGCTTGTGCGAGTTCGCAATGGAGGCGAAGCTTGAGATGCCGATCTCCGGTGAGAAGAGCAGCAGCCGGTCCGGACTCGGCAGGCTTGGGTCTGACAGCGCGTCAAGAGAATACTTGACCGCTAAAGCCCCGCCGTTGGAATATCCGGCGATCACAAACGGCAGATCCGAACCGATCCGTTCATGGACATGGCGTGCACCGATCCGGCTTGCTGCCACCCAGTCCTCCCAGCGCACCTTTGTCAGGGCGCCTGGAATGGTTCCGTGAGCGGGCAGGCGGAGCCCTAAAACGTAGAATCCCCTGGCATGAAGAATCTCGCCGATCTTGCGCAGGCTGTAGGGCGAGTCGGTGAGACCATGAAGCAGCAGTGCGCCGCCCTGAATGTTTTCAGGAACAAGCTCGAAAGTCCGGTTCCAGTTGTCCTCCCAGCTCCCGGGATCCTGTGGTCCGCCGGCACGATAGCGGTTGAATTTCAGATCGTCTGTCGGCGCCACGCGGTCGTAGACGTTTTTTTTAAGCTCGGAAAAGAGCCGCTCTTCTTGATCGAGGTAATCCTGAAGCGTGCTCTTCAGTGTTGCATCACGGGCCGTGAACTCGGTGGATAGCGATGCCGTATGCCAGATTTCCAGTGCCGGCATGTTTCGCGATGCAAAGGCCCAGACGAGCAGAACCGTAAAAGCGAGAATCCCTGTGAGTAGAAGGGTGCTCACGATCCAAACGAGGATACGCTTTATAGGGTTCCGATAATCCCCTTTGGGCGAGGAAGATCGGGGGTATCGAGCGCCATTTTTTTCCGATTTTGTTAATATTTGGGATTTCATGATATATATCCAAGTGGTAAACAAGGGAATAACGGTCTTGTTTCTCAGCATTTCTTAAAAAAACAAAGCCGCCATTCAATCAAATCCTTAGAATACGAATTTGACGCCGGCTAACGGGCCGTTGATATTCATATTGTCGAAAAGTGCACCGTCGTCAAAGTCCCAATAGAGATAGCGATATGCAACGACTAATTCGACCTTGCTGAACTTGTAGGCAATGCCCGCCATAGCCTGCCAGGTCAAATCCGAATTTCCGGTACCGACGTCCAGGTAGTAGGGTATATACCAGTTCTTTCCCAGAGGAACTTCTCCTCTCACGCCAATAATACCGTCCCAAACATCGCTCGAATCAGATATTTTATCTTGCCGGGGCTTCGGAAGACCGCTGATATTCAGTTCCAGATCGGCCTCCAACCAGAGATAGCGGGCACCGGCCAGGATATCGAGCTTAAATTTATCTGTTTGAACGACGTTGTAGCCAAGGCTCGGCGTTACGATCCAGCCTTTCAGCTTCACATTGCTATACACACCGACAGGGATGCCGGGTCCGATGGGCAAGGTTCCTTGGGTATTACTGTCATCGCTTACGTCAAGATAGACCACATCCGTCATGAACGACCACTTCCCCTTCTGCACTCCGAGAACGGTCATAAATCCGAAATCGAGGGCATCTACAAGGTCGTTTGCATCGATGTCGATGTCACCTCCGGAAGCAGAATCGACTCCCATTGAAGCGTACCAAAAGTAGAGTTCGGCTTCGAATTTCCAATTTTCTTCCTGTGCTTCAAGTGTCCCTGATGTGGAAGCAAAAAGAACAAAAAACGATACGAGCAATAAAACTATTTTTTTCAACATTGTCGTCACCCCCGTTACCAAAAATTTTAACGTGGTTGGTTTTTGGGGCGCGCCGGAATCGCGCACGCCCCATAGTGGATGATAAGTTACTCCATTTCTATCTTCACACCTTCAGCTGCCAGTTTAAATTTGATGCCCGCTTTCTTAGACGTCAGATCCATGACCACGCCTTTCTGGTTTTTCATGGTTGAAGCACCGGCACCAGCGCCTATGGCAATGCCTGCTTCGGCGGCTGAGAATGTTCCGGCAAAATCGGACACATTCTTAAGGTGATAGACATGACCGGTTGCCGATATTTTGGAAATACCCACGTCAACCACCGAAAAACCATTCATCTTGAATTTATATTCCTTACCCTGAAATGTGAGTACGCCATGGCCCCATTCACCTCCAATACCAATGGCGACGGATGTTAATTCAATGGATACGGTTCCCGAAGGTTTTTCGCCGCTCGCCATTGCAGTTGACGCAAAAATCATAGCTCCTATCAGGACAAACGATAACCACACATATTTTCTCATTCCTCTTTTCATTTTAACGGTCTCCTTTTTTGTTTTGTTGTGAAACATACATTGTTGTTATCAAGTGATAATTTAATGTGAACAATTAAGATGTGATGACGATATACACCTCCTTTCAAATCTTTGTAATTCTTTAGCATTTTTATCCGCCAGTTCTGTGGAGGATCACTCGAATCCTTGCCCCCTTGAGTCATCAAATCCTTGCCCCCTTGCCTGTCGGAGTAAAACGTAGATCCCGTTATCGGGGCCTTGTTAAATTCATAGACCATTTAACCGGGGTACCCTTTGGGACAACACCTTTCGATGGCACATTAGTAAATTTTAATGGGCTGCACATCTCCCAAAAAGGGTTAAAAATGGGGGATACCCGCGACCGACTATCGAGATTTCCGGGTTAGAACGTAAACCTGGAGGTGAACAGAGTCCGAAAGTCGGTCCCGTTTTCACCATCTTTGTCCTCC
>CAYZZY010000185.1:0-4823 GCA_964482745.1 uncultured bacterium
TTCACTCCTTCGTCAAATCTCCGCCCATTCGGGCGAAGGCGGCCGCCTTCGAACGAGCGAAGGCGCGCCGCCGGCCAATCTCTTTAGCTGCCTGCCGCTGCTTTCTCTTTCTTCACCGCGGCCTTTTCAGTCTCTCCATTGAGAGGAGGATACAACATCGGCTTGAGCTTCAGCGCTTCGCGCTTTTTATCGAGCACCTCGATGATTTGTTTCGCCGCCTTCTTTGGATTGCCCTCGAAGATGAAGTGCGCGCCAAAGTCCTTTTCCATCGTGTCGGACAGGTATTCAAGCACTTTCGGACCGCCGTGCACCCGGAAAGGCGGATAGAAGTGGGTGGTAACACCCGATGCGACAACGTAGAGACCGATCGAGGTCGCCTTATTGCTCATCGCCTCGGGCGCACTGCCCGCGACCGGAAGCTGGCTGATATCGGTCCCGATGCCGCCCTCCTTCACCATCTCGGTAACGGCGGTAAGGATGCGCGAGTTATCCACGCACGAACCGACATGCAGAATGGGCGGAATGCCGACTGCCTCACAGATCTCCTTCAGGCCTTTTCCTGCAAATTCGTAGATGCTTGCGGGATCGAGCAACCCGTGCTTCCCGAAACAACCGGCCGAGCACCCTGTCGTTACGATCAGAACGTCATGTTTCAGAAGTTCCTTCGTGAACGTCAAATGGTTGTAATCATGGGTGACCTTCGTATTGTTGCAGCCGACCACGCCGACAACTCCTCGCAAACGGCCTTGGATTATGCCCTCGTTCAGCGGCTTATAGGACGGCCGGAATTTTCCACCGAGTTGATAGAACACATTTTCCGTCGTGAAGCCTGCGACGAGATCGTTCTTTTCGGATGGAATCTGAACACGACTGCGGTCGCGGTTCGGGTAATTCTCGATCGCCTCGGTGACGATCTCTGTGGCGATATCGACCGCCCTTGCTTCCTCGAACTGGCGGTGAATCGCTCCCGGTATTTTGGCTTTCTTGCTGGTTGTTATGAGTTTCGTATGGTAACACGGCGCCACCTGGTTGAGACCCGGCATGATGCACTGGACGTCCACAATCATCGCCTCAACGGCACCGGTCACGATCGCCAGTTCCTGCTGCAGGTAGTTGCCGGCCAGCGGCGCTCCCTGCCTCATGAGGATTTCGTTCGCCGTACAGCAGATGCCGGAGATGTTGATTCCCTCGGCGCCATTTTTCTTGGCGAGCGCCTCCATTTCGGGGGAGCGAGCGACCTTGACGATCATTTCCGAAAGGGTCGGTTCGTGCCCGTGCACGATTATGTTCACCTCGTTTTCGCTCAGGACGCCGAGGTTGCCCATGGATCGAACCGGATTCGGGCTGCCGAACTGGACATCGCTCAGCTCGGTGGCGATCATCGATCCGCCCCATCCGTCGCCGATCGACGCCTTGATGGCATGGAGCAGCGTATTATAATAGTCTGCATCCATTCCCACATGCACCATGTGCAGCAGTTCGACAATTTCACGGTCGATGCCGCGCGGCATCACTCCGAGTTTTCGCCACCGCTCTTTCTGTTTTTCCGGAGCGCGCTGCGCAAACGGGAGTTCACCCTCCTGCTGCCCGAACAGGTTATAGCACTTGTGCGCAACCTCGGCGGCGATTTTATTGATATCTCCACTCGAAGTGTCCAAACCAAGCTCCTGTGCAAGGGCCATGAGCTTCTGTTTATCCTTAACCTCATAACCCTGCGTCTTCCCCTGCGCGGTCATGTACAGATTATGGGCAACATCGCGACCATGGTCGGAGTGAGCGGACGCTCCAACCGCAGTATCACGGGCGATGTTTCGCGCCACAATGCCGTTGGCATCCAGGCCGCAGGAACCATACTGCGCCCCCTTGCCGAACGGGTCGATCCTGCAGGGACCCATGTAGCACTGCTGACAGCATACACCCAGGTCCCCGAACCCGCAGCGAGGTTCTTGTTTGTCGGATCTGTCGAAAACGGTGCTGATGTTCTCGCGTTTCGCCTTCTCCAACATTTCTAGAGTTGCACCATCTACCGATCTGTCTTTCATTAGATTCTTCTCCTTGCGAAACGATCAACCGGGGATTGTTCGGAATAGCCTTGAAAAAGCCTGGGAAACCCACAGATTATACCAAATCCGTCCGATCGATTCAAACCAATTCTCGTCTCTTCCATTCCAGACGAAAAGATGCCTTTTTCCGGCATCAGGGCCTGGGAAGGAGACCGGCGCGCTCGGCTATCGTGGGAACCATTTCTTCCCATTCGACAGCCATGATATGCACGCCTCGGATACCCTCAATTTGCCTTACTTCATCTATTAATTCGACCACAAAGTCGATACCTTCCGCCTTTGGGTCGCTTGCTCCCTTCATCCTGTCAACAAGCGAATCGGGAATGGACATTCCTGCGACATTGTTCTTCATGTATTTAACTTGCCCCGCCGACTTGATGGGCATGACCCCGGCAAGAATATGCGTCTTTTCATGCAGACCCATGTCGACCACTTCTTTCATCCATTCCTTGAACCTTGGGACATCGAATATGCACTGTGTCTGTATAAAGTCGGCGCCTGCGTTCACCTTCTTGGCCAGCCTGATCGCACGAAACTCATATGGATGGGCGAAGGGGTTCGCGGCCGCACCGAGGAACAGTTTCGGCTCCACGACGGGCGCCTTCTTGCTATTGCGTATTTCCTCGCCGCAATCGAATACCTTCTCGTCACGCATGTTCTTCATCATACGGAGGAGTTGGATGGAATCGAGGTCGAATACGTTCTTTGATGTCGGATGATTCCCGAATTTCTGGTGGTCACCCGTGAGGCACAGCATATTCCGCACGCCGAGGGCGTATGCGCCGAGCATGTCGCTCTGGATCGCGATGCGGTTTCGGTCGCGGCATACCATCTGCATGACAGGTTCGAGACCTTTGTCAAGAGTCAGTTTGGCCGCCCCGAGGCTCGACATGCGAACGATGGCCGTCTGGTTGTCGGTGATATTAACGGCATCGACCTTCCCTTTGAGGATGTCGGCTTTCTTTTGAACCACTTCGACATCGGCGCTCTTGGGCGGGCCGAGTTCGGCCGTGGCCGCGAATTTGCCTTCGCTCAGGACTCGCTCGAGATTGCTGCCCGCCTTCATGTTTTCGCTTCCTCCTTGGCTTTCTCCGGCTCATCATCGGTTACGTCTTCTCTCACTATTTTGCGCGGGCCGCCGTCGCGGCTGGTGGTCCAGTCTTTCGGGGGGATAACCTCAGCAAGCTTATCCAACTGGCCCAGTTTGGCCATCCGGTCATAGATGAGCTGCCATCCGCAATCAACATCGGGAGCGATTTCGCACTTGCCGTCCTGCGATCCGCCGCACGGCCCGTTCAAAAGCGTCTTCGAGCAGCGTGCTATCGGGCAGATACCTCCTGTCAGGTGCAGCACACAGTTGCCGCATTGGCCGCAACGCTCGGTCCATACCCCCGTACCTTCGGTCACGCCGATGAAGTTGGTGTTGATGGCCGGAAGCACCGGCTTGTCGTCGTACAGTTCGGCCATGAACTGGACGCCGCATCCGCAGGCCATGGAGAGCACCGCGTCGCATTGCTCGACTTTCTCTCTCAGCGGCTCGATATATTCCCGATCACACTGGCGTTCAACGGAATCCTCGACAATCTCCAGCTCCTCGCCGTCCTTTTTCGAGGCCATCCGCAATTGGGAACCGAGCAATTCCACCTCTTTGTCACCGCCCGCCATGCAGACGGCGACGCAGGTGCGACAGCCGAGCACCAGGACCTTCTTGTAACCCGTGAGCATTTCCCTGATCTCGCTCAAAGGCTTTCTCTCTCCCATTATCACCGGTCTTCAACCTCCACCCAGTTTTATAGTTTGTCAAAAGTTCCGGCTTTTTGCCGTAATAGCGATTACAGTTTAGGCAATGCCATGCTTCATCTTCGCCGATCGTATCGTGTTGTGCAGCAACATGGTTATGGTCATCGGGCCCGCTCCGCCGGGAACCGGCGAAATGGCGCCTGCTTTTTCCTTTACGGCCTCGAAATCGACGTCGCCGCAGAGCCTGAAGCCTTTTTCTTTTGATGGGTCATCCACACGGTTGACCCCAACATCGATGACGACCGCGCCCTCTTTCACCATCTCGGGCTTGACGAATTCCGGGACCCCGATAGCGGCGATCAAAATGTCGCCCTGGCTGGTGATCTCGGCGAGATTCTTGGTGCGCGAGTGGCAGATGGTGACGGTCGCATTCGCGTTCGCCGCTTTCTGAATGAGGATGGCGGCAACAGGTTTGCCGACGATGTTGCTGCGCCCCAGGACCACGACGTGGCTGCCCTCGATCTTCGTGCCGCTGCGAACAAGCATTTGCTGAACGCCGTGCGGCGTACACGGCAGGAAGACGGGGTCGCCGATGAGCATGCGGCCGACATTAAACGGGTGAAATCCGTCGACGTCTTTTTCGGGAAGGATCAGGTTCAACACCTTATTCTCGGCGATCTGCTTCGGGAGCGGGAGCTGCACGAGGATGCCGTGCACGCTGTCATCTTTGTTGAGTTTTTCAACAAGCGCGAGCACTTCCTCTTCGGGCGTGTCCGCCGGCAGCTTATGCTCAACGGAGTTGATGCCGATCTGCTCGCATGATTTCTTCTTGTTGCGCACATAGACCTGAGATGCCGGATCTTCGCCGACGAGAATCACGGTCAGACCGGGAACGATGTTGTGCTTGGCCTTGAGTTCCTCGATTTCGGTCTTCATCTCGGCCCGCATTTCCTTCGCTATCTCGTTACCACTGATAATCTTAGCTGTCATTGCTATCTCCCTCATCGTTGTCGGTTATGG
>CAYZZY010000186.1:0-4787 GCA_964482745.1 uncultured bacterium
ATCTAGAGGAAGTAGAGTTCAACAGAGATTATGACGACGATATCTTTCAGCCTGTTTTCGAAAAGGGGATGTTCATATTCGATAAGCGATTCGATCCGCCGAGGAGATTCCAGTACAATTATCCGGACCTGGAAGATAAATATTTTCAAGAGCTTGATGAGAAGGTGAATGCATTGAAAGACTGAAAGTTGCCTGATTCTTACCCTTAATCGTAGAGAAGATATAACGTTTTGAGAGAAATATTTAGCTTTTTGCATTCCAAGTACTTTCAACTGTTAGCGTTGAGCGTTAGCGCATTTGGGACAGATCAGACTAATAGTGGTGGTTACAGTTGGTGAAGCTTGGAGGAATGATCAGAATCAGAATTTCCCATGAGCCAATACCCATTCAGCAACATAGGCAGAGGGAATAGATTTCTCAGAATAACAGTCGAAACCTTCACTCTTCCATCTTTCTGAAAGTGCACATTCCGCCCTTCCGATCGTTCAAATATCGCTCTCAGCTAGTCAAGAATACGTTTACAATTCTTCACTCGTTGGAGCCGTGGAGAAGACGAAAGGCCAGACTATAAATAACATGTTCACGTTCCGGTTCCCCGATGGCCATGCGGTTTGCAGGTGTTGGAGGCAAGCAAAAAAGGACTTAAGAGAAAGACAAAACGGTGGTGCTCACGCGCCGACGACGCCGAACTTTCTCTGGTTGAGCATGTCCATGAATGCATCGAGGCGGTTCTTGACCTGTGCCTCGTTCCAGTTGCGCACGTCCATGTGGTCGGCCTCGAACATGACGCTCGGTATCTCGAGATTCTCCATCAATGCGGCTCTCACGTCCATCTGGCCGAGCGAGATCGGCTTGCAGCTCTTGTTGGAATGGAGTATCGCGCCGTCTATTTTGTATTTTCGGCAGGTATCAAGCACCATGTCGATGCGCTTCTGCAGCGATACATTTGAGACGAGCGGGAAGGAAAGCATGCTTTTGCGCGCGAGGCTTTCTATCGGTTTATCGGGATCGAGCCTGATGGACCACGCCGCCGAATACGTTTCGGCGACGACGACGGCCCCGAATTTTTCGAAGTAATTAAATATTCCCATGTTGTACCAGAGCGGGATGTTGTCCCAGAACAGGCGGAATCGCTCTTCGGGCACGCATCCGATTCCCTGTTCGGCGCGATCCTTTACCTCTTCTCTGAACTTTTCGAGGAAGTCGACGGCCTGCTGCGTTCCGGGCAGGACGACCATCACGAACATCACGCCGAGTTCCGCCGCGCTGAATGGAGTGGGCACATGACGGCGGTAATCCATGATCTCATCCCATAGCTCACAGGCGCGGTCGGAAAGCCTCACGATTTCCTTGAGCCTGTCCATATCGAGCTTCTTGCCCGAAAGGTCTTCCAGCCAGTGGATAAAATCCCGGAACCGGTCGGCGCCATAAGCGATAGCGTTTTCATCCATTTCTTCCGGCGGTATCTGGGGGCTGTCGGCAACGTAGGTGGGAACCTTGAAGTGGTCGGCGAACGCCTGGAATATTTTCATCGCAGGGATGCATCCGCCGCCGAATGCAAGAATCAGGTCAGGCGCGGGAAGCCCACCAAAGGGCTGGTCCTCCTTCTTCATTCCTTCATGGATGTAACCGATGGCGTTTCTGAGGTATCCGCACAGGTCGCGCGAATACCCCATGCGCTCGGCGGCCTCCATGCATTCAGGCGCGAGACCGGTGGCCGCGCACACCGGCGACCAGTTTTCCGGCATGACGGGGATGATATCCATCGCCCGAAAGACCTCGATTGCGCCGTTCATCGGCGGCAGCCATCCGACGAGTTTCCCCTCGGCCTTTCCTGCATGCGCCTCGGCAAAATACTGTGGCACGATGGTCCAGAGTTCCTTCGAGATGCGGAGCCTTTTTTTTGAGCTTTTCGCTTTCATATTCTCTTCTTTTGCTTGCGCTATATCCGGTATCCATGCCGGAAAATCCGCCTTTGGAAAAGGGGGACAAAGGGGGATTTAAAAACCAAGGGGACTGTCCCTATTTACGGAATCCCGCCTTTTGGATTCGTAGAAAAGGGACTGTACCCGGCATTTAGCATCACATCTTTACAATGTTTCCCGGTGTTAAGCCAATCCTCCTACTTCCTCACCTGTTTCTCGGTGAATACGCTGTCCTTATCTTTTTCGAACAATTCGATCAGGAACCGTTCCTGCGGTTTCTCCGAGATGGTCTTCGGTATTTCGTCGAGCACCTGCAGATAAGAAGGAACATAATTGGATTCAAGTTCCTTGCGGCACTTGTCGTAAATCGATACCAGATCCAGCGTAGCACGATCCACCGGGACGATAGCCGCGACCACGTCGCTTTCGCCGGGCGCGCCGCTTGCCGCCGTCACGCCGTAGACGGTCACCTCGTTTACGTCCGGATGTTCGGCGATGACCTTCTCAACGAAGTCGGGAGCCACGAAGTCGCCGTTATGTCGGAGGCCCCCACCCTTGCGGTAATCGAAAAAGAACCAGCCGTCTTCATCGGCGTGTCCCATATCTCCGCTGCGAAGCCAGCCGCCGCGCACCTTGTTCCTGGACGCTTCCGGATTCTTGTAGTATTCCACCTCCGCTTCTTCGCCACCGGCGGGCCTCGAAACGAGTTCACCAATCACATTTGGCGGGCACTCTTCATCGTTATCATCGACGATCTTCATCTCGAGCATTGCGGGAATGGGCTTTCCGAACGAGCCGACCGGTCCATCTCCGATGGGTTTGTAGGCGAAGCCCCCCTCGACGGCCGCGTACCATTCGAGAATTTTCAGGTTGAACCTTTTCTCGAACGATTCCCAGATGGCCCGTGGCATTCCCGCGCTGATGACGAATCTTACGGGGTTGTCGGCATCGTCTGGTTTTTCGGGTCCACTGTAGATTCCGGTGGCCATGCCGCCGAGCAGCGAGAACGTTGTGCATCCGAATTTTCTCGTAATGTCCCATAGTCGTCGTCTTGTAAATCGCTCGCTCAGCACGGTGAGGTTTTCCAGCATCAGGCCCGGCATGAGGGTTACCGCCTGTGCGTTACCGTGCGTGAGAGAGAGGCCGGTGTAAAGGACGTCATCCGGCTGATACTGCCACACCATCTGCGCCAGCATGGCGTAGCTTGCTATCCGGTTGTTGGCGCATACCACGCCCTTGGGATCGCCGGTCGTGCCTGAAGTATAGATAATCTCCATCGGGTGAGCAGGGTCGTCTAGCAGGTTGCCGACGGTTTCTTCAGCGCCTTCGAGCACCTCGTTGAGAGCGGGATAGTTCGATCCCATCTCTTCGCCGGGCATGTAGCTGACGTAGACCGTTTTCAGGCCGGGAATATCTTGCAGGATGGACTCAAACATCGGGAGTATATCCGAAGTTATGAGCGCGACCTTTGCCTCGGAGTTCGTCATATAATACTTGAGTTTTTCACCCTTGGTGCGGGGATCGATAGGGACCGAAATAGCGCCGGTAAGCGTTCCCGCCGTCATCGCGTAGAGGAATTCGGGGTGGTTCCGCATCATGATCGCAAACTTGTCGCCTTTTCCGACGCCTTCCTTTTGCAGTATTGCGGCCACCTTGTTGGTATTGCGCCACAGGTCGGCATACGTCAGCCGGACGTCGGGATTTTTATCCCGTTCGAATATCACAATCTCTTTGTCGGGCGAGGATTCCGCCTTCATTTGGATGTTGTGTCCGAGTATTGTTGGATTGAGTTCTAATGCCATAAGACAGACCCCCTGATTTTTTGGCCTTTTTAACGAGGGCAAGGATAAAAGAATTGGGAAAGTTCCGCTACTTCACAACGCCCCAATAGTATCAAACGGTCCGCGCCAAAGTCAATCCGATTAACACAATCCACCGGCGATGATGCAGGCGCAAGCCCGGTGAATTGTCCACCAAGAAGAATTCAATTAACCACCAAGACACCAAGGCACAAAGGCACAAAGAACGACACGGAAGAAGCCAAAAGATGGCCAGGCGACGGAGAGTGGGGGGACAGGCCCCGGCACTTTAATTTTTCTTGGAGTCTTGTGCCTTGGCGGTTAGGCGGGATTTAAGGAGTCAGATAGGCGTCTTCGACTGCTATAGTTTCTAAGAGCCATGCCAGCAGATGGTAGCAACTCTTGAGGCGCATCCTTTGTTTGGGCATAGTCCACGGAGCGGTCGTGCGTAGGATCCTTTGCTTACAAATTCAAAATCTATTTTCGCTCCGCTTTTCCTTTCAGAAATCATCGATGCATAAAAAGAAAGAGCAAAGCCGTCTGATAGATAATCGTGGTCGCATTTGGGACAGACTATCGATGTGTTTGAATTTACAATGTTGGCGGGATCTTTGGCTTCCTGGGCCCCGCCGGGATCCGGTCTCAATTTGCCGTCTTTCATCTGTTTCTTGACATGATCCAGGAGCATTTCGTAGTAGACAGGCAATTTCTTGATTCTTGTTCGAACGGGTTGACGGGGTATTGGGGGTGTCTTAGACTTGAGTGGCCACATAACCATCTCTTCCTCATGCGATCATGTTCGAACTATCAAGTCTCGCGGCGACGGGGACCGAGGGGACTGTACCCGGAACTGATGTTTGTTGTGTTTATGCTGCATTGTGAATAACTCTTTTGTCTTTCCGGTTCTTTTCCCTGTTAAAATTTATACCAGATTTACCAATGCGTGTCAAATAGGATCTTCTGTATAAGGTCTTGCAGAACACATAGAAGGAGACATAAACGCTCCCGGGGACTGTAACCAGAGCCGATCATTCGTTGCGGCTACATTGCATCCGAACGAAAA
>CAYZZY010000187.1:0-4765 GCA_964482745.1 uncultured bacterium
GGCTTGGTAGTATTTCCTCTGGGCTTTATAATCTTCTTTCTTAACGTAATCATTGGGCGCCAGAAAACGAGGTTCGACGGGCGAGCCATTGTCGGAGAGTTCGTCCATCAGGTTGAATCCCGTATATGTGTTGTTGCAGACAGGGCAGAGGCCGTCGGCGACCCAGAAATCGAAACCTGCCGGGCGAAACACCGCGCTTGTCAGATTCGTACCCTGCGAGACTATTCCTCCCACTGGCCGCATGCTGTCCGAACACATATCCATGTGGTCGCCCATGAACCGGGCGGCGATTTCCGGCGTTATCGCGCCTCTTTTTTCGCGCGTGAGCATTCTCATTCGCTCGAAGCGGGCGATGGGGTTTTTCCCGATCTGGTTCCCGAGAAACACGTCGACCGGTTTGATTTCGTCCGTTGTCGCCATGTTGGTTTCCCATATGACGCTGTCTTCGGGCCGGCGCACTCCTACTTTACCGGCTGAGGCCTCGATGACCGCCGCCTCATTTGTCTTCCCGTCGGCCACAAGAAAAGCGAATGCTCCGGCTCTCGGATTTTCCCGGACAATCGCGATGGCTTCCTCAACGGTACTTGCCTTTTTCATGATCTCGAGTTCGAGAAAGGTGAAGCTTACACCATCTGCCGTTGTATCATTCAAAAAGAGAAAATGCGCGCCGAGACACAGGCCCTTCTCGTTCATGCATGAGTTGCATTTGATGAGGCCCGCCGAACACACGTTTGCAAACCTGTAGCCATTCTCCGGTGAATAGAACATCACAGTCTGATTTGTATCCCAGAGGCCGCCGCCCGCGTAGTCGGTGTTGCGGCCCATCACAAGGCTGCCGTCAGCAGTGGCCTGGCCGAAAGCGGCGAAGCTGGTGCATCCGGTCTCGCCCGCTTTTCTGAGCATCTTCTTCTCGAGGACCTTGATCAGGTTCATGTTAAAGTCTGATAACATGTTGCCCCGAAAAACGTCGGCAAAGGCGAGCCCGCTGCCGTCGGCCATGCCCTTCAGTTCTGCCAGATATTCTTTCGGAGAAGCTTGCATCAGTCGGCGGTATATCGTCCAATCGAAATATTTCGCGAGGAAGAACCGGAGGATTCCATTGAGGTCTTTGAACGGCGAAAAATGTTCAATCGGTCTGGCGTAGAAGGGCGCCGGGCCTCGATGAATTTCTTCCCTCAGCAGTGCGCCGTGCTGAAATCCCATCTCATAGTGGGAGCCGTGCAGCTTGAGCACGTTGAGACCGCCGCGCAATTCGACAGATCCGCGCCCGAACGCCTTTCTCCCCTTCTCATCTTCGACGGCAGATGTTGCACGGAGCCACCTCACTTCCTCGTCATTCGGCAGATATTCACTGCCGTCGCCGAGCGGGGGCCACAGCAATAGGGCCGCGACACCGAGGATGACCAGTAAGACCAGAATGATTATCAATGGCATTGTTTTTCACCTTCCGAGATCGTTCTCGCCGGACCATGTCTTGAAAAGATTCTAGAGAGTTTTCGGCATGAATGTCAACATGCGTTCACGAATGGCGGCGTGTCTTTGGCGGAGGCGTCCTTCAATGGTATAATGGGCGCTGGTGTTCGCATGTTCAGTGGCATGGTGGAGAACGAGGATCTGAAAATGTCGGATTATTTCATAGTAGACGCTCACGTGCATACGTACAAGACACCTGAAATAGGAATGCAGGCGATGGCCGGCTCCGGGCAGGCGGGCTGCAATGGCGCCCCCGAGGAACTGCTTGATCTTCTGCATACGGGTGGAATCGCACAGGCGGTGCAGGTAAACATGACGCCGGTGCGCGAGATGTACGAGGCGGCGGTCGAGCGTTTGCCCGAGGATGAGCGTGAGGGCGAGCATCCGGAGCTGGTCGCAAAGATGGGCGAAAGGCTCAAGAGACGCAACACCTGGACGTGTGATCTGGCGAGCGAACACGCCGAGTTTGTGGCGTTCCCCTCGGTCGACCCGCTCATGGGCGCCGATGAGATGGTCGCCGAAGTCGAACGGTGCGCGAAAGAATGCAAAGCGAAAGGCATCAAGCTTCATCCCGCGGAGGGCGGCTATTTCCCGCGCGACGAACGGCTATGGCCCGTTTATGAAAAGGCACAGGAACTGGGACTCCCGATAATCACGCATGGCGGTATTTTCATGTTGACGCCTGATGTGAATTACACGCAGCCGTCTAACTTCGAATCCGTGCTGGAAAGTTTTCCCGATCTCAAACTCGTCATCGCCCATTTTGGCCACGGATTCTGGGATGAATCGGTAGAATTAGCGAAGAAGTTCGGAAACGTCTACTTTGACACTTCCGCCGTCGTTTCCGGTGTGGAACATCTGGAGGTGCTGACCGACGATGATACGGCGGGACTTATTCGCAAACTGGGAGTGGACCGCGTGATGTTCGGTTCCGACTATCCGTGGTTCAGTCCTGTGATGTCCCTGAAACATTTTCTGCGGCTCCCTCTTACGCCCGATGAGAAGGAGAAGGTGCTGGGCGAGAATGCAAAGAGAATTCTTGGTCTTTGACGATTCCGGTAGAGATATCACAGCGCGGCTCGGCCGCAACCAAAGACTGGTTTTTGCCACAGAGGGCACCGAGAGCACTGAGAAAAACAAAGCCAATGAAGCAAAGAAGAACAGAGGCAACCAGACATTTATCCACAGATTTCTCAGATTCACGCAGATTATCACTGATTCTGTAACAATCCGTGAAATCCGTGGTTGCCTTAATCGGTTTGGGTGGTACCGCTAATCCACCTTTGGTATAAGGCAGATGAACCGCAGCAGCTCATCGGATTCGTTTCTGAACTGGTGCAATTCGTTGCCGGGAATGAAGACGACGGTTCCGGCGGGGGCGTTCTTTTTCCCAGCCTCCGACATAATCTGGGCTTCACCGTCCAGTATGAACACCTCGTGTTCCCAGGCATGCTGATGATGCGGCGAGCAGCCGCCTGGTTGCACGTCGAACACTCTCATGAAGAAGTTCTCGGCGCCGTCGTCCTTTGAGATCACCCATCGAACGGAAACGCCCTCCGCTCCCTCTTCTTCAACCTTCTGTAACTCAACGTCGGTGTATTTACAGATCTTCATCGTGCTGCTCCTCTCATCCATGATAATACTGTGGGAAAGGCTTTTACTTTCATCTCGTATAATACGCGTACTCGCAGGTTATTTCCTTTGTCTTGCCGGGGGCGAGCGTGATCTCCCATGTTACGGTGCTGTGTCCGGTAAGAGCGCGGCTGCCGCGGAAGTCAATCCAGTCGCCGCTTGAAAAATCACCGATCACGATTTTGCCGCCGTCGGACGCGCCGGAGGCATTTCCGCCAAACTGACAGGTAATCACCAGCGAGGCGGGCTCTGTTTTGTAGTTCGTTACCTTCAGAGTCCCCTTCTTTGAAATGCGAACGTGATCGTGCCCGTCGAAATGGATCGCCTTTAATTGTCTGTCGGTTTCCTCTTCCTCATAGGTTCCCTTTATGTCGACCGCGACCGTAAGAGGCAACTGGCATTTGGCCCCGACGGAAGTATACGTGAGGAGTTCCTGCGCGACCGGCAAAAAACCTTTCATTATTAATGCGGCGCTGGTTGTCCACGGAACATCGGTATCATTGGTCAACTCGATCTGGTGCCATACTTCATTCTTCTGGAGCCTGACGGGCGATGCGTGCTTGCCTCTCCCGGGGACGGCTTCGGCCCCTGAGCGGCTCAGCCGAACATCCCATGTATAGAGATGACGGAAGGGAACCGCGTCGGATATCAGGGGAATAACCGCCCTCTCGCCCGTGCGCAGTGTCAGCCGGGGAACATTGTAGAGAAAAAGATCCTGCGCCTTCTCACCGGTCAGTTCTGCGGGTACTGCAGGCACGCCGGTTCCGGAGTCCGCTTCCGGTTCGTCCATCGGTCCGCGGAATTCTCCGGCTCGCTGGCTAAACAGCACATTCGACATCGACTGGCTCATGAGCTGGGGGGCCACTTGCTGAAGCGTATTCCTCAGTGTCGCTTCGAGACTCATAGGCGAAACGACGTCCTTGAAACGGAAGTTCGGCACGCCCACCACGAGGTCCACTTCCACGCCCTCCAGGTCCTCCGCCTCGTTCAGGATCTCCGCCTGCATCGCCATGACGGCCTTGTCATCATTGTCAAGAGATATCCGGTACGTGGGAATCCAGCGCATACCCGGCCCGAAGTAGATCATTGTCGCCTCGACGTCGCGACCGGCCGTTGCACGATCGAACTCCAGCACCATTTTTTTCTCTGTCTCCTGGCGACCTTGTCTGGGTATGATCCGCTGTTTCGCCACGATGCTGACCAGTTTGCCCGTTTTCGGTATCACCCAGAAGGAGCCGAGGACCATCGCTTCGGGAATGTCGTCGATGTATGCTTTTCCTTCGGCGTCAGTCTTGCCGGTCGCCTGCTTTACAAACATGCAGTAGCCATCCTTGAAAATGATGACCCGCGATGTAGTCACATCAAGCGCCGCCGAAGATTGTCCTTCCGCGACCGCGGCGCTCGCAAGCAGAACCAGTGCCATCATGACGGAGATCGTTAAGCGAGCCATCTTATATCCCCCTTTGCCGGGAGCTGATTGCCCCCATTCGAGTCCATGTCATCCTGTTTCGGGAGTTCACTATTTGCCCTCCATCTTACCGCAGAGGCGCAAAGAATGCAAAGGAGGCGAAACCCAAAGACTGACGACACTCTTCCTCTTCCCAAATGCCGGCAAAGCCACATCGGGTGCTCGCAATGATACCAAGGGGTCTGATCTCTT
>CAYZZY010000188.1:0-4646 GCA_964482745.1 uncultured bacterium
ACTACCAGTGCGCCTATGATGAGAAATATTTTTCCGCGCACTCCGAGGTGAACCCACATACCCATGGCGATTATCTCCCCAATCAAGTCATCAAAGGAAACCACTAACAGGCGGCATGGATCAGAAAGATGTGCATTCTAAATATCCGACTGATCCCCAACAGGTAAATTACCACAAAATGAGCAGCATTTCAAATACGAGACCGGCCTGATGGCCAAGATGGCTGCGTTCAGACATCAAACAGCACCAAAAACGAAGGCAAATGCGTTGACTCCCCGCCTGGCATATGCAGCTTTGAGAAAACTGATGACATTCTTTTATCAATGCAGGTGAAGTTTTGTCTGGAAACACGGGCATTCTTGACTCTGGCAGAGTGAAACTTACGCCCCAATATTCTCCACTCGTGAAAAGGCGAATAGTGAAGAATCTGCATCATATTCTTCACTATTCTAAGGCCCGAGGGAAGGCGCGTTCATACTGGGCACGAGGGAGGCAGGCTGGGACCTCTCGGAAGAGATGCTCTTGAATATGAAAAAGCATAGTCTATCGCTGTGAGAGGAATCTTCTTCCGAAGAGGCATTTGCGTTTTGACGGTAAAAACCTATATTATTTAGATGTCTGTTTAGAGCAAATTTTCCTGATGCCTTTCGCGCATGCATAGAACACAACGCAGTTCAATCGAGGAGGGAGCATCATGGCAAGAAGACTTTTTCTTTTCTCAGTCGCCGCATTCATTCTTTTTTCCTTTTCCACGGGGTTGACGGCCGACATCTTTGTAATGGAAACCGGGGGAATCATCGAGGGAGAGATCATCGACGAAAACGATGATACCTATGTTCTCGATACGGAGAGGGGTCGGATGAACCTTTCAAAAGACAAAGTCAAGTCAAGAAGTCCATCAAGCCTTGATCCCGCACACGGACGTCTTGTCGAAGTGACGGGTACCGTAGAGGTGCTCCGTAAAGGCAAGACGGAGTGGACAGCGGCTGAAAAAGATATGCCTTTGAACGAGGGAGACATGGTTCGTAGCGGATCCGACTCGAAAGCGGTTGTCCTTCTTGCCAACACAAATATCGTGGCGGTCGAGCAAAACACCGAACTGGACCTGAAGACGCTGCAGAAGTCGCGAAAAGCAGGCACGCTCATAAGGGCAAGCATGAGCAAGGGCCAGCTATGGAGCAATGTCGGAGGGCTGAAGAAAAGACCTTCCAGATTTTATGTTCAGACCCCCACTGCGGTCACAGGTGTTCGGGGGACGGTCTTCACGGTGGAGATTCTTCCCGAAGATTCTACGACAAAGGTCGCGGTCGTAGAAGGAAGCGTGCAAGTGCAAGCTCGCGGAATGATTGAGCCTCCCACAAGAGTCAGAGCAAATAAGATGACGTCAGTCGGCAAAGACGTGGCCCCGACGAAGCCGGAGGCTATCTCGGAAGATTATGTTGCCCAATGGAACCAGTACAAGGGCAAATTCCGAATGATGAGGATCGGAATGATCGGAGGACGCTTCGGGTTAACCCAGCAACAGACAATCCTTGCAGGGGCGGGAATGGTCTTCCTCGTTGTCGTGATCATCGTGGTTCTTATAAGACGCCGCCTCACGGCCTAACACAGGCCGAATGTCCGCCTGATGTATTGCAGCGTGCAGCATAACCGCAGCCGGATATTGGCTCAGAGATGTGGTCTCTCGGGTGACCGGAGCGCCCCAGCAAAACATCCTGGCAACCGCCACCCACACTCATTCCGGCCCTGCGGTGTTTTGGCCCATCCTCGGCAAGGCACAAATGCTCATGCGAGAGACGAGATAGTCTCGCCGTCCGGGAAAGGGGACGGAAAATGTATGAAGAAATTTATATAAAAGAACTCATTGAACGCCTCGGCAAGCTGGTCTCGGGACAGCGCGATCGAATCGAATACGCCGCCGAGTTGGTCGCTCGCTCGATGATGGATGGCGGCGTGATCCACATTTTCGGAACAGGCCACTCGGGCTTGATCGCGGAGGAAGCATTCATGCGTGCTGGCGGGCTGCTTCCCGTCAATGCGATGCTCGACGAGCGCGTGCTCCTGGGCGGGGGCGCCCTGAACAGCTCGGCCATGGAAAAACAGGAAGGCCTCGCCACCGATATTCTTGCATCCCACGAGGTCCGGCCGGAGGACGTCGGAATCGTCGTATCCAATTCCGGCCGCAACGCCGCCCCTGTAGAAATGGCATTCGAGATGAAGAAGTGCGGTATCCCGGTCATTGCGATTACGAGCGCCGAACACTCGGCCTCCGTCGCGTCCTCTCACAGCAGCGGAAAAAAGCTGGTGGAGTTGGCGGATGTCGCTCTCGACAACGGCGCGCCCCATGGCGATGCGCTTGTCGAGCTTTCCGGCCTTGACTGCCGCATGGGCGCGGCATCGACCGTAACCGGCGCGGCCCTTATCAATTCGGTTTTCATTCTTGCCGCCGAAAAAATGCTCGGGGCGAACGCAGAGGTCTGCGTGCTGCCGAGCGGCAACGTCGAGGCCGCCGATTTCGCCCAAATACAGAATGCAATGCACCGATACCTGGGACGGATCAAGTACCTATAAGAGAGGATACCAGCAGTGGCAAAGGGAGACATCTTATTCAAGAACGGGGCGGTTGTCCTGGCCGACACCGTATTGTTCAAGAGCGACGTCCTTGTGAAGGAGGGCAAGATCGCCGAGGTCGGGCCCGACCTGCGGACACCGCGGGGAGCTGAACAGATCGACGCGACCGGCCGCCATATCGCTCCGGGATTTATCGATATTCATATTCATGGAGCCGCCGGCCAGATGTTTGAACTCGCCGATTGTGCAGGCTATGCCGAAATCGCGCAGACAGTTGCCAGGTTCGGAACCACCGGCTTCCTGGCAACACTCGCGGTGATGCCGCACGAGAATACGTTATCAGCCATCGAAACGGCCAAAAGATTCTCCGCTGATCGTGACGGCGCAAGAATGCTGGGGATACACATGGAAGGTCCCTACCTGAACCCGGAAATGGCGGGTGCGCAAATCGTCTCCGCCATGCGCCCGCCTTCGGTCGATGAACTGGGCAAATATCGAAAGGCCGCCGGAAAGCTATTGAAAATAATGACACTCGCACCAGAACTCGAAGGCGCGCTGGAGGTGATATCGGCGTTGAAAGAGCATGGCATCGTTGCGGCCGCGGGACATACCAACGCCACCTTCGAGGATATGCGAAACGCGATCCCGGCGGGCCTCACACACGTCTCGCACACGTTCAATGCCATGCGCGGCCTGCATCACAGGGAGCCCGGCGCCGTGGGAGCGGCGCTGGCGATGGATCTGCTCTCGACAGAGGTGATCTGCGACGGACACCATGTGGCCCCCGCGACCGTGAGCGTCATCTTGCGCTGCAAGCCGCGGGACAAGGTTATCCTCGTCAGTGATTCAGTAGCAGCGCTGGGACTGCCCGAAGGCGAACGCGATTTCCTCGGCATACCTGTTGTTGTGAAGGACGGGGCCGTGCGGCTCAAGGACTCGGATAATCTGGCGGGCAGTGTGCTCACATTGAATGTTGCGATCAAGAACCTGTTTCAATGGTTCGGCACCATCGCTTTGAGAGAGATATTCCAGATGGCGTCGCTCAATCCCGCCAGAGTGATAGGAGTGGACGATTCAAAGGGACAAATAGCAGTCGGGAAAGACGCGGACATCATCCTGATGGATGAGCGATACGATGTGACGCTTACGATGGTAGAGGGAAAGATCGTACACAGGCGAGATTGAAATAGGAACCGAAACGTGCCCGAATGGACTCAAAGAAAAGTCCGCAGCCACAAAAAGAATGTTTGGCAAGTGTAATAATTCGGAATTTCAAGCCTGAGGACAAGGCTGCAGTGCGAAGTATCTGTTACGATACAGGATTGATGGGCGATTCGATCGATCCTTACTTCGGTTGCCTCGATCTGTTCGCCGACTACTGGACGCTCTATTACACCGACTACGAGCCGGAATCGACATTTGTCGCCGATCTGGACGGGCAGGTAGTCGGCTACCTGATGGGATGCATAGATACTTCGGTCCAGCAGAAGATCCATAATGACAAGATCATGCCTCGCATCCGCAGGAAGTTCCTGAGTTTCGGTTACAACATCGACAGGCGTTTCTTCTCGTTTATGTGGAGGGAACTGCGCACCAAGGGCCGAGACGAACTAAGCCGGAGCGAAAAGGAATATATAAAAGATTATCCGGCTCATCTCCACATGAATCTGGTCGAAGGCTTTCGAAGCGGCGGAATCGGCTCCCGGCTGATGTCGGCCTACCTGGATTATCTCCGGGAAAACGGCGTTGGGGGGCTGCACCTCGGCACGACGTCACACAACAAGCTGGCGGTCCCTTTTTATGAGAGACGGGGGTTTCGGATCGCCGCACGAATTCCTTTTACGCTTTACGAGGGCATCATACCCGGAAAGGCGGACCTATTCTTTTTTACAAAGGAATTGTCTTAAGCTATCAATGCCTGCAGAAACGTGTGAATCCTGCGGGCGAACAATCGCATAGCGACAGCACACGTTACGCGGGAGAATGGGATGATTCGGCGCAAATACAACTTGAACGTTTGCCTTGGCATCGGGCTGGGCGCAATCCTGCTTGCGCTCATACTGGGGACGCTCCAA
>CAYZZY010000189.1:0-4614 GCA_964482745.1 uncultured bacterium
TGCTTAGTACCCTAATTTATAAATTCGGTGACGTATTTGATTGCCTTTCGTAGGGGCGTAGCGCCGCGCCACTGCAGTCGCTCCTGCGTCTCTGCGCGTGAAAACCAGGCAGTATTTTCGAAAATCAGCGCTTTGGATTTCCCGCACTGTCCAGAAAGTATTTGTTGACGTCCCGATCCCGTTGTGATATTAATCACAGAGGATTGAGCGCTGATTGGGGCAGAATGGTGGTAGAATACGAGAAGGAAATCCATCCATGGAAACGAAGGTGCCGGAAAAAAAAGATGTGGCCGAAGTCGTGACATGCCGTGCCGGAAAGGGCGGTTGTCCGATGGCTCTCATAGATGTGAAGGCGCTCGCCGAACAATTGGAAGAGGTGCTCGCCGATCCCGAACTCAAGCAGAAGCTCGAAGAGAGGCTTGCAACACCGTTCAGCTTTCACAGCCAGTTCTGCGTTGCCGTGACCGGTTGTCCCAATGCGTGCGCTCAGCCTCAGATCAAGGACGTCGGCATTATCGGGCGCGGGAATATCGGGTTCGTTGAATCGCTCTGCACCGAGTGTGGCCTGTGCGACGCCGCATGCAAAGAAGGGGCGCTCACCCTTGTGGATGGGAAGCCGCGTATCGATAACATGCTCTGCATCGGCTGTGGCGATTGCGTGCGTGCGTGCCAGAGTGACGCGCTCGATGTCATCGATTCCAGTTATGAGGTTTCAATAGGCGGCAAACTGGGACGTCATCCGCGGCTGGCGGAGCCATTTGGCGAGTTCGACAATGCCAAAGAGGTCGCCGCGGGTCTTCGCCGTGTTATAGCGCTCCTGCTCGAGAAAGGGCAGAAGGGCGAGCGACTCGGCACGCTGCTGGAACGCCTGTCCCGGGAAGAGAAGGCAAATTTGGATGCTGCAGACTAGCACGGATTTCCTGCTAAAAAAAATCCTGTTATTATCCTGCCAGGCCCACATTTCTCCATATGTAATCCGGCTCCATTGCTAACTCTGTCCTGGAGATACCTTTCTCCCCGAAGTGCTCGCTAATAAGCCCGATCAGCTCTCGATACATCTCCTCCCGGATGTGGCGAAAATAACGGAACTTTCCGTCAGGCGACGGGACGAATTCGCCGAGCACGAGTTCGTTGCGGCCGAAACGATCTATCATGATCTCGCGCAGGCGGGGCGGAAACCTGAATCCGCCGAGCACGATTGAGTGTGTTCGCTCCGAGTCGAGCGTTTGCGCGATCTTCTCAATGAGTTCGCGATATCCCTCTTGCCACCCGTCGTGGTGAATAAGGGGGTCCAATCTCAGGCCGATGGGATATCCGGCATTTTGACATCGCAAGGCCGCCTCCAGCCTTTCATCCAATGAGGCCGTGTCGTGCTCGTATTCCTCAACGATCTTTTGAGGTGTGAGCGTCCACGATACCACGGTCCGTTCCGCATGTGACAGCGGCAGGATGGCCTCGACGTTTGCGCTCTTTGTCCTTAGTTCAAGGATGGCGCCGTCCAGTCCTGCAAAGAACTCGACGGCGTCCGCCGCAAAAGCGGAGATGTGTTCGAGCGCGAGCGCGTCTGCCGTCTCGCCTGCATGAAAATAGGCGCTGCCGCTTGTCTCATTTTGCAATACGTTCTTTACCTGTTCAAACAGATCGTCTGTGTTGGCGAAAATCGTTGGCGTGGCGGTCTCATAGTAGCACTGCAGGTAACAGTACGAGCAGTCGAACGGGCAGTTGGCGGCATGGATCAAGTAGTATTCCCGGTCCTGTTGCAGGGACGCATGTCGCCGGAACTCCTTCACAAGACCTCCACGCTTGACGGCAATCACAAGGTTTCTTTTCTCCCGCCGAAATCGTTCGTCCGTTGATTCGTCTGGCGCGCTCGCTTCAGGGCCGTCATCGGTGAAAACGATATTGGCCCCTTCGAGTTTTTTGAGGATGCTTCTCGTGCGGGGAAGATCTGCCGCTGCCGTCTGAACGATAACTTTTTCCGGAAAGAAAAGCTTCATGAGTTATCACTGCCCTGCACTATTGAAAAAAGCCTGCGGAATGCCTCCATGGTCCCGGCATTCGACATCGACTCCAAAAGATGTGCCAGCCGATCCTCGTTTTCCGCCCTCATTGAGATGGAGATTTCATCACCCTCGAAATTCTTCGGCGCATGAATGGCACATCGCTCATTGAGTTTCATGTTCTTGACCGCGGCCTTGAATGCAGACTCGGCCTTTGTAAGACGAGGATAGCGCGAATCTCTCAGCTTGTCTCGTATGAGCCCCAGCTTTTTTCGCGGCGCCAGAGACTCCTCCTCGATTATCGAGGCACATGCTGAGTCGATGTATGCCGGCACGGAGACACGAACCATTGCGGCGACATCCGGAATGAGCGAGACGAATTCGCGGGTTTCGTTCAGATTTGCCCGGCACGAGCCAAGAACCCGGAAGACGGCAAGGCGTGCATTCGTCTCCAATTGATAAAGGCAAAACGCCTGCTCAACCCCAAGCGAATCTTTATGTATGGCGCGGAGTATCTCGTCTTCGAGCGAGAATATTCTTAGACAGTTTTCGACATACTTGCGCGAAGAGGGCAATCCAAGCTTTGGCGCAATCTCCGCGGCGAGCCTGTCGGTATCGTAACTCCTTTCGGAAAATTTTCTGAGGGCGATGGCGCATTCGACCGGACTCATCCTGCCGGGACCTCCGTTATCGATCAGACTGATCCGGAGACATCTCTCGTCGGACAACTCATCGGGTTCATAAACACGCGCATCGATTTCCGTCATCCCGATCTGCTTGCACGCCAGCACTCGCCTGAATCCGCAGACGACATCCAATGCGTTCTCTTTTTTCCTGAGCGTGGGCGGATTGATGAGGCCCATGTCCTTTATGGAATTGGCAAGCTCTCCGGTCTCGGGCTCAAATGCAAAGCTGAACCTGCCGGCATCCGGCCCTTCCGTCAGGATGTCGCCTATCCTTACCGTTGTGTGTTTCATGGCATCTCCTTCAGCGCCATCAACGCCTCCTCCATTTTCCCCGCGGCGGCGGCCCAGGCGCAATCGCCGGCCGTTCTCAATGCGTGCTCCGTTTTTCTTTCAATGTGTTGCGGTCTTCATATGCGCTTCGCATGCGCGCGCGCAGGTGTTCCTTGTGGGGTCGGCAGCGCGAAGGGGGCGGACATCCGGCCTGAGCAATTCCGGCGGATGCCATAGGGAACGAGTTTTACCATTTTATCCGGGATTCCCGCGTCACATGTGCCCAACTCGTCGGCGAGCGGAGGGTTCCGAGAAAATGTATTTCCAGCGGTCCAATCAATACTTCCCGAACTTTTCGGACGCTTCGACAAGAGCGTCGATGTTTTCCGGCGGGGTGCCTCGGTCGATCACGCCGCCGCTCGAGAGGGCGAACGCGCCGCCCGCTGCCGCCCCCTCAATACAGCGCCGTGATTCCTCAAGCACCCTTTCGGGTGTTTCACGCATCAGGACCGCGACGGGAGGCACGTTGCCGATAAGACACATGCGGTCGCCGATGGTTCGCTTGAGCTCGGCCATATCGTGCATGAAGCCCATATGAAACGCTTTGCCGCCGGTCTCGGGCGCGAATCCGGTGAGGTTGTGCATATCCGAATCGCAGTGATAGATGGTGAGCGCGTCCGAGTGCACTTCAAAAATACGCGCGGTATACGGAATAAAGAATTCCTTGAAGAGGTCCGGCGAGAGAAGCCCCGATATGTCGTCGCATAGGAATACCGCGGCAAGGCTCCCGAGCGCTTTCTTTTGCATATCCAGGTACGCGAGCAGTGTGTCCGTCGCGATTTCGAGCAGCCGATGGCACTTGTCCGGATTGTCGTACATATCCATCATGAATTCGCTGATTCCGCGTATAAGGCCTGCCAGGACCACGGGGCCGCGCAGGCTGCCGAAGCCGACCGGCCCGACCGGGTTGCCGACGCCCGCCTGAAGCCCGCGCTCCAATGCCATCGCGTTCATCGTCTCGAAATATTCCGTAATCCTCGGAAACAGGCCGTCACGCGATGTGTCGGGAACGCTCAGGTCATCCACCTCGTCGATGCTCTTCAACGCCGGCTTTGCCCAGGGCGAATCGTCCTCCGGCCAGAATATCTCGCAGAAGGCGGCCGCCTCGGTCACGACACCGAAATCGGTATAAAGCGGGCTCAGGCCGTTGAACCTTTTCTGCACTTTCATCTGACACTCGAGCATCTTCTCAGGATCGTTGTGGTACTCCCGCTGGGGGACACCGCCATATTCCGCCATGAACCCGCTCTCGATAGGCAGGAAAATGGGAACCTGATCGGGTTGTTCGCCGTTGATGGCCTGCAGAAGCCTCAGGGCGTTTATCATCGGATCGATCATCTTTAACTCCTTGTTAACAAAACGTAATCATTGCTCCTGCAAGAAGATATCACATCCCGGGGCATGAGTCAAAAGGCCGATCGGGGATACGCGTCGTTTTCAACTGAGCGCTGCCAGAAAGTACGCAAACATTGTGAGGATATTCTTGATTTCTTGCCCTTTTGTTCCACCTTACGAAATCGGGCGGAAGGTGTACTCTGCCGGGGTGAAGAATCTGATGCATATTCTTCACTTTCAGAAAAGTCATTTCGAGAACGGTA
>CAYZZY010000190.1:0-4602 GCA_964482745.1 uncultured bacterium
GTTATATAAATTAAAAGGGGTATTTGAGCTTACCCCCATTGTTTGGACAGTTTTCGCCCCCCAATAAGCTAATGCTCCAGCGGCGCATTTGTTCTCCTTTCCGTTTCTTTCCATGCCTCCCCGGGGGGAGGGGAGGCGGCGGCCCGCATGTCAATTCCGACCGAAGTACCAATCGGCTGGCGTCCGGTTGCCCAGCGACTGATGCTGCCGTTCGGTGTTGTAGAATCGAAAGTATCGGTCCAACCCTCTGTGCGCTTCGATCCCGTCTGCGTAATCGCGCAGATAGATTTCTTCGTACTTGACGCTTCGCCATAATCGCTCGATGAAGATATTGTCCATTACACGGCCCCGGCCGTCCATGCTGATCCGAACTCCCGCTTCGTGAAGCCGGCCGGTAAACTCTTCGCTCGTGAATTGCGCCCGGCATGGATAAAGGTCTATACTGTAGAAGGGTATGGGATAATAATGGGAAAAAAGGTCGCGCCGGGAGGATGATATCTATGACACATGCAAAAACTATACTCGTGGTGGCTCTGCTTCTTGTTCTGACTGCCGGCTGCGCGTCGAGCATGTCGGGCAATGCTTACTCTCGCGATCAGGCCCGAAAGGTGCAGACCGTTGACGAGGGGACCGTCATGTATGTGAGGTCTGTACAAATTGAGGGAACAAAATCCGGTCTCGGGACGATAGCCGGAGGTGTCCTTGGCGCCGTCGTGGGCAGCACGATTGGCGGAGGCTCAGGCAGAGCTGTTGCGACGGTTGCCGGCGGTGTGGTGGGCGGTGTGGCAGGTTCGGCTGTAGAAGAGGGCGCAACGAAGCAGGATGGTCTGGAGATTACGGTGGAATTGGACTACGGAGAGGTCATCGCAATTGTGCAGGCGGCGGATCAGCCGTTTTTTGTCGGCGACAGAGTGAGGGTGCTGCGACGTCCCGACGGAACCGCACGCGTAGTGCAGTAGAAAGGGAACCACAGATTTCACGGATTACACGAACAAAAAGATCAAAGACCCGTTATCCACAGATTATCGCGGATTTCCAACGTCCTGCAGATTCAGATTTCTTCCCATTCTTTATTGCAGGGGCGCACGGAAGAGTGAAGGGTGAAATAGAAAAAAAGATGCAAAGGAAACAACTGAATATTTAACCACTAAGGCACCAAGGAAAAAACTAAGAAACTCACCGCGTTGCCTATTCCTTCTCCCGCCAAAAGCCTTTGGTCTTTCTATTAGCCATAGAGGATACGGAGAATCATGATTTGGCTCGGTGTCTTTCTTTGTGTCTTGGTGGCTTGGTGGTGAATGCTCGCTTCTGTATTCCCAATCAGATTAATTCATGGGCACGTTCATCGAGTTCGTCATAAGGGAAGAAGGTCTCGTATTCCGCCAGCGCCGCCAATGCGCGTGAATCAGCCTTTATGCCCCTTTCTTCCAGGATTGCCGCCGGATTCAGTCCACCTATAACGACCGCCCCGACCTGTCCTTGGTTCACAGGAATCTCGAGAACCGGCTGGCCCGGCCATCCGATGGTCATGAAACCGCCCAGGCCGACATCCTCCAGTTGGCGGGCGAGCCGTGTTACCTGATCCCTGCTCTCGGCCGGAACCTCCCTGAAGCTCGCGCCTATGCGGCCGTTGCCGTTTCTGGTGGCGCCATCGTAGTCCGTCATGCCGCTGCGGATAAAGACCTCCAGCGGATCCAATGTTGTGCCGCTGTAATGAATGATTTCAACAAAACGGGTGGGTCGGTAATCCTGCATCTCCAGAAGGCCGCCGAATCTGGAGTACGTCGGGATGCCATGGGTGAGCAGCACGCCGTTGAGGGTTATTGAACACACCGTCCCTATTCCTATCATTCCGTCCGGCACCGTTGATTCCCCCACTCGCGCTCCCGAGGGAAACAGGGTGATCAGCCGCCCCATTGCATACCCCGCCGCGAACACTCTTTTGATCAGCGGCACGGCATCCGCCATCCGGGATTTGTCCAACATGCTGACATTGACAACAACGGTTCCCTTTTTTTTGGAGAGATCAAAGTTCATGCGGTAGGTCATCTGGTCGATCTTTGCGGCAAGAAATCCAACCCTCTCAATGATCCTTGCGGATGAGAGTTCGTTCAGGCCCTGCTGCGTAATAAGGCGGCCCTTTCTCCCTTGATTTTCAGTGAGTCCTTCTTTATCCATTGTATTGAGATAGAAACGCACCGTGCGTTCGCTGATCTCATGACCCGCGGCCGAGAGTCTTTCGGTGATTCTGGCGCTGCCGACAGGTCTTTCGGCCTCCTGCAGAATCCTGAGAATCTCAAGCCGTTTTTTTTCAGTCTTTTCGCTCATAAAATGTATTCTACCATAAAAGATGCCGCATTACAAGGATTTAGCGGCATTTTTGCCGTTACAAATGAATGAAATATCACATTGCATATTATTCCAGATGCCGCATTGCACCCATTATTGCAAAACATTTGCCGTCTCTTCCGATGTCGTGCTCTACGCCTGTCATCATAGAGCACTATTTCTTGCCGGATATTTGCCGGTAGTTTTGCCGATAAAAGAAGGAGGGGAGACCAAAAGACATTCGAGAATTATTAAATATTTCCGTTAGTATTTGGACTTAATGCTTGACTCTGACAGAAAGCTGTGATACCATTTTATGGCAACTAATTGCCGTATTAAAAATGCTTGCCCTTGCCGGCGCGATGAAACGAGACCATGAAATAGTTTTTTGGACCAGCTTCTCTGTCATCGGGGCATGCGGAAACCTGGCCGGCAAGGAAAGGCCGCATAGGCTCAAACTAAGGAGACATCGATCATGAATCTACATCGTCCAAATGCAAACGAGGCGTTGCAGACCCATAACCGGTCGCGAAACGTCGCGCCGCAGTCGGGAATCTGCAGCCGGTGTTTAGACGGGTGCAGAGGCGGCTGCGACCTGTTTACATCCACATTCCGTGGAAGGGAACTGCTCTACCCCGGGCCCTTTGGTGAAGTAACCGCGGGCGCCGACAAAGACTATCCCGTCGACTACTCCCATCTCAACATAATGGGATATGCGCTTGGCGCCGAAGGAACGCAGGCCGATCCCGATCACGCGACGTTCCCCTCCGTCAACACCGAGACAGAATTCGGAACGGAAAACAAGGTCAAGATGAAAGTCCCTGTTTTCACCGGTGCCCTGGGCAGCACCGAAATCGCCCGCAAGAACTGGGAGCATTTTGCGATCGGCGCGGCGATCAGCGGCATCAGCCTTGTCTGCGGCGAGAACGTATGCGGCATCGATCCCAAGCTCGAACTCGACAGCAACGGGAAGATTAAGGAAGCGCCGGACATGCGCCGGAGGGTGGAGGAATACAAGCGATATCATGAAGGATACGGCGACATCCTCGTCCAGATGAATGTTGAGGACACCCGTTTTGGCGTGGCCGAATATGTTATCGAAAAGCTGGGTGTCGAGACCATCGAGTTGAAATGGGGCCAGGGCGCTAAATGCATCGGCGGCGAGATCAAAGTGGACACGGTCGAGCGCGCCATTGAACTCAAGAAACGCGGCTACATCGTGACCCCCGATCCCGAAAGCCCCGCGAATCAGGCGGCATTCAAGGATGGCGCGATCAAGCAGTTCGAGCGGCATTCCCGTCTTGGTTTCGTTGACTATGACGGCTTCATGAGCGAGGTGAAGAGGCTGCGGAGCCTCGGCGCCAAACGCGTTACTCTGAAGACAGGCGCCTATCCGATGCGCGAGTTGGCCATGGCGATCAAATGGTCTTCCGACGCCAAAATCGATTTTCTCACCATCGACGGCGCTCCGGGCGGCACCGGAATGAGCCCCTGGCGCATGATGGCCGAGTGGGGCGTACCTTCGATCTACCTGCATGCAATGGCGTATGAACTGTGCCAGATTCTGCATAAAAAGGGCAGCTTCGTGCCGGATATCGCCTTTGCCGGCGGCTTCAGCGCCGAAGACCACGTGTTCAAGGCGATCGCGCTTGGCGCTCCCTTCTCAAGGGCTGTATGCATGGGGCGCGCGCTCATGATTCCCGGCATGGTCGGAAAAAACATCGCGAACTGGCTCAAGGGCGACAACGGGGGCCTGCCCAAATCCGTCGCAAAACACGGGAGCACCAAAGAAGAGATCTTCGTCTGCTATGAAGAACTGAAGGCGAAGTATGGAAATGAAGTAGACAAACTTCCCCTGGGCGCCATCGGAATCTACAGCGGAGTCGAGAAGCTTCGCGTCGGGCTGCAGCAGCTCATGGCGGGCGCAAGAAAATGGCGTGTCGATCTGATCACGCGTGCTGATCTGGCCTCGCTTACAGAGGAATGTGCGCGGGTCACAGAGATTCCCTACATAATGGAAGCCTACAGGAAAGAGGCGCTCGAAGTCATCAATTCCTGATGATGGACAGTGATGATTTTATGACTGGAGCATGCGGCGGAGATTCTCGTAATCTCCGCCACATGCTTCTTGTTTTTTTGCCCCACGTTTGTTACTATGTCCGGAAGTTTGTTATGTCGGGTGGCGCTGTACCACAGGCGCTCGGTTTCGTGTATTTCTGCGGCGACGGGGACTGTACCTATTTACGGAATCCCGTTTTTTGGATTCGTAGAATA
>CAYZZY010000191.1:0-4586 GCA_964482745.1 uncultured bacterium
CGGGTGAAAAAGCCAAGAGTCAGTGCCGAGTACAGCCGCTCTTCGGGGAATATAAAGCATGGATAGGACACCAGTAAAGTGGTCTATATCTCCTTCCCTTCCGCCACTGCTTTTAACACATCCATTGTCGTAACAAGACCGACCATTCTGCCATCCCTCAGTATCGGAATCCGATGAAAATTGTGCGTTTGCATAATGCCGGCTATTTCACGAACGGTAGTCGATTCTGTTGCAGTGTAAACATCTCGAGCCATAATTTCCTCCACCCACAGATGCCTGACGGACACCCCTTCGGCTTCCTCGGTATTGAGGGCAGAGGAGAAAAGCTCATAGATATCCTCATATTCCAGATTCGCGCCCAGACTGCGGACCTCTTCCTTAATCAGGTCGCGCATGGAGACCATTCCAAGCAATCGCCTGTCTTCATCAATGACAGGTACACCGGTAATGCCCCTTTCCGATAGCAGTTTGGAGAGTTCCCGAAGGGAGGCGGTATGGTCTATCGTTATGGCCTCGCGCGTCATTATATCTTTTGCCAAAAGCATGCTTTTCCTCAGCTTCCGAACCGGTAGGTCGCTCCCATCATGTCGAAGATCGAGAGCAGGAAATCGTTGGCCCTTATGCGGCAAAGCCCTCCATGCGCGCACGCCCGTTCGCCATAGGTTTCCACATCGTCGACAAGCACTCCCTCGCCATGTATCAAAACCGGAACCGGATCTGCGCTGTGTTCCCGAATTGCACAGGGGGTCGAATGGTCGGACGTGACGGCAATATAGGTTTCCTCCGGGCTATCCAGCGAATCGATAATTTGCTGAAGCATCCGGTCGATGCGCTCTATGAATGCCAGCTTCTCGAGAGGCTTGTTGTCATGCGACATCAGGTCGGTAGCCTTGACATGCACGACAACAAAAGCCGATTCTTTCAGGGCTTCGACGGTAAGCCTTGCCTTCTCATCCAGGTCTGTATCGATATTGGCCGTCAGTTTTTCGTTTGTTAACACGCTAAAACCGGACATCCGCGCAATGCCGACGACCGTGCTCTCCCCCGTCACACAAGATCCTTTGATATCGAATCTTTCGGCGAGACTCCGCATCTTCACCGCCATACCGGCTCCGCGGGTAATAACGATATTTGCCGGAAGCAGTCCCTTCGCGATTCGCTCTTTGTTCAACTCGTGATCCCGCAGTATTTCATAAGACTTCTTTACAAATTCATTGACCAGACGGGCAGTCTTTTCGGCCAGGGGCATGCCCGGCCGCTTGGGTTTCGCTTCTTTGACCGGCTGGCCTTCGTTGGCCGTGCCGGGATCCGAACTTGTGATCTCTGCGGAAAGCCGCCCGCCGCGCAGCACGAGGACGGCCCGGTGTTCGGTGGCAGATTTGAATATTACACTTACACCGTCCCCGAGCGACATCCCATCGAGTGCCGCAGAGAGAGGATCTGTATGCCGGATTCTCCCTGCGCGACGGTCAATAACCATAAAGTCGTCATCAACGGTGGCGAAGTTGCATCTGAGCGCCACATCTCCCTGCTCGAGCTTGATATCGACTCCCACGGCCTCGATTGGCCCGCGTCCCCAATATACTTTCAATGGGTTATAGCCGAAAAGCGCAAGATGCCCGACATCGGTCCCCACGCGGATACCGGGCGAGAGCGGATCCATCAGACCGGTGATTCCGTTCCTTGCAAGTTCGTCGAAGCAGGGCGTGTGCGCTGCCTCCAGTGGTGTCTTCCCGCCAAGCTCGGCAATCGGGCGGTCGCCCACCCCGTCAATTATCAACATGATTGCTTTGCGAACGTTACTCATGTATCTCCTTTTTTCTAAAACGATCGGTCGCAAGCTGTGCGAGTCCGAGGATTTCTTTCGCTAATTGGGGTCTGCCACCGGGTTCGAGCAGAACGTTGTCGGCATAGACAACCCGCAGGCCCGCCTCGAGCCCCATTGCGGTGGCGACATCGACGGCCGCGGCCTTGAGTTCGGTCAGCAGCACCGACGGACTTTTCTTCTTTATCGCTTCCTTGATATCTGCTCTAAGTTTCGGGCGATTGGACAAACTATGGCTGATGGCAACGACCTCGCATCCGTACTCCCGTTCCAGGCTTTCGCGAAGCGCCGTTTCGGCCGTTGCGGGAGCCGTCGTTGTATAGAGCACGCGCTCGCCCCGGATGCTTTCAAGTGGTTTCGGCCTGAATACGGTCCGCACCACTTTCGCCGTAGGATTCAACGCGTGGATGAGCGAGATCATTTCGGAAATCTTCCGCTCGTCTGCCATCGGTTCCTCGCACATTGTCAGAACGCAGAGGTCGGCCTTGCGAATTCGGTACGGTCCCATATAACCGGTTATGTAGTCCAGCGACTGGTTTGCGCCGATTGCGAGCACCCACGCATCGGTCGCAATTGGGGGCATCGAAGCCCCGCTTCCTTCGAAAATGATCAGGTCGGCGGGAAGCTCATTGGCTACGCGGGCCCCATCCGGGACAACCGAGCTGAATACCACACCGGCAAATCCGCCACCGCAGCGGCGACAGCCAATGGTCGTGAGCCGGGTCATAAGCGCGTCTTCATAATGATCGCTTGCGGCATGCTTGCCCTCGCGACTTTGCTGAAGAAGAAACTCGGGCGTGATGCTCAGCCGATCGCCCTCGATCACTTCAGGCTGCGGCGGTCCGCCGCGTCCCATTGTTACGATGCATGGCCGGTAGTCGGCGGGAACCTCTTCCTGCCCGCTGAGAACGCGGGCAACATAGCCGCCAAGCGCGGTCTTGCCGATCCGCTTTCCGGTACCCACGACCGAGATGGAAGGCTTTGTGCAGATTTTCTCATAATGGGGGGGCGTGAAACGGAAGTCGGCCCCTTCATACACGACGTTTTTTGCAAGGATCAGGTTGGCGAACTCGAAGCGCCTGGCGGCACTCACGACCGGTTCGTCACTCAAGTCCACGGCCACATCGGGGCGCAGTTTTTCTATAGCTTGCGCAATTGCCGCCAATGGATCTTTCTCAATTACAACGGGTATACCAAGCTGTTTCAGGTCTTCCGGGGAGCCTATTTTCTCCATGCCGCCAATGAAAACGGCGCCCGCAACCTCATAGCCGCGCCTTGCCGCCACATCCGAGATGCCGTCGCGATTTACCGGAAGATAATGCTCACCATCGATGAGGAAGAGAGCCTTCATTTGATCTTCTCAAGGGAGGTTGTGTCGTGGCTGCTTATGAAATTGGTGAGATGCTCCACGATTGTCTTTACCGTCTGATCGAAGTTCTTGCTGTCGAAGACCGGCACCTCACATTTGTGTGCCTGCATCACAATAAAATCCTGGATCTTGCGTATCGAATCGAAATTATCAAGATATTTCTCCGCGCCCCTGGTAGATGCCTCCTGGCCGCGAATTTTAAAGCGTTCCCGGTGAATGGCTTCGTCTTCGGTCGTAATCACCATGTTGCAGACCATTGCGCTTTCGCCATAATCCCTTTTCATGAAGCCCGGCACAATATGTACGCCGTCGATTATCATGCTGATCTTCTCATCCAGCGCGCGATCCATCAAGGCGTAGATGCCGGCAAGGACGCGCAACGCCTGTTCCATAAAGGCCGAGATAACAATGTCACCCTGAACGGCTGTCGGCAAGTCGTATGCCTCCCATGCGTTGAACGATGATTTGTGAATGGTGGGCATGAGTTCGGGGGAAAACATTATCCGCATGACTTCCCTGACAGAATCCGTCGAGATAACGCGCGTTATGCCGAGACGATGCGCAAGCTCCACGGCAAGAGTGGACTTGCCCGTTCCGGCCGTGCCGCCGAGCAGGATAATAAGAGGCCTGATGGGCTCCTTAAGGCGACGCCACAGCAGATAACGATTCGCGTAAGGTTCACCATACTTCCTTCGAAGCGTATTGGCGGTCAATTCACGAATCTCATCACTGGTAACCTCACGGCTGGTCCCCCGCAATAGTGTTTTTTCGATAGAAGTAGCCAATGGATGCGATATGGTCGGGTCGATGCCGGACGCCTCGAGCGATTGCGACAGTATTCCCTTGGAGAACGGAACGCCTGAACCGCTTCTCTTGACGAGAATAGGAGAGGAATCCCTTTTCCATTCGAGATATTTTTCTGCCGCTTCGACGCCGTGCTCGCGCCGCAGAACCTCGCTGACAATACGCCTGAGGCGGCTTTTCTGAATTTGTCCCGATTTCTGCTTCAGGAGGCGTGCTTCCACTTTCTCGGCGATGCCGTAAGCTTCATCGGGTTCAAGCCCAAATGTAATCAATCCCTGAGACAGTATCCCTTTTGAAAAAGGAAATCGCAGGCTCTTGCTTACAACCAGGGGATTCTTGTCTTTTTCCGCTTTCATATCGCGATACGCTCCAAAGCAAGACCTTTCATGAGGTAAGTTTAGCACAGGCCCGAGCAGGTGTCAAAACGCAACAGCATGCTCTCACAGCACTTATCAGAGCGGCGCTTTCGCCCGGTTTTGCCTGATTTTTCGATGTATCCACATGCGGACAGGAATTGATGAATCAGTTTCGGCTATTCGAATACGGAAAGCCTGTTGACGCGCTCCCTTCCCAGGCATTATGCTATTA
>CAYZZY010000192.1:0-4580 GCA_964482745.1 uncultured bacterium
GAAGGGCTGAAATTCGAGATGGAGGAAGAGATAGAGGTTGAGTTTAAGTAGGTGTCCGGATGGATGCGTATGATCTGGCTCTGGGTACAGTCCCTATTCTACGAATCCAAAAGGCAGGATTCCGTAAATAGGGACAGTCCCCGGTCGCCGGGCGCAGCATGATGCGCCCGTGCAACAGCCGGTTTCGGTACGAATGCTTTGGCATTCGCTTGATGGAAAGTCAGCGGATGTGCGAATAAATGCGCATACGACGCAGACAATGTGTTTGTTTCTGCCTGAAGGTTCACTGAGAATGCGCCGAGCAACGTTGAGAATATTTCAGATTTGGCGTGAACTTTGTATTACATCCCCTGCGCGAACTCTTCGATGACTGCAACGGCATTTTCGGTGGGGACATCTTCCATGAGCGGTTTTGCCGGGGCCATGATATAGCCGCCGCCTTTTCCCAATTCGGTTCTGAGACGCCTGATCTCTTTCCGGACGTCATCCGGCGAACCGAACGCGAGAACCTGCTGCATTCCCAGCCCACCCCATAGACGCAGATCTTTCCCGTACCTGCGCTTTATCTCATACACGTCCATCGCCTCAGGCTGGAGCGATTCCAGGACGTCGAGCCCGACTTCGATCATGTCGGGTATCACGTCGAATACGTTACCGCAGCAGTGCGTCAAAACCATCTTGCCGTGGCCGTGGGCGCGCTCATAGAGTTTTTTGATGCGAGGCTTGATGAATCTGCGCCATCTTTCCGGGCCGAGTATCACGCCGCGCTGATCGCCCCAGTCATCCCCGAAGAGCACACCGTCGATGGGCAGCTTGCAGATTTTGTCAACCAGGACAAGATGCATCTCCATAATCCGCTCGAGCAGTTCTTCATAGAAGTCGGGGTGGAGAATGCAATCCATGAGCACATTTTCAAAGCCGCGTAGCATCCATGAACGCTCAAATGGACCGAAATGTATCTGTCCGAGAATAAACTTGTCCTTATTCTCATTGATAATGATTTCGCCAGTGTCCATTTTAAGACCATCGAGGACGACTTGTGTGACGGCATCGAAGTCGTAGCCTTCAAGGCTCGGTTCCTTGAGCGGAGAACCGACAAGATGGAATGGGCTCGCGCTGAAATCCCACATGCAGCCATATTCATCTTTGATGTAGCCGTCATCGGTGGGCTCAGGTTGAGCCCAGGGCGGATAACTCACGAGGGCCACGTGTTTCTGGAGCATCTCTTTCCAATCGGATCCGCCATAGTGCTTGTCCAGGCGTTCCTCCACGTCGCCTTCGAAGATGACGTCATACGGGACAATGTCGGTTTCTTCATATGCGAGCGCGGCAATGACACGCTCTCTCGGGGTGGAAACACTCATATTTCACCTTTTCTGTCGGCAAGCGAAACGCACATTCTGGAGGAAGAAACTTCGGACTGAAGCCTCGCTCCCGTTCAGGCCGGCGAGCCTTTGGTCGGGGTCGAAGCCACAGTCCGAAAGAAATTCGCGACAGTCTATCAAACGGCGCACAACAAACAAGCTGTTACGTGCCCATCTCCCAGGAGGAGAGATATTTCTTCTGTTCAGGCGTCAGGGTATCGATTTCGATCCCCATGGATTTCAGCTTCAGGCTGGCGACCCAGGTGTCAATTTCGCGGGGAACATCATAGACCTTTGGCCTCAATTTCTTGTGCTTCTTTACGACATATTCGGTCGTGAGCGCCTGGACGGCAAAGCTCATATCCATGACCGACGCCGGATGCCCTTCGGCCGCGGCAAGATTGACCAGCCGACCCTCCGCCAGCAGGTTGATGGACCGTCCGTCCGCAAGCACATACTCATCGATGTTCGCGCGGATGTCCTTGTTCACCTTGACGGCAAGGCTTTCCAGATCGGGGATATTCAACTCGACGTTGAAGTGGCCCGAATTGCAGACTACGGCGCCGTCCTTCATGACCGAGAAATGCTCTTTGCGCAGACATGAGATGTCGCCGGTAAGGGTACAGAATACGTCTCCGATACGCGCGGCCTCGCTTATGGGCATAACGGAGAAGCCGTCCATCGCCGCTTCCAGCGCGCGCAAAGGATCGACCTCGGTCACGGTGACGATCGCCCCCATCCCCCGGGCGCGAGTGGCGAGCCCGCGACCGCACCATCCATATCCGACCACGACAAATTTCTTCCCTGCAAGCAGCAGGTCGGTTGCCCGGATGATGCCATCTATTGTGGACTGACCCGTACCGTATCGGTTATCGAAGAAGTGCTTGCAATCGGCATCGTTGACCGCCACCACGGGAAACTTGAGCGCGCCGTCCTTCTCCATCGCCCTCAGCCTGATCACGCCCGTGGTTGTCTCCTCCATACTTCCCATCACGTTGGGGATAAGTTTCGGATGATCATGAATAAACGAGACAAGATCGGCGCCGTCATCCATTGTAATCTGCGGTTTGATATCAACGGCAGACCTGAGATGATCGTAGTATGTGTCACGATCCTCGCCGCGAATGGCAAAGGTCGGGATATCAAACTCTTTGCAGATAGCCGCGGCAACGTCATCCTGAGTGGACAACGGATTGGAGGCACATAACACTGCGTCGGCTCCGCCGGCCTTGAGCGTGCGCATAAGGTTCGCGGTCTCGGCCGTAACATGCAGGCAGCACGCCATCCTCAGGCCTTTGAGCGGAAGTTCCTTTTCAAATCGTTCACGCACGAGTTGCAGCACGGGCATATCGCGGTTCGCCCATTCGATGCGTTTCATGCCGCCGCCGGCCAGTTTCAGATTCTTGACATCACCCGTCTTTTTTTTGCTTTTCTCGCTCAAGCCTTTATCTCCTTCTTTAGTGCTTTCACCAGCGATCGTTCCTCCCATTTAAAGCCCTGGTCCTCTCGCCCGAAATGGCCGTAGTTCGTGGTCTTCCTGTATATGGGCTTAAGCAGGTCAAGGCTTTCGATGATGGCTGCGGGGCGCAGGTCAACCAGCTTCACGATTGCATCGGCGATCACCTTGTCATCGACTTTCCCGGTCCCAAACGTTTCCACCAGCACTGAAATCGGTCGAGCGACCCCGATGGCGTAGGCAAGCTGCACGCCACATGCATCCGCCAGGTCCGCCGCAACAACATTCTTGGCTATATAGCGGGCCATATAGGTTGCCGAGCGATCGACCTTGCTCGGGTCTTTTCCTGAGAAGGCGCCGCCGCCGTGCGGGGCATATCCGCCATAAGTGTCAACGATGATCTTGCGGCCGGTGAGCCCGCAGTCGCCGTGCGGTCCGCCCACAACGAAGCGACCGGTAGGATTGATGTGGTATGTGATATGCGACTCATCCAGCATTTCAGCCGGGATGACAGGCTTGATGACGTGTTCGATTATTCTGGTCTTTATCTCTTCCTGGGAAACATCGTCGCTGTGCTGGCTGGAGACGACCACGGTATCCACCCGAACAGGTTTCATGCCGTCATATTCCACGGTCACCTGGGATTTGCCGTCGGGCCGCAGGAAGGGGAGGGTCCCGTCCTTGCGAAGTTCGGAAAGCCGCCGCGTGATGCGGTGGGCGAGCGCTATCGGCATGGGCATAAGCTCCGGCGTCTCCTTGCACGCAAAACCAAACATCATGCCCTGATCCCCGGCCCCTTGTTCATGATCCTTTGTGGCGGTGACGCCCTGGGAGATATCAGGGGACTGTTTCTTCAATGCAACGATAACTCCACAGGTGTTGGCATCGAATCCGTAGCTGGCATCGATATAGCCGACGCTGTGAACAACGCCCCGAACAACATCGGAGATGTCCACCTGCGCCTTGCTGGTTATTTCGCCTGCCACAAGGACAAAGCCGGTCGTGACGAGGGTCTCGCAGGCTACGCGAGAGAAGGGGTCCTGCTCGAGCATAGCGTCGAGAACGCCGTCAGAAATCTGGTCGCAAATCTTGTCGGGGTGCCCCTCAGTGACGGATTCGGAAGTAAACAGGTGACGCCCCTTATTGATGTTGTGTTTCACGTTTTCTTCTCCTTACGTGGATGGATATAGGCTACCGCACCAAACAGACAAAAAGCCCCCGCATATGATATCCGCATACACGGCATGCGGATGGCGAGAGCAGGAGCTTATTATCATAAGAGTAAGAACGGCCTTATCTCTTGAATTGATTTGTCAGCAGGTTACAGTCGAGCCGGATGCCAGGCCCCATGGTAGAGGATAAAGTGGCCAGGCGCAGAAACTGTCCTTTTGCCGCGGACGGTCTCGCCTTCACGATTGCCTCAAAAACTGCAACGGCGTTTTCATATATCTTGTCTTCGTCAAATGAAGCTTTTGCAACCGGGACGTGAATATTGGCATTCTTGTCGACCTTGAATTCTATTTTGCCGGCCTTTATTTCCTGGACAGCCTTGGCAACGTCAAAGGTCACGGTTCCCGATTTGGGTGACGGCATCAGTCCGCGAGGCCCAAGGATCTTCCCGAGTTTTCCAACACTGCTCATCGTGTCCGGCGTTGCGACGGTAGCGTCGAATTCGAGCCAGCCTCCCTGTATTTTCTGGACAAGATCGTCGGAACCGACATGATCGGCGCCGGCTTCTTTTGCCTCGCTCTCTTTCTCGC
>CAYZZY010000193.1:0-4544 GCA_964482745.1 uncultured bacterium
CGGCTGTATCACCTCATGCATATGCCATCATAGTTTCCACATGATACATCCCACCCCGATGAACCGGCCCTAAGGAATTCCGGGGGTGAAAAACGTATTCGATATACCACAAACGTGGTCGCAGTGGCGACCGATGTCGCTCTCATATTTATTGTGTAATCTGCTTCTGGAGGAAACCGTTAATGAACTGGTCAAGGCCGCCATCGAGGACGGCGTTGATGTTTCCGGTTTCGATTCCCGTCCTGTGGTCTTTCACCATCTGGTACGGCTGCATAACGTACGAACGTATCTGGCTGCCCCAGGCGATCCCCTCTTGTTTCCCTCTGTGGGCGGCCAGTTCAGCATCTCGCTCTTTCTCGTAGAGGTTGTAGAGCTTTGCACGAAGGAGCTTCATTGCGGTGGCACGATTCTTATGCTGCGATCTCTCATTCTGACACTGGACCACTATGCCCGAGGGGATATGGGTGATCCTGACGGCCGAACTCGTTTTGTTTACATGCTGGCCGCCTGCTCCGCTGGCCCTGTACGTATCGACGCGGAGATCGGCTTCGTTTATGTCAACCACGATATCGTCTTCGACTTCGGCGATAACTTCGACCGACGCGAACGAAGTATGCCGGCGTTTGTTGGCGTCGAAAGGCGATATTCGCACCAGCCGGTGGACGCCCTCCTCGCTCTTGAGGTAGCCGTATGCATACAGTCCGCTGACGGTAAAGGTTACGCTCTTTATGCCGGCCTCATCGCCCTCAAGGATGTCGACAATCTCGGCGTCGTATCCGCGCTGTTCCACCCATCGGGTAAACATCCGAAGCAACATTGCCACCCAGTCGCATGCTTCGGTGCCGCCGGCGCCGGAATGAATGGTGAGGATGGCGTCATTGGCATCGGTCTCGCCTGAGAGCGTACTGCGACGGACCCATTCCGCCACTTCTTTTTCCAGATTATCGAGATCGGCCTGTATCTCGGATTCCAGTGAAGCGTCGTCTTCCAGTTCCGCAAGCTCTATCAGTTCGGCAAGGTCTTTTTGACGGGTGTCAAGCTGCTCGACTTCCTGAAGGGACGCTTTATGGACGCTCAACTTTCTCAACGTTTTCTGTGCGGCTTCGGCGTCGTTCCAGAAGTCGGCCTCGCTGACGTTTTTCTCGAGATCCGCTATCTTCTGTTTGAGCGAAGCAGGGTCAAAGACAATCACTCATTTCTATGATGCTTTGTCGTATCGCTTCTATTCGGTCCTTGCATTCAACACACATTATTTCGATCTCCGACCTGGTTTTTCCTCTGACATCAAGGATGTGCAAACTTCAGAAAATAATAGAACAGCGGCGCTGCAAAAATGAGGCTGTCAAACCTGTCGAGAAAACCGCCGTGCCCGGGAAGCAGGTTCCCCGTATCCTTCAGGCCCGCGTCTCGCTTGAGGTAGGACTCGCAGAGATCCCCCACCTGTCCGGCAACACCAATCCCCAGTCCCAAAAGCAAATAGCGCGCATAGCCCATTTCAGGGAAGAGCGCTATCTCGAAGATTCTGAGCAACTGGCCGGCATCGCTGATAAGTAGCGCGGCCACAAGGGTCAAAACAATTCCGCCGATGGAACCCTCGACTGACTTATTCGGGCTTATGGCCGGAACCAGCTTATGCCGCCCCCATGCGGTTCCCGCGAAAAAAGCCCCGCTGTCACTTGCCCACAAAAATATCAACAGCATTATAACATATCCTGCGCCTCCGAAGTTGAACTCTTCATTGCCCCGCACAAGAGGAAGCTGGCGCAGCATAATGATGTGGCCGGATAGCCAGCCCACGTAGAGCACACCGAAGACGGTAATCGCGATATTGGTCATCGCGTCGCGGGCGTTACGCGCCATGGCGAACGTGCACACTACAAGCGTGCACACCGCGAGCACGTAAAGCATGGCGACCGGAGAGCCCATCCACGCGGTGAAACATACTGCTATAGTGCAGCTCGTGCCGACAACACTATGGGGAGATAGTCCCCTATTACGGGCCATGGCGTAGAATTCAACCGTGCCTATTGCGATGAGAACAACGGCAAGCAAGTTGAAACCGGAAGGGAGAAACAGGCAAAGCCCCACACCGACCGGTATGCCGACCGCCGCGGAGAGATACCTCGCCTTTCTGCTTGTCCTGTTTTCCTCGCTCAAGAGGTAATTCCTCCAAAGCGACGATCCCTGTTCTGGTACTCGATAAGTACGCGGCAGAATTCTTCCTTCGTGAAGTCGGGCCACAGGGTCGGAACAAAAGAAATCTCAGAATACGAAACCTGCCAGAGCATAAAGTTGCTCAACCGGCTTTCGCCGCTCGTACGAATGAGCAGGTCGGGGTCGGGAACCTCCGGCACATACAGATGCCGGGAGATAAGATCTTCATCGATATCGGACGGCTTCAATTTGCCTGTCTTGCATTGGGCGGCGATTGTCTTAACCGCATCAACAATCTCCATCCTGCCGCCGTAGCTGAGTGCAACCACCACCGTCATCTTGTCGCATTTTGCCGTCTTCTCAATGGTTTGTTCCACCTCCACCTTCAGCTTTGGGGGCAACATATCGAGTCGGCCCATCACTTTAACCCCGATACCATGATGCATAAATTCATCAAGCTCCTGCCGCATATATACGCTGAGCAGACGCATGAGGGCATTCACCTCTCGCTTGGGCCGTTTCCAGTTCTCGCTCGAAAAGGCATACAGGGTCAGGTACCGGATCTCCAGTTCGCGAGCGGCTTCCACCACTTCCCTCACGGCATTCGCTCCTGCCCGATGACCGGCGACCCTTGGAAGCCCCCTCTTCTTCGCCCATCTCCCGTTGCCATCCATAATGACGGCCACATGCTTTGGCAGACGCGCGGGGTCGATCCTGGCTTTGAGACTTTGCGGGACAGGTTTTTCCGGACCTTCAAACCGCGTCTTTTTCTTTGCGGATTTTGCCATAATTCAACAGAGATTCCGGCTCCCGAGGCAAGTCATACGGAGGGATTAAATGCTTGCTTACTATAGAATTATACAACCGTCAGTTGTTGAAGTCAACAAAAGGCGGCAAATGTTATTTTTCTACGCAAAGACGGAAAGAACACAAAGAAAGGCTTCACTCTTTTCATATCACCTCCAGTGAATGTCCTTTGTCTATTGTTCCTGGTTCTGGATGCACCTCCGTGCACCTTTATAAAAACCATTATCATCTTTGGCTTTACACGACGTCAGGTCTGCGGTTTGCAATTCCCGGTTTTTACTTTGTCCTTGACCGGACCCGACATCTTTTGTTAACATTTGTCTGATTCAGGATGCATCACACTTGGATAACCATCTGAAAGCTGGAACAGGGATCTCATGGGATATTTCGATTCAAAGAATGTGGTAATCACGGGCGGAGCCGGTTTTTTGGGACAATACGTCGAGGAGAAGTTCCGCGATGCCGGCTGCACGAATATTTTTGTTCCTCGCAGTGAGGAATATAACCTGACGAAAGAGGCCGATATCATTAGACTGCTTGAAACGGCCAGGCCCGACATTGTGGTACACCTCGCCGCAGTTGTCGGCGGGATAGGCGCGAACAGATTGCATCCCGGAAGCTTCTTCTATGAGAACCTGATCATGGGCGTCCAGTTGATGGAGCAGGCACGCCTTAACGGAGTATCGAAATTCGTTTCCGCCGGCACAATATGCTCGTATCCGAAGTTTACTCCGGTTCCCTTCAGGGAGGAAGACATCTGGAACGGCTATCCCGAGGAGACCAACGCCCCGTACGGACTCGCCAAGAAGATGCTCATCGTACAATCTCAGGCATACCGCGCCGAATATGATTTTTGCGCCGTCAACCCTATGCTCGTGAATCTATACGGGCCGGGCGACAACTTCGATCCGGCCAGCTCGCATGTCATTCCGGCCATCATCAGAAAATGTGTTGAGGCGATCGAAGCGAAAGAGGGTAAAATAGAAGTATGGGGCACCGGCAAGGCCACCCGAGAATTCCTTTACGTCGAGGACGCCGCCGAGGCCATCGTGCTGGTGACCGAGAAATGGGACGGCCCGGATCCCGTCAATATAGGCACGGGCAACGAAATATCGATTAAAGATCTCGTAGAACTCATCGCCCGTCTTTCGGGTTTCGATGGAGAGATCGTCTGGAACGCGTCGAAACCTGACGGCCAGCCGCGGCGCTGCCTGGAAGTGTCACGGGCCAAGGAGCAACTGGGCTTCGTTGCAGGGATGGACCTGGAGACGGGACTCAGACGCACGATCGATTGGTACCGCGCCCATAACTCCGGATCGTGACCGCTGCTTCTCCCTCCACCTTGAAACACGCTCTGTAGAAAACCGCCAATTGTAAATTGACCTCAGTGCCGGACACACTCGCCCGCAATGAAAACATTCTATCGGCAATGTTTCATTTTTCAATAATCTGCCAAAGACGAGTCAAAAGTTCGCTCTGAGAAAAAGCATGGCGAGGAATTCCCACTCGCGGGGCCTTTGTCGAGTAGACATCCCGAATGAGTCCTGTAGGTCTGCTTTGTTTTCCCCGTTGCTTCTCTCTTT
>CAYZZY010000194.1:0-4537 GCA_964482745.1 uncultured bacterium
AGGATAGTGGGTTACCTCACCATCCATACAAGACAACTGGATATGATCATGTCAAATAACGCGCTGGTAAGACAATATCGGGCCAAGATCCGTAAAGACATAGAGAACTTATTTGCCGGAGAAAAAGGTCATTATCTTGGTGACACAGAGGAGTGACATAGCAGATAGGGTTGTATGAGAACATGACAGACGTCTGCTGCTTTGACTGTAGAATCCGGGGCTGCATTTTTGATGTCGCAGAACGCATTACGATAAAAGTATTCTTATAAACGGTCAGTTCGCTTTTAAGAGAAGAGAACGTTTCAATAAAAGCTCATTGTTGAGTCTTGGTGCCTTGGGCATAAAAATGTCGCCATCCATGAAAGCTGGCCTTGTGCACGATATTTTCAATCTGCTTACAGTTGCCATCATGTTTCCGCTCGAGATGAGGTTTGGCTTTTTGGAGACAGTGGCGACAACAGTCACAAAGGGTTTGTTGACGGCAGTATTTAAAATATGCCATAATACCGCTTGGAGTATCGGGCTGTAATTCGCTATGTTTGGTTGCATTGTATTCACCCCATGTGTGCTTTATCGAATTCAGCCTGAGCCACTAGATCGCTTTATTGGATCAACGCTAATCGAATATGATAGAGGGATCAAATCCGGGGGCTTCTGCCTGTTTCATGCAATTCGTGTGCATTGAGGAATTTCTTGTTCGCATTTCAGGAGACCCATACAAGGAGTCACTCGAAGCATAAAAGCCCCGATGTCTGAATGGAATTCCTCGAAGAGGGACTATGGAGTATCGGCAACTGCAGGGGAATCATATAAGGTGTCTGCGACTGCAGTAATGATGCAGAAAGGAGAGAGGCGGCCTGATGGGTTTTTTTAAGGAATGGGGCAGGTTTATGATGGCGGGAGCCGTCGCCCATGCGAAATGGGAAATAGATGTGTCGAACACCGTTTTTCGTGACAAGAAGCGGCTCCTATTGCTGGCACTATTGTTGGTCCCTGTTTTCCTTGGAGGCTATGTGTTTGCCGACCAGATTGGCGGTGCGCTTCCGGACGTGCTCGGCGGCAAGAAAGCATATAGCCCGGCCTACTATACGACAGGGATTTTTATTGTGTCCATCCTTATTGGGCTTGGCGCCGGCCTGATCACCGGCTGTATCGGTGCGGGCGGCGGCTTTATCATCGCGCCGGCTTTGATGAGCGCAGGCATCAAGGGTATTCTGGCCGTGGGCACCGACCTGTTTCATATTTTTGCCAAGGCCATTATGGGCAGCGTTATCCACAGAAAGCTGGGCAATGTATCCGTGCCCCTTGCTGTCGTTTTTCTGATCGGGGCAATCATCGGGGCAACAGTGGGTGGCATCGTTAACCGGATACTCTACGAGATCAACCCGGTCTTGAGCAACGCCTTCATTACGACTATTTACTCTTTCATGCTGGGCTCTCTGGGCGCCTACGCCATGACCGATTTTTTAAAGAGCACACGAGCCGGAGTGGAAAAGGATGCGATACCCGGCGGCGACGCTCATGGCGGCAGGGTTGAAGGCACGGGAGTAGGCAATCTGCCGATGATGATCCAGTCGGTCACAATTCCGCCCATGGTCACATTCGACCACGATTTTACGCCGGGCGGCCGCAAGATTTCATGGGTGTTCCTCGTCCTCAGCGGTGCGCTGGTGGGACTTGCCGCCGGCATCATGGGAGTAGGCGGCGGTTTTCTCACCTTTCCCATTTTTGTTTACATGCTTGGTGTCTCCTCCATGACGACAGTGGGCACCGATATTTTTCAGATCATCTTTACCGCGGGCTTTGCATCCATCACCCAGTACGCGATCCATGGGTTTATTTTCTACACATTGGCCATGGGCATGCTTCTGGGTTCGCTGTTCGGCATCCAGATTGGCGCAATGGTCACCAAGGTGGTGCCCGGCATCACCATCCGCGGTTTCTATGCGATGGCCGTTCTGGCGGGTTTTGTCAACCGCGTTTTCGCATTGCCGGCCACGCTGGGCGAACTCGGCGTCATTCCCATCTCAAAGTCCGTAGGCGGCGTGCTTGAAAGCATCGGCGTCTGGGCGTTCTTTTTTGTTATCGGCGGATTTAGCGTGTGGGTGATAGGCACGTTCTTGAAGAACATACGAACTCTCAAGGGAGAGGGGGCGATATCATGATTGCCGACAAAAAGACGTTCTTTATCGGTTTGGCTCTATTAATCACCTTTACGATAGTGTTAATACTAATGTTCTCTCCCTTGTTTGGCGGACAAAACGCGTTGAGGTATCTTGACGCCCTGTACAATTCGATATCGAAAGGATCAGCCTACTATATTCCGGCGGTAAAAGAGGAGTGCAATGCCTTTGCCGGTCGTGCGATAAGCGTGACATTGGAAATGGAGAATGAAGAACAGGCCCGGCAGACGGTGTTGCTGTACGAGCAGGGCGGCGCGGAAGCAGTGGCCTCGGGAAACAGTGTACGGATAACCGGAGATTTGGGGGCGATCCTTTTCAACTGTCTAAATGATGCGGACATCATGTATAATAATAATGCCGACAGGATCAAGGAAAAGTACGGCTACGATGAGAGACAGGCGCTTTACAACTGGTGGCTGTCGTTCAAGTTGATGGATAAAGCGCTCAGCAAACAAGGAATGTTCAAAGAGGCAAAGGGCATAACCCTGGTACAGAAGAAGGCTGTCGAAACAGCGTATAACTATTACGGGATAGAGCCACAGAATATTACCAGTCGTCTTTGGGTGGTTGTTTTTTCATTGGTCTTCTATGTGGTTTATACAGTGTGGTATGGCTATGCCATCATGTATATGTTCGAAGGCTGGGGTCTTCGTCTCAGTCATTAAAGCGTCGTTCTTGAGCTTTCGCAAAAAGGGGCTAAGGGCATGAAGCGAATGCTGATTGCGTTTAGCCTTTTTTCTTTGTCCTCTTACAGGGTCACGAGACATCATGTTTGATTTTATAAAAAAGTTCTTTTCGCGCGGGAGAAAAGAAGCCCAGAGCGTGGAGGAGCTTCGCCTGGCGTTCAAGGAGCGCTATAACCAGTTCAAGTTGCTTCTGAGCGCCAATAATCAGGTTCTGGATATCATGGCGGAGATTGAGGAAGCCCTTAAAGGGACGCAACCGTTCGGCATGACGTTTGTCCGTGAGAGAAGCATGAGGCTTTCCCAAAACGTACACCGGATTATCAGGCACTTGAACACTCTGGCGCCCGGAAAATATCGAGCGCTTTACGACAAACACAGCGAGATATTCGAAAAAATCATTCCCTATCTGGAATATGGAAGCAATCCCAGGAAAGGCCCTCTCGTGCTCTCTCTGGATGAAGTCGACAAGGAATTCTCGGACCAGGTCGGCGCGAAAATGGCGAACCTCGGTGAGATCAAGAATAATATCGGCCTGTGTGTTCCGAACGCGTTTGTGATAACTGCGGCAGGATATCAGCGTTTCATGGAACATAACCAATTGCCAATGGAAATTGACAAAAAAATGCAGGCGGCCGGTGCGGAACAACTGGATGAACTATTCGAACTGAGCGCCGCGCTGCAAGACCTTATCATCAACGCTTCTATTCCTCCGGATTTGGAGGAAGCGATTCTGGAACGCTATCAGACCCTCAAGAAAAAGGAAGGAGAGGGATTGGCGGTGGCCGTGCGCTCCAGCGCGCTTGGGGAAGACCTTCAGGGCTCGTCTTTTGCAGGAATGTACGAATCAGTGCTCAATGTGAGAGATGAAAGCCTCCTGTCCACCTATAAAGAGATTCTGGCCAGCAAGTACACATTGCATGCGATGATTTATCGCCTGAGTCGCGGGATCAACGATGAAGACGTGGCGATGAGTGTGGGATGCATGAGCATGGTCGATGCTGTTTCCGGCGGCGTGCTCTATTCAAGGAATCCGCTGAATATGGCCGACGATTCTATAGTAATCGATTCCTCCTGGGGGCTTCCAAAAACGGTTGTTGACGGAGTTGCCAAAGTCGACCATTTCGTCATCTCCCGTCATAAACCGATCCGGATTGTGAAAAAGGAAATTCCGGTTAAGCCGCAGAAATATGTGTGTGACCGCGATGAGGGGGGGTGCCGAACGGAGATGACGGGCGCGCAGGCGGAGCATGCATCCATAACCGACGAGCTGGCTTTGGAACTGGCACGTCTGGCCGTTCGGCTGGAGGAACACTATCAATCGCCTCGGGATATAGAGTGGTGCCTTAACAAAGACGGATCAATTATTTTCCTCCAGTGCCGACCTCTTAAACAAATTGATGTCTCGAGTCCGGAAGTCGATCGCTCCGGATTGGAGCCGGAATACGGGACAATAATACTTCAAGGAGGAGTCACCGCCGCCCCGGGTGTCGCTGCCGGCCGGGTTTATATCGTCCAACAGGATATGGATATGCTCAAGTTTCCCGAGGGCGCAATCCTTGTTTCTGATCAAGCGCTTCCCCGATTGGCAGCGCTGCTTAATCGGGCGGCTGCAGTAGTCACAGAACAGGGAGGCGTAGCCGGGCACCTGGCGAATGTGGCCAGGGAATT
>CAYZZY010000195.1:0-4518 GCA_964482745.1 uncultured bacterium
TTCACCGCAATGGGATTTCTCTTCGATCATGTGCCGGAAAAGGAAGCACCTACATTTTTGCAAGCGCAAGCTCGATCTCTTCTTTGACAGGCCCATCTTCTCGCTCAAGACGGGCTTCGAGGGCGTCTTTGGCCCGGCTTCCACCCAGTTTTCCCAGGGACCACGCGCACATCCCGCGGACCGTTTCATCAGGGTTGTCGGAGAGCGCTTCGATCAAAGCCGGAATGTGTCGTTCGTCGCCCATATTCCCCATCGCCCTCGCCGCATTCATTTTCCACTTCGCGATATTCTCCTTTGGGATGTAGAACGCGAGCGGCCATACCTTGTTTTCATAATGATCCTGACTCATGGTGAGCAGCGTCTCGAGTTGGAAATCTCCGGCCCTTTCCATCAACGATTCATTTTCGGGAAGATCCTGGTTAACCCAGGCCTGATTGCGAGGGCAAACATCCTGGCACCGGTCGCAGCCATACACCCAAATGCCCATTGGCTCCCGCAGATCCATGTCGGTGATGCCGGGCGAATAATAGGAGTTAAACGCTATACATTTTCGCGGGTTCATCTTCGTGGGTTTGTAAAGCGCTCCCGTTGGACATGCCGCGATGCAGGCATTCTTGCACCAGGGGGGACAGCCGACTTCGATGGAGGGCTCGTCCGGCTCGATCTCTGCATCCAGCAATATCGGGATGCTCACCAGCCAGGAAGCACCCATCATGGTCTTTCTTGCATAGGCAAAACAGTTCTTGCCATAGGTTACAATACCTGCCCTTGCCGCTGACATGCGCGCGGGAATCTCTTCATCAAGATGAAAACGGACGCCCTCCTCACCGAGGAAGGTAAGAAAACTCATTCCCTGCAAATACCAATCCTTCATTTCCTGTCTGTCATCCGCCTGATAGATGCGCCCTATTCTTCCGACAAGGCTGGGCGGAAACCGGCGGCGATGGTAATTCAGGATCAGGACAAGCATTGATTTTGCCCACGGATGCTTTTGAGAAAGGGTCGCCCCTTCTTTGAGATCGACCCCCTCGGTGCCCTGCACCCAGTCATACATCTCGGGACGAGATTCGATCTCCTGAATATAGAGGTCAAGCGGTTCCGCAGTCGTAAATCCAATATCTTCAAAACCAAGTTCGAGCGCCTTCTCTGTCAGTCGTTGTTTCAAACTCATCTGATCCTCCAGTGTCTAAATGGAAATAGTCCGTCACATGTATTCCAAGATCATACCCAACAAGGGATTAACTGTCAAACATCCGTAAAGGACCAGGCATGGAGACCGCGCTGAAACAAAATAAATTGTCTGGAAAGATATAAGTCTGGCCATGGTGAATGCACACCAAAGGCGACGCCGCGAGAGGTCTCCGCTCCCGACGCGTCCCGCGTCACGGACGCGCGGCGAGGAAGCCCCATACATAAGCGTTTTGCGCCATGGGAAGGTGGATCGTGAACTCGCATAAGGGCGAGTTCCAGAACACATCCATATAGGATTCAATGGGCGGCCACGAAGCGAGTTCCGGATAGCAGTGCGGTTTCAACAGTCGACGGCCCCAATCGTCTGCAAAGGCCGCCGACGTGACATCGCGCGGCCCCAACACGGTGAGTCCCGGCGGGGGCGCCTGGTGGGTCAGCCGAGAGTCCAGATGCAGCGGATGTTGCGGCGAAATGATCCCGACTCCCGTCGTGAAGCACAGGTTGCTGGGATTCGCCCCCGCACCGACCTGGCACGCCAACACTGCCGCGCGCAGATACCGCTCGTCGTCCGTCAGCACATAGGCCCGCAATAGTACCACCGCATCAGGCGCGCTTGGAATCCCCATCCCAAACGGACGCCACGGGTATTTCGTCCACCGAAACCCCGTCCGGTCACTCGTCGTCACTCGCTCGTCCGCCGCAGCCACAATAGCATTGAGACAGTTTCCCTTCAGCGCTTCGTTCATGCCGGGTCGATCTGTCCGTGAGAACACCCACGCACCGTGTTCCTGGTCATGGCTTTGCCAGCGATAAAGTGGCGCCGCCGGGTCAACGTGCGCACTGGTCGCCTCGAACACGTCGTGCCATTGGGTTTCTCCCGTCAACCGAAACAGTTCTGCCGCCGCATAGTTGCGGGCATCGCGCAAAGTGTCTTCAGCCGCATCCTCCGTGGTATAACCTAATCCGATGACATAGGCACCGCAGACAAACAGTGTGGCCGCCACAAACCCGGCATAGATCGGGATCAGCATGGCACGGCCCAGATATCCCCAACGGCGCCAGTACCGCAGCAGGATCCGCGTCGCCGCGACAAGAACCGTGATCCCCAGCAGGCCGCCCACTAACCGGCCCCAGGGGAAACCCCGCGTCGTCGTAGACTCCCTGGAAGGCTCCAAATGCTGCGCCTCGGCCCAGGCCATGGCCCGCAACGCGCTCTGCCGGTACGGCCCGGTCTGCTTCGGAGCATGCTTCTCGAGCCAGAACGCCGCCCGGGCCGCCGTGCCCGCATACTGGTAACTCGACCACCGGCCGGGGGCATAGGCCATTACGGTCAGCGACTCCTGCCAACTAGTCTCGCCGTGACGGGGATGCTCCTCCGATTCGACTCCGCCCCGGATCCCCCCTTCGGTCGTTTGCAGCCGCCCGTAGAAATCGATGTTGAATAAGGCCTCGTTCACGATATCCGGAAGGGCATCCTCCGATTCCGGGATGTTCAGCGAACACTCCTGGAAGAACGCCGGGAATAACGCCGCCAGTTCGAGCAGCAACTGCGATGCCAGCAAGTGCTGCGCGCGCCGGTCCCAATCCCCGGCATCCATATAGCCACCCCACGCATCGGATAAACTGGATTCCGTCTTGCCCTTCACCAGATTACTAAAGTTGGTACGCTCGACCTTATTCCCCAATGGGCCGCCCGCCGTGCCGAGGAGTGTGACCGTCGAGGCATACACGCTCAAACCATCGTCGGGATGGAAGCAACGGGGCCGCACGTAATCCGTGTAAGGCGGCCCGAGGGCAATGCCACTGCGCATATGATAGAAACCACGGGCCGACGTGCGAAAGGGCTCGTACCAAACGTTCTCGCCGATGGCGAATGGATAGGAACACCCGACTCCAGGCATGACCACCCGATAGAGACCCGATTCCGCGAAGTCGGAGAAGTCCAACAGGTATACGTCGGTACCGTTGTAGTTGCGCTGGTGGGCGTCTTCCGTGTGATCATTTGCCGCCATGCTCAACTGCGTGACACCCTCATATCGCACCGCACCATCTGTTTCCTCCACGAGCATGAAAGGCATGCCCCCGGCGTAGGCCAGGCCGCCGCCATCGCCCATCCAGCACGAAAGAAACGCCACCTTGGCGGGATCGTCAGGCCGAAAGCCGATCTGGCTCACGTGAACCGCTTCACTGCGAAGCCGGGATGCCACATACGCGAAATGCTGCGGCGCAAGACGGTCGCCCTCGAAACGCAGGGCATAGCTCTTGCCTTCGGTCAAAGGCTCCTGCAGGTGGAGATACAGTGTATGCTCCAGCGACGCGTCAAATGAGGTGGGAGACATGCGCCCCATGTCGTTTGGTTTGGTTTTACGGTAAACCGCAACTGGACTTTGCGGAGACGAGTAAGCCTGATCATCTATGGAGGACAAGCTGTAGTGCAGCGGTTCGCTTGCCCATGTCGTATCGAACGTCCCCATGTGAACCTTGTCAAAGGTAAACAGGATGTCGCGCTGTTCTCCTGCAATAGCGCCCACAAGGTCGCCGTCGCGCTTGAGCCATCGGTGCGGGAAATGGTGCTCCTCGATAACGTCGCCGGCTTTTGGTCCGTATGGTGACTGACGACCATGCTCAACGGTCCCGTCGTGAAAGGTCACGCCCACTATATTCGGCGCCACCATGCCTACATGATCGATCTGCAGCGCCTGACCCGCCGGAGCCAGGCCTACGATCAGGAACCACAGGACCGCCTGAAAGACGATGTGCCTCATCGCTTTTCCTGAGTATTGTTCCACGGTGACTTCCGGATTGAGTACCCTGTCAATTAGCAATGTCATTCTGAGGCGCAAAGCGCCGAAGAATCTGCGTTTTTCCCCCGATTATTCCTGTGAAAGAATAGATTCTTCGCTACGCTCAGAATGACACACGATGAACTACCATTTTGGGCAATACACCTTACACAATTGACAAAACTTGTCCTCTTGTTATCAAATGCGAAGACCTGCCCGCTCCGACTCAAGAACCATAATTATGCTTCTATTTCTGATTATGGCGCCAATCTCTTTGTAGCCTTCATCCAGGTAGAACCTCATTGCGCGCTTATTATTTCGACGAACAACCAGCCGCACCCTGTCGGCACCAATTTCTTTGAAAACCATGCGATGAAGCAGGTGAAGGGCCTTCCTGCCGATTCCTTTTCCCTTGCTGGATACTACGATCCGCTTCAGGTTGATCTCTCGTGTGACGGATGATAGCCCGATAGCTATTATATAGCCAAGCGGAGTCCGGCCGGTTCCGGATTCTATGATCCAGTGTCCGACATCAGGATTCATG
>CAYZZY010000196.1:0-4499 GCA_964482745.1 uncultured bacterium
AGAGCCGCGTACATCGCCAGCAGGATGGCGGCCGTGGCGTTTATGGTCATCTTTGATAATCTGATTCCTGAACATCAAGGGGGGGAATAAACTCGCTGCCCTTCTATGCCCGAGTCGGTTTGAAACGAGTCCGAACGTTCGGTGAATTTGCTCAGGACCGCGTTGAGAGTTTTTCTTCCCACTTCTCTCGCAGATTCACGAGTTCCTCAGAGTTCATTCTTAAAGTCCTTCTATGATTCGAGACAACGACAACAGGAGGAAACAGATTGTCTATTTAAGCTTATCACGCCCGAATCCAAGGATGTTTCGCGCGACGATGAGCATGTTGATCTGCCCGGTTCCTTCGAAGATGTCATTGATCTTGCAGTCGCGCATCCATTTCTCGAGTAAGTAATCTCGCGAGTATCCCAGCGGCCCCATAAGTTCGACCGCCATCTGGCAGACACGGGTCACCGCCAGCCCTGCCTTGGCCTTCGCCATGGATGCCTCGAGACTGTTGCGTTCTTTGCGATCAATCATCCAGCACGCCCGCCAGGTAAGTAGCCGTGCGGCTTTCAGGTTGGCCTCCATTTCATGGATATCTCTCTCGATCGCCGTTATTTTATATGGCGACACTCCGTAGCGAATCTCGATTCCCTCTTCTGCAAGCTTTTCCCTGACAAGCTCCAGAGCCGCCCGACCAATTCCGATGGCGCGTGCGGCGATGGCGGGCCGCGTAGCGTCAAAAGTCGCCATGACACCCTTGAATCCTTTTGTGCTGCCTTTTTTTCGAACCTCTGGATTGCCGAGAATGTTGTCGAAAGGAATACGGCAATCCTCGAAGACGACCGTGCATGTGTCCGAGGCGCGGATGCCAAGTTTTTTTTCCAGCTTCGTAACGGTCATGCCGGGCGCCCCGTGCTCGACGACGAAGCTCTTGATGCCTGCGCGGCCGGCCGATTTGTCGATCGTGGCCCAGACGACGACAAACCCGTCGGTTTCCTCCAACGCCATCTTGCCTCCCGTAACGAATATCTTCTCGCCGTTGAGCACCCACTCATCACCGTCGCGGACTGCCGTTGCCGTAATTGCCGCGGTATCGGAGCCTGCGTTGGCTTCGGTGATCGCCATCGCACCCCACTTGGGCGAGCCTTCGGTGAATCTCTTCAGGAAACGGAGTTTCTGCTCGGGCGTGCCGACAGCGTTGATCGCAGAGCCGCCGAGCCTGGGACCGGGATCGGACGTGTTGAGGCCGGCATCGCCCCAGGATCTTTCTTCCTGGAGCACGGCATTCAATATCATTGGCTGCCCACCTGCGCTTTCGATGCTTTGCTTTTTCGCCTCCACGCGCTCTTCATCAGTTTGCCCAAGGGCGGCCAGTTGTTCCGCCACGTCGACCTTGACATCCTCCCAGAGCAGATTTATGTAGTCCCACGGTTTTTCATGCTCTTTCTCGTCGTATTCACGCGCGATGGGACGCATGTGGTTGACGGCCATATCATGCGTTCTCTGCTGAGCATCAACAATCTGTTTCGGCAATTCGAAATCGATCATCTGCAAATCCTCCCAGGTAAGATAAAATCCATGAAGACCGTCAGGTTTTCCTCCGGCTAAATGGCCTCTGCCGCTTTCACCGCATTGATTTCGTCTTCATTGCGTCCCCAATCTCTAAGTGCTAATTCCGTACGCTCACCCGGTATCGGCGCAGGCCGCGGGGACAGCACATTTTCCTATGCCGCCTCGACAATCCCGGCAATACCGTGTCCGCCCCCTCCGCAAATGGCCACGAGTCCGTAACGAGCGCCGCGCCTCTTCATTTCGTTAAGAAGAGTAACGAGCCTCATGGTCCCGGTAGCGCCGACGGGGTGACCCAGCGAGACTCCCGACCCGTTTACGTTTATCTTTTTGTCATAATCTTCGGGGGCGATTCCCATCAGCTTCGCATCCGCCAACGCCTGAACGGCAAACGCTTCCTGTATCTCTATGAGGTCGATCTGATCGATGGTGAGACCTGCTTTTTTTAGGGCCTTACTGGCTGCATCGGGCACGGCAGGATACGTCAGCGTCGGGTCAGCGCCGGCCACGGCAGACGACACGAAATAAGCCATTGGAGAGACGCCGAGTTCTTTCACCTTGCTCTCCGACATCAGCACGACCGCGGCCGCTCCGTCGTTCTCACTCGAGGAATTGCCGGCGGTGCAGACACCATCGGGATAGATTGGACGCAGCTTTGCAAGTTTTTCAAGTTGTGTGTCCCGCCGCGGCGTCTCGTCGACCTCGAACATCACCGGCTCGCCCTTTCTCTGGGGTATGGGAACCGGCACGATTTCGGCTTTAAGCTTTCCCTCGTCAATCGCGGCGATAGCCTTCTGATGGCTGCGAAACGCCCACTCGTCGGTCTCCTGCCGCGAGATGTTCTCTTGCTTTGCGGCCTCTTCGGCCCACGTCATCATGGAGTTCAATTCCCCGTATCTCTCGATAGGCTGTGACATAACCCTGCCGCGCTGTATTCGATCGAAGAACGGAATGCCCCACATGGACATCGCACCATGTCCCCTGGGCATAAAGCCGAACTTGCTGTCTGTTTTCCCGCCAATCCCCCACCTGATATCTCCCGGGATGTACATCTCGGCCTGACTCATGCTTTCCATGCCGCCGGCAACAACTATATCCGCATTGCCGCTCTGGATCTTCATGGCGCCCCAGGCGACCGCCTCAAGACCGGAACAGCAGCGGCGATCTATGGTGATTCCGGTGACATGTTCAGGCCAACCTGCCTCGAGTAGGGCCATGCGCGCTCCATTGGAGCACTCGCCGTTCTGGTAGGACTGCCCCATAATGACGTCATCCACCTGTGCCGGCTGGATTCCTGCCCTCTTTGCCGCTTCATCGAGCACAAGCGCCGCCAGTTTATATACGGCTATGTCCCGCAAAGATCCTCCGAACTTCCCTATGGGTGTGCGTACACCGCTGGCTATGATCACTTTTTCCATTCTCGTCCAGCCTCCCCGGATTCAATAAAATCCGTTCTTTTCAGCATCCGTATGACCTTACACGTTATACCAGATCAATGGGGCCATGTATTCTTGACAACTGCACAGAATTCAATTTTCATCTGGCCCGGGAATAAGTAAAGGGCACCTTGCCGGAGATAATTGCGGGCAGAGAGCATACTGGTACGGATGATCTGTCCACCATAAAATCCGGTGCACCCCATCCGTCTTCATGTCCTCGACGGTGTGCGCGCCGGCAGGCCGCCTTTTCTTTCGTCAGTCCTCGATACCGGCGAGACGCTTGACCATATTTTTGCGGGACTCGATATCATACTGTGAGGTGATCGCAATCTGCTCCATGACCGGCGAGCCGCCGCCATGGTAGGCACCGAATGTGCGAATGCCGCCGCTTGCCGAGCAGAGCCAGTCGCCGACGTAACGCCACAACTGGGCGGCTTTTTCGGCGGGAATATCGGGATTCCGCATAATATATTTATTGAGCAGATCCTTCGTCTCAGGATTGACGAAGTCCCCTTCATATGGGAACGTCGCGGGCATTCCGCCGGCAAGGTCGCAGAGCATTTCGTTTTCGTGGAAGACCGCCTCGCCGCTGAGGAAGCGGCCGACATTGGCATAGATCGAATGCGGGATGTAGTTGCCGGGCCCGTATGGCTTGAAACCCCTGCCGGGAACGAATACCTTCGGCCCGCCAAGTTCGGATGCGGTGAATCCGGCCGCATAGCCGAGTTCGGTGACTTTTATGAACTCGGCAAGTTTGCCCCTGACATGGGATGCTTTCTGAATGCCATTGTATTCCGCGATAAGGGCCGCCATACCGAGCATGATCTCTCCGAGGGCCGGCTTGCAGCCTGAATAGCTGTGCCGGTGAAACAGCGCGAACAAGAGCGCGCAGGTGCCCCCATGCATGGTCTCGCCATTGAGAAAGATGCGGTCGTTCGGAATGAACGCATCATCGAAGATAATGTAGGAGTCGGTGGCTCCCTGCGTGAAACCTCTCGGGTAATGCTCTCGTTTACGGAGTCTGCGCATAGTGGCCACCTGTTTTACCCCTTCCCAGTCGGCCGGAATGGCGAACGCAATCGCCCAATCCTTTTCCTCGGGCTTGAGCGCGCGCGTGGGAACCACAAGGATTTCATCCGCCACCGATGCCTCGGAGATATGCACCTTGCAGCCTCGCACCACAACGCCGTCGTTCTTTTGTTCGACGACCCGAGTATACAAGTCAGGATCTTCCTGCTCGCTGGGCCGCTTCGTTCGATGCCCCTTCACGTCGGTCTGCGCGCAACAGCCAACGAGATCCTCATCCTGGAAGCGCTCGAGCCATTTCTTGAAATTCTCGTGGTAGCTGGATTCGCCATTATTTTCCTTGTCGGCCTCGTGCGAGACGGTGTAGATGGCGTTGGCGGCGTCGGTGCCCATGCAGCGCTGGATGCAGCCGCCGGCAGCACAGCAAAGCAGGCGCGTCATATCCTGTTTTCTATGCAGATCATCCTTGTCCTGATGGAT
>CAYZZY010000197.1:0-4447 GCA_964482745.1 uncultured bacterium
AGACAATATGGGCTGTGTTGTTCATATCCGGCACGCATACACCACCACCTGCCATCCATGCGGCGTAATCACTTCATGAGGATGCTGTGTCGCCGAAATCTTATCGCGGGGAAGCGGGAAAGTCAAGGGCATGGTGACCCGCTTGTTATGATGCATGCTTGGCCTCGCGGGACGCGTTGCAAAAAGAGGCGGACTTTGTAAAAACCCGCTTTTTTTTGCGATATAAGCGACACCCGACCGGCGTTTTTTCGCCCTTGACAGTTGGGCGGGCGAGGGGTATAATATGGCAAGGATGAAAAAGACGGATGCGATAGATTGGTTTTGTGAAATCGGTAAAGATGGAGGGACGAAGTTCTTCCTTCCAAAGGCCCTATAGGCTGATTGCCCTCTTTGGAGGGCTTTTTTTTTGACCGGAAACCGATGTTCGGAGGAGCGTCACTCTCCGGCAGGGCCAGGAAAGGTCACAGAATATCGGGAGAACACAACCAGAAGGGATTCTTATGGCGACCAGCGAATACGACGCACTATTGAACCGCCCACTATTAATGAAGATCCCTGAATTCCAGACAAATGAGCGGCTCAAACACGTAATCTTTTCCGATCAATTCGACAAGGATCTTCTCGAACATCTTTCCATCATAGCAAATATGATGAAAGACATCGCCCGCACGAAGGAAGGCTCCACGTATCTCTCGAAACTCCTGTCGCATAAGCGTGCCATGCTCTACTTCACGCAGGCGTCCACGAGGACATTTCTTTCCTTCATGGCGGCGTGCCAGATCCTTGGAATCACCTGCAACGAAATCCGCGATCCATCGGTATCATCGGAATATAAGGGTGAATCCCCGTTCGATTCCGTCCGGATGTTCAGCAGTTATTTCGACCTCATAATAATGCGGAGCAGGACATCAAACCTCGCCGAGTGCTGCGCCTATCTTATGAACGATCTCGAAGAGTTCAACCAACGAAACGTTCCGATCATCAACGGCGGCGCCGGCGCCGATGAGCATCCAACGCAGGCCCTGTTGGATATATATACGATACAGATAACATTTTCCTTCCGTTCCGCGAAAGGCTCATTAAGAAACAGTCGCTTTAACGATTTGAAGAGGAGCTATCCAAACCTCACCAAGGGACTTGACAATAAGGTCTATTGCTTCTGTGGAGACATCGGGCGGGGAAGAACCGTGAGGTCGCTTGCAAGCCTCCTTGCGCTCTACGACAATGTCACAATGTACTTCGTGGCGCCCGATCATCCGAGACTCAGGCTTCCCGCCGAGTTGAGATCCAGGCTCACCGGCAGGGGAGTAACGGTCCATGAATCGGACAGCCTGCGCGAAATTATCGACAAAGTCGACCTTCTCTATATGACAAGGATTCAGCACGAACACGACAAGAAAGAGGACGCCGAGTTCTTCGCGAATCTGGACACCAATAAGTATTATCTGGACATCAACAAGGTCTCAAGGATGAAGTCATATGCGGCGATAATGCATCCGTTTCCGCGCAACGAAGAGATCCCCCCCGAAGTGGACAGCGACCCGAGGGCGCTGTATTTCAGGCAGGCGAGAAACGGGATGTGGGTCCGCGCCGCGCTGATCGCATATCTTTTTGACATGGACGGCAGAATCGGAAGCTATTATCAGAAACGATTCTCGGATTTCCATGACTATAATATAGAAGCCTTATAAGGCGCTTCGTTACATAAGTTGCCTTTGTTTGTTTGCTATCCAGAATTTCTGAATGCCCCCTCACACTCCCTTCGTTAAAGGTGGGAAGAGGAGGTTTGTCTGAGATTTACCTGTAAAGGTTTGAACATGGGAAAGGCGAGACTTCTTATCAAAGGCGGCAGGGTCATCGATCCCGCTTCGGGGACCGACGGCGTGATGGATGTGCTTGTCGAGGGCTCCACGATTTCACAAGTGGCAGAGAACATTTCCGCGCCGGATGCCGAGCGCCTCGACGCCGAAGGGCTTGTCGTCGCGCCGGGCTTCATCGACATGCATACTCATCTGCGCGAGCCCGGAGGCGAACACAAGGAAACGATTGAAACCGGCAGCCGGAGCGGTATCAAGGGCGGCTTTTGCGCTCTCGTGCCGATGGCAAATACCGATCCGGTCGCCGACAACGTGGAGGTCATACGCCGCATCCTTGATAAAGCCAGAAGATCCGCATGGACCCATATCTACCCGGTGGCGGCGGTCACGCACGGCCTGGATGGAAAAGAGCTTACCGAAATCGGAAAACTGAAGGAAGCGGGCGTGGTCGCGCTTTCCGACGACGGGCACCCGGTGGTCGACGGCAAAGTGCTCAGCGTGGCGCTCGAATGCGCGAGCATGTACGGTCTCCCGATCATTTCCCATTGCGAAGATACAGATTTGACCGAGGGCGGCTGTATGAACGAAGGAGCGGTCTCGGTCGAACTTGGTCTTTCCGGAATGCCGTGTACCGCAGAGGGAATTATGGTCGCGCGCGATATCATGCTTGCAAAGATGACCGGCGGCAGGCTCCACATCGCACATGTCAGTTGTGCTCGATCGGTCGAGCTTATCCGGTCGGCGAAACAAGTGGGCGTGAATGTGACGGCCGAAACGGCGCCTCACTATTTTAGCCTGACCGACAAGGCCGTGAAAAAATATGGCACGAATGCTAAAATGAATCCGCCGCTCCGTACGACAGAGGACGTGGAAGCGGTCAAGGAGGGCCTGCGGGACGGTGCTATCGACGTCATTGCGACCGACCACGCGCCACACACGCAGAAGGAAAAAGGCAAGGCCTTCGTCGATGCGCCGTTTGGAATTGTCGGACTTGAGACATGCCTGCCGCTCGTGATGACGAAACTCGTGGACGAAGGCATCCTGACGCTTTCCAAGGCAATTGCAAAACTAACCGTTGAGCCGGCGCGTATCCTCGGCCTCTCGATGGGGAAGCTCGACGCGGGAGCAAGGGCAGACATAACGGTGTTCGACCCTTCTTATGAATGTACCGTTGACGCCAGCGCGTTCGAAAGCAAAGGACGAAACACGCCTTTCGACGGCTGGCAATTGAAAGGCCGGGCCATGCATGTTATCGTGGCGGGTCGTGTCAGGCTGCGTGACGGGAAGCTTGTTGAATAGAAGCACACAACCAGGCGAGACCTGAATATACTATCGATGAATCTAAAATGCAGACAATTGTGGGCACCATGTCTCATCAGGAGTAGAACGTGAAAGTAATACTTGCGCTCGAGGACGGTCGCTATTTCGAGGGGACATCATTTGGCGCCCAGGGCGAGAGAACGGGTGAGGTCGTATTCAACACCAGCATGACCGGCTATCAGGAAATCCTTACCGACCCATCATACAAGGGCCAGATAGTGACCATGACCTACCCGCTCATCGGAAACTACGGCGTAAACGAGGAAGACTTTGAATCGACAAAACCGCATGTGGAAGGATTCGTCGTACGCGAGTGCTGTCGTTATCCAAGCAACTGGCGCTCGCAAAAGCCACTGGGCCAATTCCTCGCGGAGAATAACGTCGTCGGCATCGAGGGCATCGACACGCGCGCGCTGACCAGGCACATCCGGGAAGCCGGCGCCATGAGGGCCATGCTTTCGACCGAGGATCTCGACATCGAAAGCCTTGTGGCAAAAGCAAAAGCATCGCCCGGACTCGTTGGGCGCGATCTCGTCAAGGAGGTCACCTGTCGGGAAGAATATCGAATTCCCGCTCGCGGAGAGCGAAGATTTCGCGTGGCAAGCTTTGATTTCGGCATCAAATCCAATATTCTCAACAACCTCGCCGAGCGCGGGTGTGAAGTCATCGTGCTTCCCGCGCAAGCCACTGCGGAGGAAGTCCTCGCGCACGATCCCGATGGCATCTTTCTCTCGAACGGGCCCGGCGACCCCGAAGGCATACCCAACGTGGTCGAAACGACCCGGAAGCTGATCCAGCAAAAGCCAACGTTCGGTATCTGCCTGGGGCACCAGATACTGGGGCTCGCTCTCGGCGCAAAGATCCGCAAACTCAAGTTCGGACATCACGGCGGCAACCAGCCTATCAAAGACCTCCAGACGGGAACGGTCCAGATCGCCGCCGAGAATCACGGGTTTGCGGTCGTGCGAGACTCCATCCCCGCCGATGTCGAAGTAACACATCTGAATCTCAACGATGATACGGTCGAAGGCATGCGCCACAAGAAGCTGCCCGTTTTCTCTATCCAATATCATCCCGAGGCCTCGCCCGGACCCCACGACGCCACCCACCTGTTCGACAGATTCATCCAGGCGATGGAACAAAGGCGCGGCGAGTAGAAGCCAAAAGCCGGGCCTGCCCCGGAGCCAAAATCATCTGCATTTGCACTCTTTGCGTCTCTGCGGTAAAATACTCTTTTATTCTCACGACGCAGCAGAGCCGCAACCAAACATTGGCTCTGGGTACAGTCCCTATTCTACGAATCCAAAAAA
>CAYZZY010000198.1:0-4429 GCA_964482745.1 uncultured bacterium
ATTCCCAGTATATATTCCTTACGTCTATGTTGCTAAGTTGGGAATGGTCTTGCCGATCATGTGTCTGACCCGATTCCCTCTCCATCTCGTGCTTGATCGCCGAGAAGGAGGACGAATTCCCGGAAGAGATCACGGTCGATCCCCTTATTCATCTCGTTCCGCATGATTTCAAGAGAATCGAACGAGGGCAGCGCAGACCTGTAAGGCCGTTGTGTCGTAAGAGCATCGAATATGTCGGCGATTGCAGCTATCCGTGCGAATTGATGTATTGCGTCTCCTTTCAGCCCGCGGGGATAGCCTGAGCCGTCCAGCTTCTCGTGGTGACCCTCCACAATAATAAGCGCCTGTTCGCTCGCTTGCCCCGAAGTCGCAAGGATTTCGGCGCCGATCTTCGGATGTTGTCTGATAATAGCCCATTCATTTTTGTCCAGTGGAGTTCGCTTGTTGAGGATTTTCTGGTCGATGAAAACCTTGCCGACATCATGAAGAATGAGGCCGGAGCCAATTGTTTTTATAGCATCCTGGTCGTATTGACCGAGCTTGTGTGCCAGAGCTATCCCGAACACAGCCACATTCACAGAGTGGGTATAGGTATAGTAATTGAATGAGGTTGCGGTCATGAGACCGAAGAACGCACGGGAATCATTGATCATGTAATCCGCAAGATTCGATATCACTGCCTTTGACCGCTTTACGTGCTCGCCGGAGCGGGGATTCTCAAAGAGCTGTTCCATGAGGCCTGTGGCGCATTGGTATACCAGCTTCGTTTTCTCAGCAAGCGGAACATTCTCGTCTTTGACGATCGCTTCGAGATTATTTTCGATGTACAACTGATATTTTTTTCTGTCCGAAGTGTCAATATAAAGCATATCGGTTCGGTGGGAGATAAGATTTTCTTTTGTATTTTCTAGAAAAGGGGTGTCTCCGTTTCGATAAAGAACAAATTTCCCATTGAGATTATACGAGGCAACCCTAAGATATATATCGAAATTCGTGACCGTATTGGTCCGAAGGCTGTGCAGTGATATTGATTGAAAGTCTGCAAACGTTGTCGCCTTCTCTTTTGTTGCCATATCTTCCTGCCCCCGACAACTCTCCCACACATGAGACGGATAGCAAAATGTCACATTCTGAGACGAATGAGAATCTCTCGAACATATATAGCATCTTTTATGCCAGTGTCAATGGAGATCATAATGCCGGCGATGCTTCTACATAAGCATCTGATAATAAAAAGGTTTCATGGCTTTTATCCAAATGATTATCTTTTCTTTTTTCATCCCTTGATGACAGTTTTTGAACGCCCTGGCGGCAATTTACCCTTCGCGATATCGCATTTGTATTTGTTTTCCAATTTTGGTATTATATGTCAATCCTCTCTCTCGAGAGATCCCATTTCCGACCACAGACAGGAGCATCCGCGGATATGGCCATAGAATCCAAGCGTTGCCCCTATTGCAAGGAGGAAATCCTTGCTGAAGCCATCAAGTGCAAACACTGCGGTTCAATGTTTGCAGGCCCTGCCGGCGTCGTTCAAAGCCAACCTCCTCGGCCTCCGGATGCTGAAACGATGGTTCCGCCGGATGATGCCACGATCCCACTCTCCGACATCAAAAAAGTCCTCAGTGGCAGGTATGAGCTGCTTACGGAGCTTGGCAGAGGTGGAATGGGGATTGTGCATAAGGCTCATGACATCAAGCTCGATATCGATGTTGCAATCAAGCTGTTACCCAAACATCTTGGACAGGATCCGCGTGCAGTTCAATTCTTAAAGCGTGAGGCGCTTGCCTCAATGAAACTCTCACATCCAAACATCCTCAGGCTTCATCACTTCGAAGAAGATCCGGAAAGCAAGTTCCTCATCATGGAGCTTGTGGATGGAAAGAACCTTACCCAGATACTGGACGCCAGTCCGAACCACAAGTTGCCGCAAGATGAAGTGGTTAGATACGGGATTGAAGCCTGCAAAGCCCTCGAATATGCGCATCGGAAAAAGGTCCTTCATAGGGATATCAAGCCTTCCAACATCATGATAGACTCCGATGGGACCCTCAAGATCGCAGATTTCGGGATTGCCCGAATCATGAAAGACAGCCATACACGGCACACCGGGACAGTGACCAGCGGCACGTTGCTCTATATGAGTCCGGAACAAATCCAAGGCGAGAGGAGTGACGCTCAAAGCGACATCTATTCGTTGGGTATCAGCCTGTACGAGCTTCTCAATGGGGAAGTTCCGTTCAGGTCCGGCGATATCACGCATCAGCACCTTCACAAGAAACCTAAGCCGATCGATGGGGTTCCGGCATGGCTCAACAGGATACTCCTGAAATGCCTTGAGAAAAAGCCGGAAGACAGGTTTCAGAACGCCGGAGAATTGCTCGATGCGCTTGAGAGTCGTAGCGCATCCGCTAAGCCAGGAGCCGAGGCCGGCAAACGCAATGCTGTCCCCGTACTGGTTGCACTCCTTATAATCGTCGTACTGGCAGGCATAGGATACGGCATATACCAGAAGAACTTATCGGCCTCTCGCGAGCCTGGTTCGGCAGGGCAGGAACAAGTACAACCTATCCCGATTGCTCCATCTGAAGAGAAGCGCGTCTCAGAAGAGAAACCATTGGAGGAAATCGAGCCGCCCGTCTCATCCAAGCCTGGTGAGACCGCAGAAAAACAACCCATTGAAAAGCCCAAACCCGAACCTCGCGCAATCTCCCCGGCGCCCGTTTCAACAACGGTCCCGATTACTTCATATCAAGCGAAGGGCGCCTCGTCGGAGAAGCCGTCAGAGAAAATCGAGCCGCCCGTCTCACCCAAGCCTGCCGAAACCGCAGGGAAAAAACCTGCTGAAACGCCCAAACCCGCGTCTGCCATAACGGTGGCACAGGTAGTCAGTTCAAAGATAGGCACAGAGGAGGCGCGTCGGCTGGCAAAGGCAGCCGGATCAGAGGAATGGTCTGAAAGCATCTGGCTTGCGGCGGAAAGGCAGTATCACAAGGCAGTTGAGTTCGACAATCGAGGCAAGAACAAGCTGGCGCTGGAGGCCTATCTTGAGGCAAAGGCAAAATATAAAGAGTCTGAGAATGCAGCAACGGAAAAGCTCCTGGCGAAGAATTCTGCCGAAACCGCAAGAACTGCTATGAAGCAGGCGAAAACGGAAGCGGCTGACCTTGACGCCTCAATCCATGCCTCTCAATTATGGCTGGCAGGCGAGCAGGAAAAAGGTAAGGCTGATGATTTTCTCGTTCGCAAGGCATTTGAATCGGCTGAGGCATCATACAACAACGCGAAAAAGGATTATCTCAAGGCGAGAGACCTGGCCAGAGCCGAGCTGAAGAGAATTGACCAAAAGCAAAAGCAAAAGGCCGAGGCAGATCAGGCAATGGCTGAAACCAAAGAGGCAATTGCCCTGGCTGATGATAAACGGGCCCGCCGGTATGTAAAAGAAGCGTATTCGGAGGCCGAACAAAAATTTGCGCAGGCTAATGAAAAGTACCAGACAGAGGATTTTACCGGCGCTGCCCGTCTCTACAAGGAAGCGACAGATGGCTACATGGCGAGTGCGGAAGAGGCAAAGAAAGGCATCTTCGGGGTGGCCGTGCGCAAGACGATCAGTTCTGCCGATAAGGCAAAAGAGAAATATCTCGAGGCAAAAGAGTTGACCTTGGCCAGGATGGCGGGGATGGTCCTTATTCCGGCTGGAGAATTCATGATGGGAAGTCCCGCCGAAGAGGGAGACAGCGACGAGCATCCACAGCATAAGGTCCATGTGGATGAATTCTATATGGACCAACACGAGGTGACCGTCGGGGACTACAAAAAATTCATCCAGGAAACCGGCCATCGTCCTCTTTCCCGCGAGGTGAGTGACTATTCGCCGCGCACCAGATATCCTGTCGTAGGAGTGAGCTGGGAAGACGCGGCTGCCTATGCCAAATGGTGTGGGAAACGACTGCCAACCGAGGCGGAGTGGGAATATGCATGTCGGGCAGGAACTTCAACAAAATATAATTTGGGGAATAGCATAGACAATGATGATGCCAATTCCTATAAAAAAAGCGGGCAAGACAGGTGGGAGAAAACGGCGCCTATCGGCAGTTTCGCCTCAAACGAATGGGGCTTGTTTGACATGCACGGCAACGCGTCTGAATGGTGCTCCGACTGGTATGACAAAGACTTCTACAGCAGCAGCCCGTCACAGAATCCACAGGGCCCAGCCACCGGTCAGCATCGTGTGATTCGGGGCGGTGCGTGGGACGACACCACCCACAACCTGCGGTCGGCGGATCGGAACGAACTCAGCCCGACTGAAACGAACTTCCGTGTGGGCCTTCGTTGTGTCAAGGATGTCGATAAAGCAATAACCGAAGGATCGGCAGATTCGGACGAATAATTCGTGGTTTTCCCCCCCCCCTTTCTCATTCATCCATCC
>CAYZZY010000199.1:0-4405 GCA_964482745.1 uncultured bacterium
GAACGTTCCGGCTCTGCCGACAACGTCTCCTTCATGAATGAGATCGACACAAAGGCAATCACCGCCGCCCCGAGGCAACAGAGGAACATCGCCCTGTACCCCGCAACGGAATAGACATCAGCCCCGCCGCTGGCCCGCTCAAGGATATGCCCCAGGAATGGCTGGAACACCGCCCCGCCGGCAAAGGGGAAGAGATTGACCGCCCCGACAGACGTTCCCGCGATTTCGAGAGGGAAAAGCTCTTTGGTGGCGGTAAAAGCGATCACAACAATGGCAGCGGAGAAAAGCCCGATAAAAAGGAATACCACGTAAAGCAAGGGGAGCGAAAGCCGGTCGGTGAAGACGCATGGCAGGAGCACCGTGACCCCAACCATTAAAGAACTGCCCAGCAGCACTTTCTTGCGGCTGACAAGAACTTTGTCTGACAGCATGCTCAGAAGCGGACTGCCGACAATGAGGCCGATCGCGATCATATTCAGAACGCTTCCCGCCTCTGCCTTGCTCATTCCATAGACGTGCATCAGATAAGGACCGCCCCACAGGCCGCCGACACCGAAGAAAATTCCGCAATTAAAAAAGAACCAGATGGCAATGGCCCAGAAGTATCGATCCTTCAGTACTCTTTTCATGCCTTCGAGAAGAGGGATACTCTCCGGAGCAGCCTGCGCGTCCTGCCGTTCGCTTTCCAGTGAGGCGATGGAAGGAAGCCCCATATCCTCGGGCTTGTTCCTTACCCATGCCCAGACGGCGCATGCCAGGACCACTGTAGCAATCCCGATGACGAGAAATGTCATCCGCCAGCCCAATATGTCGGTGACAAAAGCAAGCGGCGCGGCGGCAAAGAGCACGCCTACCCCGCCCATTGCGTTTAAGGCGGCCGCCATCATGGAAAACTCGCCTCGACGAAACCATTGGGAGACCACCTTGAGGGCGGGAACAAATACCATGCACACGCCCAGCCCCACCAGCACGCGGGCGAAGATGGCAACGCCAATGTTTGGCGCGGCGGCAAAGAGCACCGCCCCCGCCGAAGCGATCATCAAAAAGATGGTGACACTTTTTCTCGGGCCCAACGAGTCGGAGAGCAGCCCTGCGGGGAGTTGCATGATGGCGTAAGGATAAAAATACGCGGATCCAAGCAGTCCGAGAAAGCCTCCTCCGACCGCAAACGATTCCATCAACTCAACGGCCATCACTGCCGGCGACAACCTATGGAAGTACACGAGCATGTATCCGAGCGCCAAGAGCGAGAAGACTAACCAACGGTAGGAAAGAAGCTTCTTTGCGCCGGGAGGGGTGTTGGGATGCACCGGGTATCTCTCCAATTCGCAGAAATCAATGTGCCATTGAATCCTCAGGGGATAAGACAGGCAAATTCTAACATATCGCGTCTGACCATTGCAAACACTCTATTGGTGGACATCCGAATTGAAATGGTTCCCGAAAAAATGATAAGATTCCTGTCGTTCATGGCGGATTCGACTGTGCCCCGTTCTATTCGACTGATATCCGCGGAATCCATAGCAATTGAGGAGAAGGCGGCCGAATGACTTATACACCTGAGCAAATGCAGGCCATATTCCTCCCTTCAACCGTTGCGGTTGTCGGCGCTCCGCGAAGCCCCAAGCCCGGCCTGGTTTTTCTCCAGGCGCTGCTCGATCCCGGATTCAAGGGCCGGGTGTTTCCAGTCAACCCGATGGCCGATGAAATACTCGGAATGAAGGCATATCCCAGCGTGAGCGCTATTCCCGATGAACTTGACCTTGCGATCGTTCTTGTCGGAATCAAACAACTGCAGGGAGTCATCGAGGATTGTGTTCGAAAAGGAGTGAAGGCGGCAATCATCTTCACGTCTGGTTTCGGCGAAACCGGCGATCCCGTCGGGTTCGAGCGCGAGCGGGAAATGGTTTCGGCGGCGCGTGTGGGAAATCTTCGGCTGGTGGGACCCAACTGCATGGGAGTCTATTGCCCGGAATCCGGCCTTGCCTTCTTCCCCACTATGCCTTCGACTGAAGGCTCGCTGTCGTTCGTGTCGCAGAGCGGTTCGATGGGCGCTTTCGTAGTACTCATGGCCACGCTCAAGGGAATGAGTCTGAGCAAAATCGTCAGCATCGGCAACGAATGCGACCTCGCGAGCCACGATTTCATAGATTATCTTGCCGGCGATGATAAGACGAAGATCATCACGGCATATCTCGAAGGCACGCGTGACGGGCGAGCGCTCCTGAGCGCTCTCAAGAAAGCAAGCCTCAAGAAGCCCGTCATCATCTGGAAGAGCGGGTCGACAACGGCCGGCGCGCGGGCAGTGGCATCGCATACCGGTTCACTGGCAGGCTCCGATGAAGTGTGGGACTCGGCCTTCAGGCAGGCCGGCGTGATCCGCGTCGAAGGAGTCGAGGAGATGATCGATGTCGCAACGGCCTTTCATTATCTACCCGAGACCACGGGCAGGCGCTTAGCGATCGTTTCCGGACCGGGCGGCCCCGCGGTGGCTGCATCTGACGCGCTCGACCGGGACGGCTTGGAGCTTTCCAGATTGACTCAGCAGACTGTTGAAAAGCTTGGCACATTTATCCCGGCCGCGGGCGCGAGCTTGCGAAATCCGATCGACCTCGGCGTCGCGCCCTGGGGGATCATTTCTCTCTACCCGGACACATTGAAGGCGGTCGATAAGGACGAAAACGTCGATGCGACGCTTCTCATTGGCGGCGGCCTCACCCCCGCGCTTCAGGAGGAATACCTGGACCTGATGACCGGCCTGAAATCGAGCCTCACAAAACCCTGTATGCTCATCAGCATGGCCGGTTTCGTCGGCGACACTGAATTCTGCAACAGACTGCAGTCCGCCGGCTATCCCCTCTTCACATCCCCGGAAAAAGCAATCTCAGCCTATTCGAAGGTCGTCAACTATTATGAATGGCGAAAGGGAAGATAGTCCGGGAATCGACAAATCGTAGTGTGTCTTTCCCCGTGGTCCCCGTGTCCCCCGCGGTGGAAATCATCGTCAGCGGTTTTTGAATGTTATTCGTGTGAGTGGTGATTCAGGATTGCCAGGCGCATGCGCCCTGACGGGTCAGGGGCCTGGGGAGGCGGGTTCGGGATCGCGTTGCTCGAGTCTGGCGGCAATATTGAACACCGCCCATGAGCCGCAGAGGTCGCAATCGACGTCGTTGCCATAGCAGCAGAAGGGGCTGACAAAGTCATCGCCCCCAAGATAAAGCGGAATCAAAAGGTCCAATGCCGGACAATTGTCCGTGACTGCCTTCGCGTTTTCCGAGAGCGTGAGTTCGAGGCCGCGTCCGCTGTTCCAGACAAAATCGGGATATTTCTTTTTCAGTCTCATCACCTCGCGGACAGCCTTGTCACGCCGCTCGAGTGAACCCCAGGTGAGTTCCGAATCGTCATTCTTTGTTGGAACATAAAAAGAAAACGTCAATCCTTCCGCGCGTGTGGGCAACAGGCGCTCGGCCAGATCTTCAAGCGAATCCTCGTTGAATTTTGTGACGGCGCACTGGCACATCACGGTCGGGCCAAAGTCTTCCGGGACGCGGGAAAGCGTTCTCATTGCCTTTTTAAATGAGCCTTTTCCCCTGACGGCATCATTCACTTCCGGCGGCCCATCAACCGAGATGACATAGATACATCGCGGCAATTCAATCAGGTCGATCGTGCCGTTCGTCGTAACCGTGTTCTTTGCAAAGAGTTTTGTTCCCTCGCGCAGCACATCGGGCCTGAGCAAAGGCTCTCCGCCCATCCACAGCACGGTCTCAAATCCGTGACGCTCTTTTCGCTCGGAGAGCTTTCTGATCATCGTAGGAGTATCCATCTCGCCGGCTGGATCGTTCGGATTCCCCTCCCGATACACGAAGCAGTGCTTGCAGCGCAGGGTGCACCTGTTGGTTATGTTCACAATTGCGGCGGCGTATTGACGCGTATCCATTTCGGTCATTGTGTTGTCCCGTAAAGCGATCTCTCCACAAGCTCGCAGATGATGTGGCCTATGAGAATATGAGACTCCTGGATAAGCGGGGAAGGGCCCTTCGACGGAACATTAAGGAGGATGTCGACCATCGATTTCAGTTTGCCGCCGGTCTGACCGGTCATGCCGATCGTGACACAGCCGATCTTCTTTGCGGCTTTGATTGCGCGCACTACATTAGCAGAATCTCCGCTGGTGCTGATTCCTATAATGACATCGCCCGGCTTCGCGGAGGCCTCGACCTGGCGCTCGAAGACGTGGTCGTAGCCGTAATCGTTGCCGAGAGCGGTGAGGATTGAGGTGTTTGCGCTGAGGGCAATTGCGTCAAGTGGAGGCCTCTCTTTGAGGAATCTCCCTACAAGTTCACATGCGATATGTTGGGCGTCGGCCGCGCTTCCGCCGTTACCGGCCACGTACAGGTGCCCG
>CAYZZY010000200.1:0-4374 GCA_964482745.1 uncultured bacterium
TGGCACAACCTGTTACCCATGTGGTGACACTTGACAGCGCCGTGCCCCTACGAAAGGCAATTAAATGCGTCACCGAATTTATGAATTAGAGTACTAAGCGCCTATAGGGCGAAAATTGTTGATGATGCCAGACAAGATATTAACATAAATTTTGCCGAAGCGTCAGCACATATTTCCTTCGCGGAAGGCCCATTATGTTTTAGGAGGCAAAAAAGGGTTTAAATTTCCACCTGTTGACCTGTTGATTATTGTTGGCAAATGCGGGAACATATGATATAGTATGAGGAAACGGACCCCAAATGATGGAGATTTTACGGCAACCGGAGAAGAAGCTGGATTAGATGGATTACGAAGTAGTTATCGGACTCGAATTTCACACGCAAGTATCCACCCTTTCAAAGATTTTCTGCCAATGCAGCACAAGGTTCGGAGCTGAACCGAATACCCAGGTATGTCCCGTATGTATGGGGCTGCCCGGCGTCCTTCCTGTGCTCAACAAAAGAGTCGTCGAGAACGCCATTATGACCGGGTTGGCTTTCGGGTGCGAGATCCTTCAGTACTGCAAGTTCGCGAGGAAGAATTATTTCTATCCGGACTTGCCGAAGGACTACCAGATCTCCCAGTATGAGGACCCGATAGCCGCTCGCGGCAGCATCGAGATTCCTGTCAACGGATCGTCGAAGAGGATAGGAATCACGCGCGTGCACATGGAGGAGGACGCAGGAAAGCTCATCCATTCCGAGAGCGGCCCTGTCAGCTATGTCGATTTCAATCGAACCGGCGTGCCGCTCCTGGAGATTGTGACCGAACCTGATATACGAAGTCCCGAAGAGGCCCATGCTACCGCGCTGATGGTGAAGAGTATTCTCGAATATCTCGAAGTGAGCGACTGCAACATGGAGGAAGGCTCTCTCAGGTGTGACGCCAATATTTCCATAAGACCCAAAGGCGCCGACGAACTCGGGGTCAAGGCCGAAGTAAAGAACATGAACTCTTTCAAGGCTGTCCAGAAGGCGCTCGAGTATGAGGCAGACCGCCAGATTAAGATCGTCTCCAAAGGCGGTCAGGTCTTACAGGAGACGCGCCTGTGGGATGCCGACAAGGGCGTCACCCGCTCCATGCGCGGCAAGGAAGAGGCCCACGACTACCGTTACTTTCCCGATCCCGACCTGATTCCGCTGATCGTTGAGGATAAATGGATCGAAGAGATTCGCGCGAGGCTTCCCGAGCTTCCCGCCGAGCGCAAGCGCAGGCTGGAGGAGCACTACGGCATCCCCGAATATGACGCCGGAGTGCTGACCGCTTCGAAACAATGCGCCGATTATTTTGAACAGGCCGCCGGACAATATGGCGATGCCAAAACGGTCAGCAACTGGATTATGGGAGAACTCCAGCGCTATCTGAACCAGGAGGGCATCGAGATACAGGAGTGCAAAATCTCGCCGGACAAACTTGTGGAAATGCTCAAACTGATCGACGAGGGGACGATAAGCGGGAAAATAGCGAAGGACGTGTTCGCCGAAATGTTCAAGACCGGCGAGAGTCCTTCCGCTGTTGTCGAGTCAAAGGGGCTTGTGCAAATAAGCGACGAAGCCGAGCTTTCATCGTTGCTGGAAAAGGTTGTAGCCGACAACCCCGAGCCGGTTGCCGAATTCCTCGGGGGCAACGAGCGTACATTTGGTTTCTTGATGGGCCAGGCGATGAAAGCGAGCAAGGGCAAGGCCAATCCCAAGGTGTTGAGCGCCCAATTGCGTGAAAAATTGAAAAAGTGAACGCGCATCATACGTCGCCCCGACTCTCCAGGGCGAAAAGAGGAGTCTGACCATCACACCGTTAACGCTGGCGAAGAAAGCGTGCCGAATTGCGGATAGCAAGAAAGGCGACGATGTACTCCTGCTGGATCTTCGGAATCTCTCGAGTGTCTCCGATTTTTTTGTGGTCTGCAGCAGCAGATCGATAGTCGGCGTCAAGGCGATAGCAGAGGAGATCCATTTCAGGCTGAAAGAGCAAAAAGTCGCTGCACATCACGTTGAGGGCATGATAGAAGGCACGTGGGTTCTCATCGACTACGGCGATGTTGTCGTCCACGTCTTTTTGGACCAGATCCGCAAGTATTACGACCTCGAATCCCTCTGGGGGGATGCACCCCGAAAAGACTTCAAGCTCAAGCCCCGAAAGGCTTCCACAAAACGCAAGAGCAAAGCATAACTCGACTGCTCGTTGCCCGGGAATGCACACGCATCACAGGTCGTAATCAAACATCGGCTCTGGGTACAGTCCCTATTCTACGAATCCAAAAAACGGGATTCCGTAAATAGGGACAGTCCCCGTCGCAGGGCGACCAGAGGTTGCATGGTGGACCGATTCATAATAGGGCACAATGTTGATCCATCGAACTGGCGCTATCGGCTGGACCGGCTTACTCCACGCTGCCTCGAAATTTTTGTGCCGCCAAGGTACTGTGAAAGGGACGGACTGCTTGAGTTGTGGAACGCGTTCGAGCAGATGGCGCAGCACCCGATTGCCAGGGCTCTCGAGTTCGCATCATGCCACTTTCCGTGGGGTGAGGGCGTCAACGGTTATTCAAAATATAATCTTGTCGATGACCAGTATTTCTTCTCGTTCACGGAGGTCGCGCGCGCCTTCCATCACTTTTGCACCGATCTCGGATTGCCGTCTCACCGTTCCGCGCTCAATTTTCACAACCTTTATGAGCTTCCCCGCCTGCTCCTGGAGGATCTGAAGGAAGGCGGGAAAATGCAAGCATTGCGTGAGACTCTCCTCGCACATGCCCGATGTCAGACAGAAACGGCGAGGAGTCTGTTGGATATTCTCGAACTGCCGACAACGCTGGTGTGCGAGAACAATCCGCCCATAGGCGACGGCGACCGGATGAGTATCATTGATGTATTTGCCGAGGATCTGGCGGGCCGGAACTCCGGTCCAAAGGTGAGTTCGTGCATGGATCTGTCACACTTTTTTATGACCAGGTTCTATTACGACCTGCCTCGCAAGAGCAGGCCGTCGTTTCCGTATCTGGCATTTGAGTGTGGTGACGGGTCCGAATGCCGGAGGGCTCTGGACTTTGAGAGCTACCTGAAGGTGATTCGGCCGCTCTATTTTCATGTGTCCGACACAAAAGCGCCGGGTACCAGCCGTGAGTTCGAGGGGATCGCGATCGGAACCGGAGATACTCCATGGGTTGATGTTCTGCCCGCAATGGCGAGGTATGCCTCCGCCGATGGCGAAAAGCTTTTTCTGATTATAGAATTAAAAGGGGGACACACCGTGGAAGGCGCCCAGGTATGCCTCGATTCGGAGCGACGTCTTCGAGAGCTTGTTGAGGATTGCTTTGCCAGCGGGTTTCTGAACGCTATTTTGGAGAAGGGGTCTGCATCATGAAACACGATGATCACGCGAGCGCCGAGCTGCTGGAAGTGATCGGGAAAACCAGGGTTTTTCTTGAAAAAGAAAGAGAGCGGGGGCTCAAACTTGTTTCAATGGGACAAGAGACATGGAGCGAGCTTGAGAGCTCGGTAGATCGGGTTTGCGCTGCAGGCAAGAAGGTCGCCGAAAAGAAGAAGGATCCGGCGGTAGTGCTCGCGGAATTGTCGGCTCGTATGCAAGGATGCAGCAAGTGTAAACTCTCGGAGACCCGCACGAATCTTGTTTTCGGTGATGGCAACCCCAACGCCAGGCTCGTGTTCGTGGGCGAGGCTCCGGGCGCCGACGAGGATGCACAGGGGCTTCCTTTTGTCGGGCGCGCGGGTCAATTGCTCACAAAGATAATCGAGGCGATAAACTTCAAAAGGAGCGATGTATACATTTGCAATATCCTGAAGTGCCGGCCACCGAACAACAGGACGCCCACCTCGCTTGAAATAGAGTGCTGCCTCCCGCATCTCATGAAACAGCTTGAGGCCATAAACCCGAAGATCATCTGTGCGCTCGGGAACTCGGCCGCCCAGACGCTCTTGAACTCGAAGGCGCCTATGAATCAGATCCGCGGACGCTTTCATACATTCGGGAATGCGATTATGATGCCGACGTATCATCCGGCCGCATGTTTGAGGAATCCGGCGTACAAGAAGCCCGTCTGGGAAGATGTGCAGATGATTCAACGCGAGTTGAAGAATCTCTAAGGAGAATCGTCATCCTCATGGTCCTGAAGTAACGGAGAAAGTGAGCGAGTGATAACGACCTCTATGCTGGGAGCGTTTTTCGGGTTGGTGATCCTTGCCGGCATCATCGGCGCGTTGTTTATGTATGTCGGCGCGAAGCTGGCGATGGTCGAGAAAGCCACGCTCGGGCGTTCGCTGCTGGCCGCGTTCGGTTCGAGCGCAACAGGCTGGGCGTTCACTGCGCTTTTTTATT
>CAYZZY010000201.1:0-4362 GCA_964482745.1 uncultured bacterium
GGGAAGCTATTCCGGATCTATCGTTTTTCGCCCATCGACTCCACAGACACTCCTTCTTTCGCCGAAAACTGTCGGCTTACGATTTGACGTCGCCGAACCCCTCCTTGTTATGGTTCCAGAATCGTTGAACTTCGGCCCCACAGGCTTCAGCGGCGAATACACAGAGACAAAGAGACTATCCATCCTTCCAAGCCGGGCTGACTTTCCCGACAGCGCGGGAGCTGTATCGGCCATCGCGGAAATGGATCTTCCCGAGGGCCTGAAGGTGGATGTCTCGCCGACCTTGAAGAAGAAAGAACTTGTCCTCAACATAACGGTCTCGCGCAATCAGACCGTGAACCAGCAATTCCGTGGTGAATATAAAGGCACGATCAAGCTGATCCCGAAGACTGGCTGGTCTCTTGCAGACAATGAGATTCCTTTTGCGGTGATGGTTGCCGGAAAGGGGTTCAACTACCAGGTGATCGGCCGTTATCTCGGAGTCACACTCGCGCTCGTTCTTGGTGTGCTTATGGTTCTATTCATCTCCCGACGCGCCAGAACCGAGATCATGGATTATCTCGCGCACAAGACATCTCCCGTCGGGAAGCTGATTCTCATACGTGACCCGACAAAAGGCCTCGCGCGAAACATCAATATTGCACGCCTGTCAGAGAAGAAAAGGAGGAGAGAGATCAGCGTGGGCGTCGGCAAAGAGGTCGATGTAGAGTTGCCGCACCGATCAATGATTGACATGAAATACGGTTTCTGGGGATTGAAGGCGAAAAATGCGCTGCACACCATTGTAGAGGCACGGAAAGGCACAGATGCCGTGCTTGTAAATGATATATCCAGGAGCGGGATGGTGCAACTGGCCCACTTTGACGCCGTAAAGATCGGGGCGTTTGAATTCAGATACGAAACACCGAAGCCTCTGCCACAGGTAATGCTATACTTCCTTGACGGCACAGTCAAGCAGGGCTGGCTGATAAACTGGAACACCGACTCGGATGGGTTCCACTTCCTGAGCAGGAGCGAACTGCCTCAGCGTAAAGAAGTGTTTGTTCGTTTCTATGAACTGAAGGCGGCCGCCTTTATACGGGACTTCGAAGGCGAACTCACAAAGCGGCTGCTTGCTCTGCGAGCCCCCCGTTCAGGACATCTGGTAAGAATCATTTTCGCCGACGGCGAAGAGCTTACCGGATATGTCACAGGTTGGAAGAATCTTGAAGAGAAGTTCTATCTTTTCCCTGACGCACTGGGCGATAATGTCATGTTTTTCTTGATCGAGAGAACTACAGTCAAAGACATCGCTTTGGTCAAGGAAGATGACGCCGGAGCAGAACGAGCGAAAAAGCGATTGGCCGAGTTACTCGAACAGATGAAGGCGGCAATCGGAGTCGGGCTTCTCGGAGCGCCGTAGCGGAGTACAATGCATAAGATACTGGTAATAATTCTTCTTGCAGTACTCATTGGACTGGTTGCCTGGGATCTATCGACCCGCGCATCCGTACCGGAGACGCGCGTCGACAGCAGCAATTTCAAGTGGAGAACATGTCCGTCATGCGATCGCATGTTCTATGTCGAGAGGACCCAGCGACGCGGCTGGTGCCCTTATGACGGCATGCAATTCGATTTTGAGTCAGGCGGATAATCGCCCCTCTCTGGAGGACTGCCTGGAAAAACAGATCGGCAAATACCGGCTCCTGAAGAAAATAGGCGAAGGTGGAATGGGCGAGGTGTATCTCGCCCGAAACGAGGAGACGGGCCGAGAGGTGGCCCTTAAAATCCTTCCTTCGGAACTTACCCGCAACACCCAGTATATCGAACGCTTTCGTCGTGAGGCAACGGCGGTTGCCAAGCTCGAACACCCCCACATTATAAAAGTGTATGAGATAGACGAGCAGGACGGCGTTCATTTCTTTTCGATGGAATACCTCGGCGGACTTACCCTGAGATCGTTTATCGACCAAAGCGGACGCATTCCCATTCCCGAGGCGGTCGCCATCATCACCGACATCGCCGGCGCACTCGAATATGCGCACTCCCAAGGCATCATTCATCGCGACGTCAAGCCCGACAACATAATCGCCGATGAAAGCGGCGCGTTCAAGGTCATGGACTTCGGAATTGCGCGCATGGAAGAAGGAACCCAACTGACCGTGACGGGCAGCATTATGGGTACGCCCGACTACATGTCGCCGGAACAGGCATCGGGCAAAAAGGTGGATCTGCGGGCCGACATCTATTCCCTCGGCATCGTTTTCTATGAGATGGTGACAGGGAGGCTCCCATTCAGCGGGAAGACAGCGGTCGAAGTTCTCCAAATGCATCTTAAACAAGCCCCTGAATCTCCGAAGACAATCAATCCGGACATCCCGGGAAGACTCGCGAGCGTCATCAATAAGATGCTTGAAAAGCAGCCCGCCGATCGATACGCCAGCTTCCGCCATGTGACCAACGCGATCGGCCAGGCTGTACCCAGAACCATGCGTGCTGCAGCCGAAGCGCCGGCCAGGACGATCATGTTGAAGCAACCGCGCAAGGCGGAGCGCCCGCCCCCCCGGGTGAGAGAGCGAATTGTCCTTCAGACACCGGCGCGCGTAAGGGCTGCACTCGCGTTGAGCATAATCGCCAACCTGGCGCTGTTCGGATATCTATTGTTCCGACCGGCCGGCATCACCGGCGTCGACCAGATGCAACCTGCTCTTTTCATCGGCGGTCGGACGTTCGCACCGCCGGCAATATCCGATGGGCTGGTATATCTTGGCGCTGAAGACGGAACACTGTATGCCTGTGAACCCCGGAGCGGCGAGGTGGAATGGTCATTCAAAACAGGCAACAACATAACGGCAGCGCCTGTTGTGGACGGAAACCGCCTGTACGTGGGCTCCTGGGACCAATGCTTGTATGCTCTGGATACATCAGACGGCGGCAGGGTCATCTGGAAAGTCAACACGGGAGGTACCGTATTCGCGGCTCCTGTCCTCGCTGACGGGATCCTCTATCTCTGTACCCGTGAAGGCGGCGTTTTCGCAATAGATGCGGCGACCGGAGAAGAAATGTGGAAAGCCGCTTCCGGAGATTCGGTACGATATTCCCCTGCCATCAAGGACGGCATCCTCTTTGTCTCCGCAGGTGACAGGAAACTGGTCGCATACAATGCGGCTGACGGCAGGCACATTGATGAGATCTCCACCGATCGCATGAAGACGCAGGTCGTTCCAATAGAGGAAAAGCTCTACGTCGTAACGTTCGCTGACGCGACCGGCCGGGATGAATTAAGTTCCATCGAAATCAGGGTGTCTTCTGCCGGGAAGCAGATTCAGATGGATCGGCCCGAATGGAGTGTTCCCCTCGAACCCGAACTCGAACCGGAACCGTAAACCTTTCCTCGATGTTCTGTGAAACGTCGAATAGTCCTGTTTCCGGACAACCCTGACACGAAGGAGTGATACCGATGAAAAAGTATCGATGTGTTCTCGCGGCAATCATGGTGATTATAACGGTCGCCGGCTGCAACGCCCAAACGGCCGGTCCGACCACATCGCCGGCTCCTGAACATGCCACCGGCGTCATCCTGCTTATCGGCGATGGAATGGGGCCGGAAGTCGTCGGGCTGGCCAGGGATTATGCGCGACTTGTCGAAGAGAGGGAGCTATGGATCGAAAAAATTGCTGCCGATGGTCATCTCGCCCTTGCACATACGCGCGCGCTTGGCAGTCTTGTGACTGACTCGGCGGCGGCCGGCACGGCCCTCGCGACAGGCGAGAAGACGCTCAACACGAGGATCTCCCTGGATTCTTCCGGAAAACCATTGACCACAATACTCGAACTCGCGAAGAAGGATTCAAGAAGTACAGGCTTGGTCAGCACGACACGATTGACCCACGCGACGCCTGCATGCTTCGCAGCCCACATCGACCACCGCGATTCGGAAAACGAGATCGCCGAACAGATGCTGGACGCGGGAGCCGATGTCATGCTCGGGGGCGGTCTGCGGCACTGGATTCCTCAGGACGATACGGCCTCGGCTGTGGCGGGATTCCCGGGAAACTCAAAACGGGAAGACGCGTTGAACTTGCTGAAGAAGGCTGAAGAGGAAGGATACCATATCGCGACCAATCGGGGAGATATGCTGGCGGCCGGCAATACGCAGAAACTCCTGGGGTTATTTGCGGCCTCGCATCTGCCTTATGCTTTAGACCGCCGCCCTGATGACGATGGCGATGTCCCCTCGCTTGCGGAAATGACGAAAACGGCCCTGGAAATACTCTCGAAGAATGAGAAGGGGTTCTTCCTGATGGTGGAGGGCGGGCGGATCGATCACGCCGCGCACGCCAATGACGTCGCGACGATGCTGGCGGACATGATGGATTTTGA
>CAYZZY010000202.1:0-4341 GCA_964482745.1 uncultured bacterium
TTCGGCCAGAGAACGGGCTCAAAGAAGAAAAAAAGACCTTGAGCAAGCCGGCTATCAAGTGAATCTGGACGATCTGGAACGTGAAGTCCGCGACCGTGACAGAAGGGACAGTTCGAGATCGGAATCCCCGCTGAGAAGGGTTGAAGATGCACGGTATATCGATACTACCGATATGAGCGAGGAAGAAGTCATACAGACCATCTGCGAGCGAATTGAGTCAATCAGCGGAAAGGCTGCGCGACAATGAAAAGAACAATCCAGGTGGCGAAGCAGGCAGGTTACTGCTTTGGCGTACGCCGTGCGCTCGACATGGCAAAGGACCACCTTTCCCAATCCGCCTCGAAAGTCTACTCGCTTGGACCGATAATACACAATCCCCGGGTGGTGAAAGAGTTTCACGAAAGGGGACTGACCCCCCTTGATTCCATCGAGACCATCGACGAAGGGGTGCTGGTGATACGTTCGCATGGTGTGGAAAAGACGGTTCTTGAAGAAGCCCGGGCCAAGGGCCTCGTGGTCGTTGATGCTACGTGTCCCTTTGTGAAAAACGCCCAGAAACTTGCCCGCCGACTATCGGAACAAGGATATCAGCTCGTGATTGTCGGAAAAGAATCACATCCCGAGGTCAAAGGCATACTTAGTTATTCCGGAGAAGACCCTGTAGTGGTTGCAAATGTTCAAGATCTGGAAGAGAAGCACATTGGCCTGAAAGTGTGCGTGCTTGCTCAGACCACACAGGAGCAGGGGAATTTTATAGAAGTTGTAAGAGCGGTGCTGCCGTTAGCGTATGAATGCCGGGTGTTCAACACCATCTGCAACGCCACTTCCACTCGCCAGGCCGCCACCGCCGAACTGGCAAGCAGTGTAGATTTGATGTTTGTGGTCGGCGGCAAAAATAGCGCGAACACCGCACGTCTCTCGGATATCTGTCGGGCTTCCGGCGCGGTCACATACCAGATCGAATCCGTCGAGGAGATCACTCCCGAAATGATTCGCGACAAGATAAGTATCGGGATCACCGCTGGAGCTTCCACACCGGCAGAGCATGTTGAGGCGGTAAGGAAAGCGCTTGAAGAAGCCGATACCTGAATCTACACTGTATACCAATTGCCAAACCCAAACACTATCTGAATGGAGCGACAAGAAATGCCGCCTGCACAATCGGAAAAGAGATGGCTGATTCCCGACCCCGACCCTGAACACTCCAAAGAGATTTCTTCGCTGCTGGACTTTTCCCCTATCCTCGGCCAGGTGCTCCTCAATCGCGGCATAAAGACACCGGAGGAGGCGCTGGCCTTTCGAGAGGCCTCACTCGATCTGTTGCATGACCCATTTCTGATGAAAGATATGGATGCCGCCGTCGACAGGGTGAAAAAGGCCATCGACCGCCACGAAAAGATCCTCGTTTTCGGCGACTACGACATGGATGGCATATCCGGCACCGCATTGTTGGTGCGTGAATTGGACGGTCTCGGATGTCCGACTTATTATTACATTCCGAATCGCCTATTGGAAGGATATGCCCTCAATAAAGAACGGGTGGCAAAGGCACACCAGGAGGGCGTAACGCTCATCATCTGTGTTGACAACGGTGTTTCCAGCCATGAAGCGATTGGTTATGCATCCGGACTTGGTTTGGATGTGATAGTGTGTGACCATCATGAACCCGAGGGACAATTGCCTCCGGCACTCGCAATTTTGAATCCCAAAAGGATTGACTCCACCTATCCTTTCCGGGATCTTTCAGGCGTCGGCGTCGCTTTCAAGTTCGCCACGGCTCTGCTGGGACGACTGCCCAGGAATCTTGACTTCGCGGCGCTCGGAACAATAGCGGATATCGTTCCGCTTGTCGACGAGAACCGCATTCTTGTAAAAGCCGGGTTGAATATGATAAACAACGATGGCTCTCTCTCGGCTGGCCTGGCAGAACTCTGCAAGGTTTCAGGCCTTGAAGGCCGCCGGATTAATTCCGGGAACGTAGCGTTTCAGTTGGCGCCAAGGCTCAATGCCGGCGGCAGGTTGGGCGTGGGACAGTTGGGTGTCCAACTTCTGTTGACCGATTCCCAGGCTCTCGCTCAGAGGCTGGCCAGGAAATTGGATGAAGAAAACAGAAATCGTCAGGACATCGAAGAGCAGATATTGGAACAGGCACTGGCGAAAATTGAACAAGAATTTGATCCGCAACGGGATTATTCGATTATGCTTTGCGACAAGCGCTGGCATCAAGGCGTTATCGGAATTGTTGCCTCTAAGCTTGTCGAACGATTTCATCGGCCGACGGTTCTTGTTGCAATGGAAGATACAGTGGGTAAAGGCTCGGCCAGGAGCATTCACGGATTCCATATATATGAAGCCCTGAGCAAATGCCAGCATCACCTTGTGACCTTTGGCGGCCATAAATATGCGGCCGGTCTTACCATCGAACACTCAAACGTGGACAAGTGCCGCGCCGCGTTTGAACAGGCATGCAAAGAACAACTTGCGGGGGAAGATCTGCAGCCCGTTCTCAGAGCCGATGCAAGTATTCGGCTTCCGGATATTACAAAGTCATTGATCGAACAGATCGAGATGCTGGCCCCCTATGGAAATGCGAATCCCCTTCCCATGTTTACCTCGCTCGGGGTCTCTGTGCTCGGACCGGTGAGGGTTGTTCGGGGCGGGCATTTGAAATTCGCCGTTCGACAGGGCGGCAAGACAATTCCCGTGATAGGATTCAAGATGGAAGATTATCAGGACCTTGCCTCCAACGCCCCCCTCATAGATGTCCTGTTTAATCCGCAATTCAATACCTACAGGGGAACCACTACCATTCAACTTTCCCTGCGAGACCTTAGACCGCACACAGGCTGAAGGGTACGGCAATCTCGATGTCGATTCAAAAGGATAGCTGTTTGAGTACGGTGGGGAGCCGGTTTAGGTCGAGCATCATCTCGGCTACCGTCTGGTATCGGTCGGCGGGACGCTTTGCGAGAGCACGGAGTGCAACTTCGTCAAGCTGAGGCGGAATATTCTTGTTGATGCGGGATGGAGAAGCCGGTTTTACCTTCCTGGTTACAGTCATCTTCATATATAATTCCTTATCCTGCGTATCATACGGCAGCCGCCCGGTCAGGAGTTCATACACAACAAGTCCAAGCGAGTAGATATCTGTTCGAATATCGAGTGACTTGTGGCGCATTTGTTCCGGAGACATGTAAAGCAGTGTACCTGCATTCGATTTCCCCCCGAGCAGACGCCGGGAGTCCTCGGGCATACTCATGCCGAAATCGGCTACTTTAAGGCTTCCATCCCGGGACAAGAGGATGTTTTCCGGCTTAATGTCTCTGTGAACAATGCTGCAGAATTGGCCGTCTTCGGACTTGTGGTGATGGATATGTTGGAGCCCGGCACAGATCTTTAAAATAAAATTCAATGCGTCATATAAGCGCAGCCTTTTCATCTTGATGTATTGGCGAAGATTGCCGCCGTCCATGAATTCCATCAGAAGATAGCCGATTCCATTTTGAAAGTAAAGGCCATAGATGTCTATCACATTTGGATGATCGAGTTCCTTTGCTATACTGACTTCACGTTCCAGATATTGTGAGCGTTTTCGATCCTCAAGGTAGTTCTCGGGCAAGACCTTGATGGCAATCTGGCAACCTGTTCGCTCATCCCTTGCAAGATACACCCGTCCCATTCCGCCTTTGGCAATAGGCGCGGCTATTCTGAAATTTCCGATTTTATCCTCAATAGGCATGAGGGCCTGCCGTTTTCAAATCGAGCCAACGGCATTTTCTAATGGGGTGGACTCCTGCCTTGTGGGAGATGAGACAGGCTGAAGCAGGCGACGCACTATGGTTCGAATACACAGGGTTGCCGTGCACTCCGGCGCTGAGACAGAGAATGGGAGCATTTTTCTCGCAGAGGCCCGTACGGCCGAATCCTCGGCCACATGGCCGAGATACGCGGCATCTACCGAAAGATATTTCCCGACGATAGTCTTCAGTTTTTCCCCCAATCTTGCGTCTTCTTCGGAGGTCGTCATGTTCACAATTATGTTGGGCACAAAACTCGATAACATCGATTTCGCTTTGACCCAGCAGTCAGGGCTTATCGTCGCCATTTTCCCCATGAGTTCCTGTATGGCTGCAATACCTGAATCTCCATCAGGACTCATTCCACGCTTGAGCAGATCCATCACAAGTGAGTACTGGCGAAAGCTCATGCTGAACCTTCGATACAAAACATTCTTGATAAAACCATAACTGTTGACTATAGAGGTGGGCTCAGGGATTGTGATAAGAATTCCGTCATCGGTCATAGAGAAAAAATCCATGACATAATAAGAACTCCCGGCGC
>CAYZZY010000203.1:0-4312 GCA_964482745.1 uncultured bacterium
GGCGTCCCGGGTTCTTGCCGAAGAGGACGGAGGATACACCGTAGGCGTGCTTGTTCAGGCGAACCATGGTCGCAAGTATCAGCTCACAATTGCGGGTGTGCCGGTCGGTCGTGAATTGATGGAAAAATCCGGTCCGTCCGAACCGAAAGACGGTGACGGGTCGATCATCATAGTCGTGGCGACTGACGCCCCACTTCTCGGCACCCATCTCAAACGCGTGGCACGACGCGCGGCATTGGGCCTGGCGCGTACCGGGAGCGTCGCGGCTGACGGATCCGGCGACATTTTTATCGCTTTCTCCACCGCCAATAAAGTCAAGAGTTACACGGAAGAACCAACGATCCATTCATTTGTGCCAAGGCAGCGCTTCACTCCACTTTTCGAGGCAACTGTGCAGGCGACCGAAGAAGCCATCATCAATGCAATGATTTCAGCCAGGACAATGGAAGGCATTAACGGCCGGGTTGTTGAAGCTCTTCCTCATGATGATGTCAGGCAAGCACTGAAAAAATACAACCGCTTGAGTGAATAAATGCCATTTATCCGCTTCTGGAAGCGGTAACCATCACAAGTTTGGAAGGACAGTTTATTTCTATGATACAAAGGAAGTACCACTATGAAAATACTCGTTGCGAATAGAGGGGAAGTCGCAGTACGTGTATTCCGCGCCGCTGCCGAACTGAATATGCGCACCGTGTCGCTATTCTCCGAGGATGATGCAAATTCGCTTCACACGCGGATGGCGGACGAAACTCATTCACTCGCTGGAAAAGGCGTTGAAGCCTATCTGGACATCGAGCAAATTCTGACCGCGGCGAAGGAGCACGGTTGTGACGCGATACATCCGGGCTATGGTTTCCTGAGCGAGAACGCGGCATTCTCTCGGAGATGCGCTGAGGAAGGGTTCACATTTGTCGGACCGACGGCGGAAACACTCGATCTATTGGGCGACAAGGCAAAGGCGCGAGACCTTGCCCAACGTTGCGGTGTTCCCATCTTACCGGGCACGTCGAGGCCAACCAGCCTTCAAGAGGCCCGCGCGTTCTTCACCTCTCTGGGTGAGGGCGAGCCGATCATGCTGAAAGCTGTCGCGGGCGGTGGCGGCCGCGGTATGCGAGCCGTATCCGATCTGTCTGAACTCGACGAGGCATTCGGTCTCTGTCAGTCTGAGGCCCGCGCCGCATTTGGGAATGAGGAGCTTTATGTTGAGCGCCTCGTTCGGCGGGCACGCCATGTTGAAGTGCAGGTAATCGGTGACGGTTCGGGCGAGGCAACCCATCTTTGGGAGCGAGAATGCAGCCTGCAGCGGCGCAATCAAAAGGTGGTCGAGATTGCGCCGAGTCCCACGCTTACGGAAGGGCTGCGTGAACGGCTCACCGATGCGGCGGTTCGGATGGCCGGAGAGGTCGGCTACAGCAGCCTCGGCACCTTCGAATTTCTCGTCGATGAGGATGCTGAGAATGAGGCCGGCGCTTATTTCTATATCGAGACCAATCCGCGGCTGCAAGTCGAACATACCGTCACTGAAGAGCTGACCGGTGTTGATCTTGTGAAAGCGCAACTCGAGGTGGCAGGAGGACGCTCACTTGCAGAGCTGGGCCTTCTGCAGGCCGACATAGCGCCGCCGCATGGCTATGCGATTCAGTTGCGCATAAACATGGAAGAGATGAATACGAACGGGGAAGTCCGGCCGTCCGGCGGAACGCTTACCGCATTCGAAACGCCTTCAGGGCCCGGAGTTCGCGTCGATACATTCGCATATCCGGGTTACGTGACAAACCCGAATTTCGACTCTTTGCTGGCCAAGCTCGTCTGTTATTCGCGATCGTCAAATTATGCCGACGTCGTCGCAAAGGCCTATCGCGCGTTGTGCGAATTCAGGATTGAAGGCATCAAAACCAATATCCCCGTTTTGCAGAATCTGCTGAAGCATCCGGATGTAGCGGCGAATCGGGTAACCACAAGCTTTATTGAAGACAACATTAAGCGCCTTGCCAGAATAAATGAGGCCGACCACAGGCAATTGTATTTTTGTGGAACGGAGACTCCAACCTCCGGCGATTGGGCTCCGGCAGATGCGCGTGGCATTGTTGACCAGGGACCGGAGAATACGGTGGCCGTGCGGGCAGTCATGCGCGGCGGCATAGTTAAAATTGATACCGCCGAAGGTGACCTGGTGTATGAAGGCCAAACGATCGTTGTCGTCGAATCCATGAAGATGCAGCATGCCGTTAAGGCAGAGGTGACGGGCATCGTGCGCCTTATACCTGTGGCGGAAGGCGACACGGTCTCTGAAGGGCAACCGTTGATGTTTATCGAGCCAATGGATGTTGACGCGCCGGAAGCCGAGCGTGAGAAAGATTTTGATCCCGATGAGATTCGGCATGACCTCGCCGAAGTGATGGCGCGTCACGAGAGTGGGCTTGACGAAACCCGCCCCGATGCGGTAGCCCGGCGGCGAAAAATCGGATGCCGGACCGCTCGCGAAAACGTGGCCGACCTGGTCGACGACGGAAGCTTCATAGAATACGGCTCGATGGCACTCGCCGCACAGCGCCGCCGCCGCTCGATGGACGACCTGATCAAATCGACGCCGGCCGACGGTCTCATTGCCGGCGTGGGCTCCATCAATGGCGATCTGTTCGACGAATCCCGGGCGCGCTGCATGGTGATGGCCTACGACTACACTGTATTGGCCGGAACCCAGGGCATGATGAATCACAAGAAAAAAGACCGAATGCTCCAGCTTGCCGAGCAATGGAGGCTGCCGCTTGTTCTGTTCGCCGAAGGCGGGGGCGGACGACCGGGCGACGTGGATGTTCTCGAAGTCTCCGTTGCCGGACTCGACATCACAACCTTTAAGCAATACGCCAAGCTCAGCGGCCTTGTCCCTGTCGTCGGGATCGTGTCCGGTCGCTGCTTTGCCGGCAATGCGGCGCTGTTGGGATGCAGCGACGTGATCATTGCCACCAGGAATTCAAATATCGGCATGGGAGGTCCCGCGATGATCGAGGGAGGCGGGCTCGGCGCATGCAAGCCTGAGGATATCGGGCCGATCGATATACAATCGCCAAATGGAGTAGTAGACATAGTTGTCGAAGACGAGGCTGAGGGGGTGCAGGCGGCCAAAAAATATTTGTCCTATTTTCAGGGGCCGATCTCAGACTGGCAGTGCCCGGACCAGCGCCTGCTGCGTCGGAGCATTCCCGAAAACCGTTTGCGGGTTTATAAAGTCCGCAAAGTCATTAATACGCTTGCCGACGAAGGAACCGTGTTGGAATTGCGGCAGGAGTTCGGCATAGGAATTATCACGGCGCTCATCAGGATCGAGGGACGACCGTTCGGAGTTATCGCAAACAATCCAATGCATCTTGGAGGAGCGATCGATGCAGATGGGGCCGACAAAGCCTCTCGCTTTATGCAACTCTGCGACGCTTTCGACATTCCTATCCTGACCCTTTGCGACACGCCCGGATTCATGGTCGGGCCGGATGCGGAAAAGACGGCCCAGGTTCGCCATTTTTGTCGTATGTTCGTAACCGGCGCCAGTTGCAGTGTTCCCTGGTTCGTTATCGTACTGCGCAAAGGATATGGTCTCGGCGCGCAAGCCATGGTCGGCGGCAGTTTTCACAGCCCGGTCTTCATCGTGTCCTGGCCGACAGGCGAGTTCGGCGGCATGGGGCTGGAGGGCGCTGTTCGGCTCGGCTTCAGAAAGGAACTCGAAACAGTCGAAGATCCTGAAGACCGCGAGGCCCTCTTCGAATCGATGGTTGCTATGGCCTATGAACACGGGAAAGCCATCAACATGGCCTCGATGCTGGAAATCGACAATGTGATCGATCCCATGGAGACGCGGAGTTGGATAATGCGCGGACTGCGCTCGATGCCGCCGCCTGAACGACGCAAAGGCAAGAAAAGGCCATCCATCGATACCTGGTGATATGACCGGGATGTGTGTTCTCCCGCCCCAACATTCTTGCCTCTCAAATAGAATGGTGAAGAATCTGATGCATATTCTTGACTTTTCACCTTTTCGCGAGTGAAGAATATTTGGGCGAAAGTTTGACTTGCCGTGGTGAAGAATACCAGCGTTTCTGAACCAAACCTTCACCCGTTTCCCGCCGATTGGAAGAACCAGCCGTTGGGGATTCAGAATGGTGAGGAGTTATGATGATAGTCTTCACTTCGTAGCCTTTCTGGGTCAAAGCTGCATCCGCCTGATTACGGCATCCTTCAATTCCGGAAAGGTCCATATGTTCATAAGGTCTTGCAAAAAGTCCCTTGTGTTGTATACTTATGTAGAAAAAACCAG
>CAYZZY010000204.1:0-4279 GCA_964482745.1 uncultured bacterium
CTGTGGTTCCAATGGTTTTTCTCAGAGATCTCTGTGGTTAGACGGTCTTGGACGGTTCGCGAACCGCCCCTACAAAAATATTCTTGTTGTTTATGTGATCCTGTTTTTCGGCCCTTTTCCCCGTGTGCCCCGTGATCCCCGTGGTTTGATCGTTTTTTTGTGTAATTCGTGATCCCTGTTTTTCTCCGTGTTCTCCGAGGTTTATATCCTTCTTCTTTGTGGTTTTCTTTGTGTCTTGGTGCCTTAGTGGTTAATTCTTTGGCTTCGGCTATGCCGCTTTGTCGCCGGCGTGGCCGTAGATCAAATTATAGACCACGGGGATGACGAAAAGGGTGAAGGGGGTGGAGGCAAATATTCCGAAGATGACAGCCCAGGCGAGTCCGCTGAATATCGGATCGAGTGTTATGACGATGTTCCCCAGAAGCGTCGTACCGGCCGTAAGGAGAATCGGCCGGAAACGCACGGCGCCCGATTCCAGTAGCGCGTCCCGGAGCGGCTTTCCTTCCTTGAGCGACTTGTGAATGAAGTCGATAAGGATGATCGAATTCCTGACGACAATGCCCGCGAGCGCAATCATGCCGATCATAGCGGTTGCGGTGAAGAAGACCGGATTGTCGAATCCTCCGACCTTGCCCGCGGTCAGCGTGTTGAGAATCCAGAATCCCGGCATGATGCCGATGAGCGTCAGCGGAATGGCCAGCATAATTATCAGGGGCATCAGGAAGGAATGCGTTTCAATGACCAGAAGAATGTAAATGCCCAGAAGCGCCGCACCGAACGCAATGCCGAGGTCCCGAAATACGTCCACGGTGATTTTCCATTCACCCTCTCCGCTCCACACGATCTTGAAGCCCTCCGGCAATGGGTTTTTCTTGAAATGAGCCTGCAGGTCGAGGATCGCCTCGGCGGGACTGCGGCCCGCCACTTCACCGAACACGTATGACACTCGGGAAAGGTTCTTATGATAGATGGTCCTGTCGATTCTGTTTTCGAGAAAATCACCCAGGTTGGACAATTGCACAAGGTTGCCCGTCGCCCCCTTGACATACAATCGGGAGAGCTGGTCGATGCTCGATCTTTCCGTCCTGGACATGCGAAGCATGATGAGCAGGGGATTTCGTTCCGCCGGAATATGGACCGTTCCCGTCATCTCACCCTGAAGGGCGAGCCGAAGCGTGCCGGCGACGTCGGCGGTTGAGATTCCGTTGAGGCTGGCCTTTTCCTTGTCGAGGATGAACGTGAAGCGTGTCTGGTCGGTCTCGACCGTGTCATCGACATCGACCACCCGATATTCCTCTTTCATCCTTTCGCGCACGATCGAGGCCGCTTCGATGATATCGTCATACGAGGAGGACGGCTCCGCATAGACTTCCGCAACCAGCGTAGCGATAACGGGAGGCCCCGGCGGGGCCTCGACAATTTTCAGCAGCGCGCCATGCCGGTCTGCGATTTCCTGGAGCGCGGGCCTGAGCCTGAGCGCGATCGCGTGGCTCTGCTGTTTGCGCTTTTTCTTGTGTACGAGATTGATCTTGATGTCGGCGAGGTTGGGCGATTGCCGCTGGTAGTAGTGCCGCACCATGCCATTGAAATCCATCGGCGAGGAAACGCCGACGAAACTCTCGAAGTCGGTGATCTCGGCGACCGACCGCAGGTAACGCTCATAATCTCTCACGACCTTATCCGTTCCTTCCAGGGTCGTGCCTTCGGGCATATCGATGATAAGCTGCAACTCGTTCTTGTTGTCAAACGGCAGCATCTTGAGGGGGACTTTCCTGAACAACACGAGTGAAATCGAGAACAGAAGCAGCAGTACGACTATTCCAAGGAGCAGCGCACTCATCATGCGCGAGCGAAGGAAAGGACCGACAAGGGCGCTATACACTCGATACAGGGTGGTCGCGCGAAGGTCGAAAGGTTCTTCATCCGCTTTGCCGTATTCCCCTTTGAGCACATGAAGGGCTGTCCATGGCGTAATGGTGAACGCGACCACCATCGACATGACCATTGCGAGAGGTACGTTAAGGGCCATCGGGCGCATGTACGGTCCCATCATTCCGGTAATGAAAAACATGGGCAGGAACGATACGATGACACTCAAGGTGGCCAGGATTATCGGAGGTCTCACCTCGTTCACCGCGACGATGACCGACTCCAGCGGAGGATACAGGCGCATCTTGAAGTAGCGAAAGATATTTTCCACGTCAACGATTGGATCATCGACGACGAGACCCAGCGAGAGGGTAAGCGCAAAGAGGGTAACCCGATTAATCGTGTATCCAAAGAGATAATTGAAAAGCAAGGTAAGGGCGAATGTGATGGGAACCGCCAGGGCAATAATGATGCCCTCACGCCAACCCAGGATGAGCCCGACGAGTGCAATGACCGTGACGATTGCGATTGCGAGGCCTTCCACAAGCTCGTTGACCTTGTCATTCGCCGTTTCGCCATAGTCCCGCGTCACGAGTACGTGGATATTGTCGGGTATGACATCGCCCTTCAACTCCTCGATGTGACTCAGCACCTCATCGGCGACCCAGACCGCGTTGGTGCCACGCTTTTTTGCGACGGCGAGCGTGACCGCCGGCAGAGAGGCGTTCCTGAGGTGTTCGGCAATTCCCTTGTGATCGGCGGCAGGCCCGAAACCGATTCTCGTATATGCCGTGGATTCGGCGGGGCCGTCAATTATTTGGGCCACGTCCCTCAGGTAAACCGGCCTTCCATCATATGCGCCGACCACGAGTGATTCGACGTCGGCGGCGGATGCGAGGAAAACTCCTCCCTGGACGATGGTCTCCTCGTCCCCTCTGGAGAACGAGCCGGCCGTGAGCGTGACGTTCGCGGCGCGGATCGAATTCACGACCTCGAGGGGCGTCAGCCTTCGCGCCGCCAGCTTCTCAATATCCAGGTTGACCCTGACCTGTCGCTCTCTGCCTCCCACCACGAAAGTGCGCGCCGTATTCTTCACGCTTTGAAGGCGGTCGATCACTTCCTCGGCGACGCGGCGCAGTTCGTGGTCGGAGGCTTTTTCGCCGTAGAAGGTGAGCGTGACAATGGGGACGTCATCTATCTCAACCGGCTTCACCAACCATCCGGTCACGCCCGGCGGAACGAGGTCTTTGTTCTGTTCGATTTTGTTGTAGAGCTTGATGAGACTGTCTTCGCGATTTTCTCCCACATAGAAGCGAACCGTGACGACCGCCATATCCGTCATCGCCATCGAATACACATATTCGACACCGTCAATCTGCCAGAGCAATTTCTCGAGCCGTGTCGAAACGAGTTGCTCGACCTCTTCCGCGCTTGCTCCCGGGAAAAACACATAGACGTCCGCAAGCGGGACGACTATCTGGGGTTCCTCCTCCCGGGGGGTAACAAGCAGGGCGGCGGCGCCGGCAAGAATGGAGATGATTATCAGCATTATCGAAAGGTTGCCGGTGAGGAATTTTTCGACTATTTTGCCGAGGATCGATGCTCTCTGTTTATCCGGTTCGGTCTGGCGTGTGTTATCGCTCATAATGGTGTCTTCACCGGGTTAAGGGACCGCCAGGAGTTCACCCGCGGCGAGTCCGGAGAGGACTTCGATGCCGCCGGAATATGGTTTTCCGATTTTCACCGCTCGCGTGCGCGCGAGACCATCCTCGACCACGGTTACCATTTCCAGTTGGCCTACATGCTGTATTGCTTCAGGGGGGATGAGGATGGCTTCGGTCGAACCCACGTGCAACCAGATTCGGCCGTACATGCCGGGGTATACGGCCCCGGTCTCCGGAACCGAAACACGCACGAGGAATGATCGGCTGGAAACATCCGAAGCCGGCACAATCTCTTCGATTCTGCCTTCGAATTCGGTCCCGGGATGTCCCACCGAGGCCTTTACGGCGCTTCCAAGATGCACGTTCGATCTGAGATGCTCGCCGACCGCAACCTCCAGCCTGAGAGAAGAGGGATCGTAAATGGCCAACAATGGTCTCCCCGGCGCGGCCATGTCTCCGGCATCTATCATGCGATCTATCACAATGCCCGCAATAGGCGAATCGATTTTTGCATAAGAGAGGGCAACAACGGCTTCGCGAACCATTGCCTCTGCCGCCTTGACGGAGGACTCTGCCATTTTCAGCGAAGCGCGGGACTGCTCCTGCTGTTGTTTTGTGGCGGCTTCCTTTTCGAAGAGCCGCCCGATGCGGGAGGCTTCAAGGTCCGCCTGCTCGAGCGCGGCTTCGGCGGACGCGAGGGTTTCCTTCGCCTGTATGAGGCGGGCCTCGGCGTCGCGTGAATCCAG
>CAYZZY010000205.1:0-4224 GCA_964482745.1 uncultured bacterium
GGCATCGAGTTGTTCCACGGTGCGAGCGACATGCGGCAGCGCTGTCCCGCTCTGAACGTGAAGCGAATGCGCCACGGCATTCTCGGCCGCGAGGACGATCTGTGAGTATATCTCTCGGTGCAGGGATGCTTCTCTCAAGGCGGAAGCTGCATCTTTGAAGGGTGGAACAAACAGAAGCCGGTCCGCAAAACGGGAATAGCGTTCGGGTGAATAGAGAAATGCGAGGAACTTTCCTATCGCATCGTCGGCGGCGCTCATTGAGGACATTACAAACACGGGGCTGTCGGAAAGATATGCCCTGGAGGATGCAGAATCACAGGGAACCTGCCCGACGGCGATGGGAATCGAGGAGTCTTCGATCAGATGGCTGAGCATTGAGACATTATCGACCTGAAAAAGAACTCTCCCGCCGGCAACTCCAAGAAATTTGCTGTCCCAGAACTTATACTGCGGCGGCAACAGAGCGGGAGTCTCGCGAAGTCGTTGAATGAACTCCAGAAATTCAGCGATGGTATCTTCATGACTGACAACACTATTTGCATCGAGCAGATCCACTCCTCTTTGTATGCACAGGATATTGAAAAGCGCGGCCATAGAACGGACACTCAGCGCCCAGCGCCGGGAATCGGTACCGTCGGGCCCATCTTCGCTCACCGCATGGGCAAGTCGAGCGAGGCTTTCCCAATCGTGCGGCGGTTCTGATAATCCCGCTGTCGAGAGCAGATTTGGATTGAAAATGAAGACATATGGATTAAGCCGTATCGGAAGACCAAAAAGACTGCCGTCGTAGGTGGCATATGCTCGAGCGGAGTCCAGCAGGTTATCAGGTTTCAGTATGTCCGAATTTCCGGTTGAAGCCTCCAGGAAGTCATCCAGCGGTCGAATTCTTCCGGCATTGGCAAGCAGAGGAATCATCTCGCGTTCGACCAGCGCAAGTTCAGGCAGACCGACGGAGGCAGACTCCATGAGCATTTGTTCCGAAGTTCTCCATCGGGCTGCGCCTGGCGCTTCTGTGACCACCTCTATATCTCTATGCGTGCAATTGAAATCCTCAATGATTGTGTGGAGTATTTCCTTTTGTTCGGTCCTCCACGAATGCCACAGCCGGATGCGGGTCTTGTCTGCCTGTTCCTCCGCGAAACCGATGGAGGCAGAAAAAAAGTCTCCCGCCAGAAGCAGAGACGCAATCAGCAAGACGGGGAACAGGCGGAATCTCGCTTTCCCGCTGGAAATAAGTGAGGGAGGTGTGAGAGAGAACATGTGCGGCACGTTGGAAAAGCTCACTTTAATCTTGATGACAGCGTTTCCTCGAATACGCTCTTGTCGGATTCTCCGAAAAGCGCGAAGATGATGCAGTTGATGGTATGGCCTTGTTTTTTAAGATGTTCCTCGGCAAGTTCGATCATGATTTTGGCGCACCGTTCAATCGGAAATCCGCCGATGCCCGTACCTATGGCGGGGAACGCGATCGAACTGATCCCGGCCTCTTCTCCTTTGACAAAACTGTTTCGCACTGAATCGCGAACAGAGCGTTCGGAAACGGGTTCGTCTCCCATGCCGGCCGCATGGATGACATATTTAGCGAGAAGATTCCCCGCGCCCGTTATGGCCGCTTCGCCGACTTTGATCGGCCCGATACGGTTGCATTCTTCCTGGATGCTGGGCCCACCCTTTGTCCTGATGGCGCCCGCGACGCCGGAACCAAGGACGAGGTAATTATTGGCGGCGTTAACGATTGCGTCGACGTCGAGCGACGTTATATCGGCCTGCATAATCTCAACGGTACCGCTCCCGATGGTTGCCTTCACAACAATCCCTCCTTTTCGTTCAAGCGAATTCCTGCATCAGGCAAAAGCGGGAAGAGTGACTCTTCGCCGGCGTCCGCGGCGTCTTCCCCCGAATCAACAGGTCAGGTGCAGGGCGGCCACGACGCGTTTGCCCTCTTGCGAAAGCTTGTTGAAGTTCTCGCATGCAGCCTTTGTATGCGCTGCAACGAGTTGCACATTCAGATTCTTGAGCGCCTCGGTGACACGAGCATCAACGGCCATCCGTCCCGAGTCCCCCTGTCCCACGACAAGCACTTCAGGAGGGTCAGAAAGGACCCCTTCAATATCTTCAAGCTGGAGCCTGTGGCCTTCTTTGCGCCACCAGTCGGACTGTATCGCCTGCGGATAGATAATGATGTCATTCCTGTAGGTGTGTCCGTCCACCTCGATTGACCCGAACGAATAGTGATTGATCGTTTTCATGCTGTCATCCCCCCGGGGCACAGTCGCGGATAAGGGCGCCGCCTCAGCCCTTGATGACACCGACCGGCTTCAGTTTGGCCACTCGGAGGCTGATGCCGGCCTCGTGCATCACGTTAACGACACGGTTGACATCTTTGTAGGCTTCGGGCATTTCCTCGGCCAATGTGCTTCGTCCATGCGCCATGACGATGATATTTTTTGCTTCCAGTTCCTTCTGTATGGAGCGTCCTTTACCTGCTGTCATGGCCTTTTTCCGACTGAGCATCCTCCCGGCTCCATGGCAGGTGGAACCGAATGTCTTCTCCATCGCGACCTGAGTGCCCACGCACAGATACGACTCTGTCCCCATGTCGCCGGGAATGAGAACCGGCTGCCCGATATCCCGATAATCGGATGGAAGATCGGGATGACCCGGCGGGAACGCTCTCGTGGCTCCCTTTCGATGAACCCAGAGCATGCGCTCCTTCCCGTCAACAGAATGCTTCTCATATTTTGCAATGTTGTGACAGACATCATATATAAGTCGCATGCCCAGGTCGCGAGGACTCAGGCCGAGCGTATTTTGGAATGTCTCCCGGGTGAGATGCATAATTACCTGCCGGTTCGCCCAGGCATAATTCGCCGCCGCCCCCATTGCGGCAATATAGCTACGCCCCTCTTCCGAATCCACCGGAGCGCAGGCGAGTTGCCTGTCGGGAAGTTCGATTCCATATCGCTGCGACGCCCGCCCCATCACCTTTAAAGAATCGTCGCATACCTGATAGCCCAACCCTCTCGAGCCGCAATGTATCATGACGGTCACGCCGCCCTCTTCGAGGCCGAATGCGCGCGCGGCTTCGGGATGATAAATTTCCTCGACCATCCCGATTTCGAGGAAATGATTGCCCGAACCCAGCGTACCGACTTGGGCAAGTCCGCGTTCCACGGCGCGGTCGCTCATCTCGGCAGGATCGGCGCCGTCGATACAGCCATTTTGTTCCGTGCGCTCGACATCGCCCGGCTCGCCGAGTCCTCTCTCGACCGCCCAGCGGGATCCTTTGACAACCAGTTTCCGCAATTCCGACGCCTTGATTTTCTCGATTGCGCCCTTCGCCCCCACACCCGTGGGAATCGCCTGGAACAGCGCCGTCAAAAGGTCTCGCAGTCTCGGGCGGACGTCCTGGATCGAGAGATTCGTCCGCATCATCCGGACTCCGCAGTTGATATCGTACCCGACGCCCCCCGGCGAGATGACGCCTCCGTCTTCGGGATCGGTCGCCGCAACGCCGCCGATCGGGAATCCGTACCCCCAGTGGATATCGGGCATGGCCAACGAATAGCTGACTATGCCGGGAAGCGTGGCGACATTTGCCGCCTGCTCCAGGCTCTTATCCATTGCAATGTGCTTCATCAGCTTTTCATCGGCATAGATTCTGGCAGGAACGCGCATCCTCCCGGTCTTGGCGATCTCAAAGAGATGATCGCTAATTTTTTTTACTTTGATCTGACTCATGTTGTCAGCGCCCGCATCTTTCATACATCGAAAATTACTCGTGCTCGCCAGCCTTTTGCGGAATGTGAAATCTCAAGTTCATGATAGGTGGCGGCTTTTACCTGTCTTTCAATCGAATGCACCTTCTCATTATAAGGCTCACCTCGCGCGGCTCCCTGAAGGGTTTGATCGGTGATCGAATTCACCTCGAACGTGCCGAACAGCATCCCGCTGACTTCGGCCCTGTAGATCAGTTCATTCAGCCATGTGACGAATAATTCTTCGAGCGAATCGGCCTGCAAATCGATTTCGGCCTTCCGGTCGGGTTGCACGGTGGAGACGTCGATCATGAGATCGAACATCGCACACGCGCTCAGGGCAAACAGTTCGGCAAGGGTTTCGGCTTCTATCGAGATACCGATGTCGGCCGTGTGGTCTATGATCTTATATTTGCCCTTTATCTTGCGGGCATCCACCACTGCTTTCATCAATCTTCTCCCCCGG
>CAYZZY010000206.1:0-4214 GCA_964482745.1 uncultured bacterium
AGCCCCTTGCCATCCATCGTTTCGGATAGCTCTTTATATTCCTGGCATTTTCCCTTGTCGAACAGGACATAGAAATACTTCGCCTGCCCTTCGGGAACATACGGCGAAGCCTTATCACCGTTGATTTCGACACATATCCGCCACTGACCCTGGGGCGCCCGCGCGGAGATGTCCTCGCGGCTGTTCACCAGATCCTTCAGCTTCTCATACCATTCTGTCGAATAAATCTCTGCCATAATCGTTCCCTCACTGGATTGTAAAAACTATATCTTGCTTAAAAGCCAAGGCTTATCCTCCCCCTTTGGAAAAGGGAGGATTGAGGGGGATTTGGGATTTTCACCGTGCTGACCCACATGCTACGGGGTCCGGCTCCTCAATATCCCCTGTCCGTCTGTTCCCAGAGCTTGGGCAATCCATGCTGCTCCGCTATGACCTTGAACGCGTTATACCCGCATGCGGCGAACACGCCGCCGGCCGGATGCGTGTACGGACCGCAAAGATAGAGCCCCTCTATTTCCGTACGGTACTGCGATGCCTCAGGGAACGGCCTCATCCAGCCCGCCTGATCGGCCGCGAGTGAGCCGTTCGAGAAACACCCCTCCATCATCCTATTTTTCTGTTCCATATCGAGCGGCGTATAGAGCGCGTCGGCGAGCACGTTGTCGCGGGTCATGTTGGGGGCATACTTCTCGCAGTGACTGCGGAACTTCTCATTGTAGGTCGAGCGCACCTCGTCCCACTCGGCCGGCATCAGCTCACTCGCCTTCGGGAAGAAGAACCAGCCGGTCAGTGCATGTTTGCCCGGAGGCGCCTGTGTCGGGTCCCACAGTGAGTTCACCCAGGTCCCGGCGCCCGGCAGGTCCGGAATCTTGCCCTGTGTGGCCTGTCTAATGTAGTTGAGCATATCGTCGGGTGTTTCATAGCCCACAATCGTATAAAACGTCTTGTTGATGTTCGGGTCCCACTTCGCCGACTTGTAATCCGGCGCCTCTTTCAGAGCAAACGAGGTCGTTCCCAGACAGTGATCGGGACCGATTCTGAAATTCTTGACACGCTTGACCCATAGGTCGCTCATATTTTCTTTGCCGACCATATCAAAGAATGTCTGTTTGAGATCCGCGTTGCTGGCGACCAGTTTTCTCGCCTTGAATTTTGTCCCATCCTCCAGCACCACTCCCGTGGCCCTGCCTCCCTTTATTGTTATCTCTCTCACGTGCGAGTTCTCGCGCATGGCGACCCCCTCGCGCCTGCACGCGCCCTCCATCGCATGGCTCAATGTATGCGTTCCGCCGACGCACATCTTCCATATACCGATGAGCCACAGGAAAGAAGCGATGAAGGTAAAACCGGTCGCATGCCATTCCGGCGGAGTGCCCCATTCCAGCACCTGGCGATACAGCATCATCCTCAACTCGGGGGTCTCGAATGTCTCGTCGATGACCGCCCTGACGGATTTACTCAGCATCTCCCTGCCGAGACCCAGGTGATTGAGCATCGCAATCGTCAGGTCGTCAGGACCGCGGAGGGCGTTATCGGGAGGCATGGCTGGAGGATTCCAGTAGAGCATGCAGAAGAGATGCTCGATCTCCATGGTCTTGCGCTTGAGTTCACAGAAAACCTCGGCGTCGCTTTTTGAGTACTGCGCGATGCTCTTGTATGTGAGATCGAGATGCTCGGGATTGTGAACGATGATCGGAGGACGCCCGTCGGCAAACGTGATGCCGCACTGGTTGACAGGATAGATCATCTTCGCGCCCATTCGCTCAAGCCCGAAATCATGATAGAAGGGCATATAGTCGATGAACTCCATGTACTGGGCATGCGTGTTGTGCAGAAAGCCCGGTAGCGTCGTCTCCTCTGTGGCCAGCCCGCTACCCCACTCATGACGTCTCTCAAGGATCAGTGTCTGCATGCCCGCTCGCTGCAGATACGCGGCAAGTGTCAGCCCGTTGTGACCGCCACCTATCACTATCGCGTCATATGTTTCCATCGCCTGAAAACCCTCCTTGCAAGTCCCGGAAATCTCGACCACCGCCTGTTGACCGGGCGGTGTGTTATCTCAAAACAAAATACGCAGCCAGCCCCAGTATCCCGGCAGCTCCCGCGCCTGCCGCCAGCTTCCATCCGATTGAGCGACTGGCGGCCCCATCGCCGACCCTCATCTCTGCAGGCAGACTCATGAACCGTGCAACGCGAAGCGCAAATAAAGGATGCTTCCATGCCGATTCAATCTTCAGCTTGCCGCTGAATATCTTGCTCAAAGCTTCGCCCGATCCGCCCGTTGCCAGTTCGGTGATATCAAAAATGCCGCCGCGCACGAACATATTCGCATCCGGAAAACAGCCTTCCGAAATCTCGATCCGGTCTCCATTGAAGTGCAGGGTAATGCCGACATCGCCTTCCACCGCCTCGACTGCAATTTTTCCCATTATTTTCGAGGCCTGCTCGCTCTTGTAGTCGAAATCATTGATGTTCTGCTCAAAGTACTGGAGCATCATCATGGCCAGTCCGCTGGGCTCGCCATCTTCCTTGAGCGTCACCTTTACACGATCCACCGTCATTTTCGGTCAAATCCGTTTCCACCACTTTTCCAGGTCGTAATCGTCCGCTATCACCTGCAGTGCATTGTACGCAGGCGCGAACGTGATATATCCGTGCGGATGCTGGGTCGAGCCGCACATATACAATCCCTTGATCGGCGTCCTGTACTGCGACAGGGCCGGGAAAGGCCGCTCGGAAAGCAGGTTGTCGGGCGCGATATCGCCAAGCATCCAGTCGCCGCGCACCATGCTGACCAATCTGTCGGAGATTTCCTTCGGCGTGTATGGGGCGTAATCGATTATGGCGTCGCCATCGAGGTTGGGCGCATACTCGCGCCACTTATCGATACAGCGCTCCGAGTACTCCATCTTCACCTTTTCCCATTCTTCCTCGCTCCCGTTGATCTGGAACGGGGCGAACTGCCTGATGAGTCCGGTGTATTTGCCTGGAGGCGCATCGGTGGGATCGAACAGCGAGTTGACGGCACAGTTGAGTTTCGGGTCGGTGAGTTTGCCTTTCCTGACCGCCGCGAAATCGTTGTCCAGATCCGCGAGCGATTCATACCCTACATTCATCACCCACGCCTGATCGATGTCGGGATCGAATTCGGCGGCCGTATACTTTGGCGGCTCGTTCATGGCAAGATGGACGCTGAACAGCGACCAGTCCTTGTGCTTGCAGTTCTTCACGTTGTCGATGAAAAGCTTGTCCGTGATCTCTCCATCGAGGAATTTCAGGAACGTCTGTTCGAGATCGACATTGCTCGCAACCAGTTTTTTGGCCTCGATCTCCGAGCCGTCCAGCAGTTTCACTCCGATAGCACGACCGTCCTTCGTGAGGATCTTCTCGACCGGCGCCGCCGGATGCACGATGCCGCCGTCGGCCAGCAAAGTCCACCAGAGCATGTGCGCCAGCTTGTGCGAGCCCCCGACACAGCACTGCCAGTTGTCGATCTTGCCCGCAAGCAAAGGAAACGAAATCGCCAGCCCGCGCACGTCGTTGCTGTATGCGCACACGGACGCGTGAAACGCCAGCATTGTCTTGATCTTTTCGTTCTCAAAATGCTGGTTCAGAAAATCGTTGATGCTCAGGCTGCGCAAACGCGCCCGCAGGAACTCCGACTTATCCTCGACTCCCCATACGGAGAGCGCATTCGTGATTTCGTTCAGTTCGATCGGCGGTGCAAACATCAGGGTTCCGACAAGAAGATCGAGAAATCCCTTGACCTCCTCATAGAGCCGCATCCACGTGTCGGCATCCTTTACCGAGAATCGCGCCATCGATTCATACGTCTTGTTCATGTCCGTGTGAATGGTGAGCGCGGTGCCGTCCTTGAAAACGCTCCCCATCTGCACGGGAGGATGGGCATACTTCAAGCCGTGATCGAAAAGATTCAGATCGTCATAGACGGGCGAGACGCCGACAAGCGTGTGATAGTTCGAATGCACGTTGTGCAGGAAGCCCGGCCGCGTGAGTTCCTCCGTGCAGAGGCCGCCGCCCTCCTCATGCCGTCTCTCGAATATGCCGACGCTCCAGCCGCACTTCGCCAGATAACATCCGAGCGCCATTCCGTTGTGGCCCGCGCCGATGATGACGGCATCAAAGCTTGCATCAGCCATGAATCATCCCCTCCGTATCAAAAGCCCTCTACTGCTCTCTTTCAAAATCCCGAA
>CAYZZY010000207.1:0-4109 GCA_964482745.1 uncultured bacterium
TAAGAATCCGGCCCTGAAGATCGGCATCATGGCGTGATTGCGGTCCGCGCAAGGATTCCTAATATAACCTTCAGAAAAGCCACTATATCAGAAAGCAACGGGGCTTTACCACTGCGGCTTAGGAATTGGAAGGGGTGAAGAATTCTCTCCGAAAGGGTGGAATTCTTCACTTTTGAAGGCAGAGAATTGGCCCTTAAGCAAGCGAAAATCAGTGAAGAATCGAAAACGAATTCTTGACTCTCTGAGAGCGATATTTGAAAGATCGAATGGGCGAACGTTACACTTCGGGATGTCGGGAAAAGTCGAGGTTTAAACATCTGGCCCATAAGCAACAAAGCCGGGTCAACTGATTTTCCAGACTTTCCGTACGCGACCAAATGTGCCTCTGGCAGAGAGGGAATTGACAAACAGCGTTATGCACTATAGAATAACGCGGGGGTGACATAGCGTGAAATTCAGATTCAAGATATGGGGTGAGGCAAACGAGAAACCTGTTCTCGGCCCCGGTCGTTACCGGTTGCTGGCTGCGGTGGAGTCCTCGGGGTCTATAAACTCGGCGGCGAATGAAGTCGGCATCTCCTACCGGCGCGCGTGGGCTCAGATCAGGGAAATGGAAGGGCTTCTTGGATATTCGCTCATCGCTTCCAAGCGCGGCGGCAAGTCCGGTGGAGGAACCAATCTGACCCCGACGGCGCTCAAGCTTATGAAGCAGTACAAAAAGCTGTGCCGAAAGATTGACAAGGCAATCACCGCATCCGGGGCAACCGTCACGGAGTAAGTACCTGCTCACACGTCAGACGCGATTAAAACCCGCTGCAGGAAGAAGGAATCTGATTGCGAGTCTGCCTGCGGATGCCGTGGTCAGGATAATCTCATGGACGCCCGTTTTACATAAGTGTGCGGGCCGAGGGATTCCTATCGTGTTTCGATTTTGAAAACGAACGGTCCGGAGCGCAGGCAGGTTGATGAAAGGGAACAAGATGGATTTTGAGGCGCTGCTTGAGGAGTCGGTCAGAATTCACGGACACCTTTGTCCCGGACAAGTTCTGGGCGTGAGGATGTCTATAGCCGGTTTGCGCGAGGCGGGCATATCCGACCCCAAGGGTGAAGAGAGAAAGGACATAATCGTATTTGTCGAGATGGACAGGTGCGCTACTGATGCAGTTCAGTCAGTCACGGGATGCTCCCTGGGGAAGCGGACGATGAAGTTTATGGACTACGGGAAAATGGCCGCCACGTTCATGAACCTGCGCACTGGAAAGGCAGTGCGCATACTGGCTCGCGAAGAATCACGCGAGCAGGCTGTGGCTCTCTTTCCGGATATCAGCGACAAGCACGCAGCACAACTTGAAGCATACAAGGTCATGGCGGAACATGACCTTTTCGAGGCGATGCAAGTGAGAATAGAACTCAAACCTGAGGACATGCCCGGAAGACCGCTCAGTCGAGTACGGTGCGAGCAGTGCGGCGAGCATGTGCAGGATATGAGGGAGGTCCGAAGAAGTGGAGGAGTGCTTTGTCGGTCCTGCGCGAACGAGAGCTACTATGATGTCAAAGAGAAAATTTCTTTGTAGTTGGTTATGCAAATATGCCGAACCTCAGTTGAGGTCATCGACTGGTGGATTCAGACAATTGGCTTGATTCAGGGAGGAAAGAATGTGTAGCGGCGATATGGTAAATGCAGGGGAGGCCACAGGGGGCGCCTTCAGAACAATAGCTGTTACCGATGCCGTTGGGATGCCATTGGCACACGATATTACCGAAATACGTCCGGGAGAGTTCAAGGGCAGGGCTTTCAGGAAGGGTCATATCATAGGGGCCGACGACGTCTGTCATCTGCAGCGACTCGGCAAGGACAAGGTTTATGTGTTGACTGTCTCCGATGATGAAATGCACGAGGACCAGGCCGCCCAAGAACTGTCGACGGCGCTTATGGGGCCGGGCGTAGTGGCGGACGGCGAGCCTAAAGAGGGAAGAATCAACCTGCTGGCTGCGTGGGACGGTCTTCTCAAAGTGGATGTCGAAGCCCTCACCAGATTCAACATGATCGGCGATGTGATGTGCGCGACACTACATGACAACACGGTCGTGAAAAAGGACGCACGGCTTGCGGGCACTCGCGCTATTCCTCTTGTTGTCAAACGAGCTGCGGTAGAACGCGCTGTTTCGGTTGCCGGGAGCGGGGTTGTTGAAGTCCGGAAAATGCGTAAACCTCGAGCCGGGGTCGTCATAACCGGAAACGAAGTCTTCCATGGAAGGATCAAAGATGGCTTCGCACCGATCATTCGAGAGAAGTTGGAACAGTTCCAGGGCGAAGTCCTGGCCATTCGCTATGCGCCCGACGATGGGGAGCAGATCGAGCGGCAACTCCGAGAGTGCCTGGAATCGGGAGCCGATCTCCTCATCACAACAGGAGGAATGTCTGTGGATCCCGACGATGTAACGAGGTTTGCTATCCAGAAACTGGGCGCCAGAGACATTTCTTACGGTTCAGCGGTCTTGCCTGGAGCGATGATGCTCGTCGCGTACCTTGATAACGGTCAAACAGGTGATTCCGTTCCTGTTCTGGGCGTGCCAGCCTGCGCGCTCTACCACAAAACGACCGTCTTCGACCTTGTTTTGCCGCGGGTTCTTGCCGGGGAAAAAATCGGTGCACCGGAACTTGCCCGACTTGGTCACGGCGGGTTGTGCCTCAACTGCGATGAATGCCACTACCCGGTCTGCCCCTTTGGTAAGTAGGCTCTTTCATCGGCAACACGTTAAAAAGAACCAACGAGTATGTGCACATTTGCCTCAATGAGAACCACCTGCAGGAGATGTTAATAAGAAAATGGTGCGTAAAGTTTTCTCTTGGGAAGGACGGTATTCTTGACTTTTGGGAGACAAAGAATCAGGTCATGAGAAACCGAAAGTCAGTAAGGAATGAACAACGTCTGTGAGTCTTTTGTTCTCCCATGCTATCCTCCTCATTAATGGGCGAAAATCTTATTGTTCCATAGTATCAATAATTATTTCGGCGGCCAATCTTGCTCCCATGCCCGGAGCAACAGGACATTTTTCGCGACCGCCCGAGTTGAGGAATTCCTCCTGGTTCTCCCAACTCGCCAAAGGATCAAAATATCTACCCAGAATGCGTTCTTGAACTCCGGGACAAAGGATAGAGCCGAAGGCTTCCTCAAAACGGGTCAAGAACTCTCGACCCAACAGGTATGGGCTCACATCCTGCCAATTCGTCAAATCGTCATCGCAACAACATAGAGCGATAGCCATAAGACCACCGGTTATCGGACCGCAGGCCCCGCCTGTCATAACCAGACCCGGAAACGGCGCCAGTCCTTTCACCATTTCCATGGAACCGATACCGAACGTTTCGAACAGGGCCGTAGCGGAACCCCTGGCGCAGTTTCTGGTGAGGTAGCAATATTCTTCGGCGCGGAGTTGGATGAGGTCCAGAATCTCATCGCGGCGGGAAGTGAAGTCATCCTTCTTATGAGGAATTTTCGGGATACCTTCTTCAACCAGCCTGTCGAACCTTTTTTTGATGGCAGGGACGTCCCATTTGCGCTCTGCCAGGAGTTTCATTCTTTCTGCCAGCATCTCTTTTCCTTCCATTTGCGAATTCCCTTTCTATGTTATCAAGCAGTTCATTCGGCAAAGGCATCTGATGTTTCTCTACCTTTTTCATCTCAACCGAGTCTCTTGTGCAGGCGATGAAACATATCGATGCATGTTGCGCAAAGATTATGTGATACTCTCCCATAGCCCAGTTCTCTCCTCATTTCTTCATGCCCTTTGGCCAACCATGAGAACACCCAATCTTCTTGTATTCTTTGGTCAGAACATACCTCGCTCAGACCCTCTCTGACGTTTCCGAGATGGCGCCGAAGATCGGCGGGAAGAAGACAGCACGGGATTATGTTCCCTCCTGGATCAACGACCAAACGATCATGGAAATAATCGCAGTACCTATTATCGAACGGCGGTTTGTGAGGGTCAGGGAACAGGGTAATCGTAAACGCATGATTCATATCTGAAAGACAGCCCTGCAATATCTCGATTGCCCTCTTCAATCCATCTTCTGAGAATTGGCAATCATACGCGACCTCTCC
>CAYZZY010000208.1:0-4104 GCA_964482745.1 uncultured bacterium
ATTGCCTTAATCGCGCGCACCGCGTCAGCCGGGGCATATGCTTGGTTGTAGTCGACCCGCATTCTCACCGTGTCGCCCAGTGTTTCCCGCATCGTTCTCATTATGTGCGCATCTTCATTTATGCCGACGCCGAGCTTGACCCGTATCGTGCCCATGCCGTCCCCGCAGAAAAACTCCGCCATTGCGACCATCGAATCCGCGTCCATAAGCGGGATCATTGCCGCCAGAGGAATCTTGTCAATGGTGCGTCCGCCCATGAAATCGCACGCCGGTCGGCCGCTGAGGCGTCCCATAAGATCGTAACACGCCATATCGAGCAGTCCTTTGGCAACCTCGCTCCGCGTAACGTTGTTTTCCATGCGGCGCCGGATTCGCTCGATATTGAACGGGCATTCCCCGAGCAGGTACCTGCCGAGCGCATCCCGAATAACCACGATGAGTTGTTCCGGAGAAACGCCGGTTTCGGGAAGCCAAACGAACGCCTCGCCTAGGCCGACCGTGCCGTCGTCGGCAACAAGCTTGCAGATGACATGATCGCCCCCGAGCCAGGCCTCTTCCGCCGCAATCGCCATGCCGAGGCCTCCGGCGCCCGATTCCATCGTCTGTTTTACGATCTCCTGGAACGGTACGAAGACAGGCGTAAGCTCGATACGCACGATCCGTGCTTCATGATTCAGATCAGAACCGGAAGTATCAGACATTCTATGCTCCTTTCACATGCTTCTGAAGCAGTTCTTTCGCCGCATGGATCACCATGTCAGGCGTTATGCGGTTCATGCATTCATGGTCCGTCGGGCACTCCTTGATATGACATGGAGCGCAGTCCAGATCTTCCACCCTCAGGACGATGGTTTTTTCCAGATTCGAATTCGTATAGCGCGGGTCCGTCGGCCCCATCAAGACCACGACCGGTTTGTCGAATGCGACCGCAATATGACGCGGACCCGAATCGACGGTTATCAGCAGATCGCAGCGTTTGATCACCGACTTAAGCGTGTCAAGCGCAACATCTTCCTCGGCAAGGTCGACTGGACTGGAGCGTGCCGACGACGCGATTTCCTGCACGATCTGCTTCTCGCCGGGTCCGCCCAGCAGTAAAACCTTGCAGCCTTCCCGGTCGGCAAGCGTGTCGGCCACTTCAGCAAAGCGGGCGGTATCCCACAGTTTTGAGGAGCCATAGGCCGCCCCCGGATTGATTGCGACAACGATGTCCTCTCCCCTGAGAGCATGCTTGTTGAACAGTTTTTGCGCCCGGCGTTCTGACTCCGGATCCACGAAGAGTTCGGTCTTTCGCGAGTCAACCGGTGCGCCCAATGCTTCACAGAGCTTCAGGTAATATTCCACCATTGGCTGCGGGACGAACACTCCATTTTCCGTGGGAGCGGATACGGGATCGGTCAGCAGGAATCCCCGTCGGTCACGATCATATCCGATCCGGCGGTGTGCCCCTGCAAGAAATGTGATAAGCGCGGAACTGATTGAATTCGGCAGGAGCACGGCGAGGTCGTAACGGTTTTTTCGGAGAGACTGAACATATCGGAAAAGGCCCGTCAAGCCCTTGTGCTCATTATTGCGTGAATATTCAATAATGTTGTCGTACCACGGCGCTTCTTCGACAAGCTTGCGGACGTATGGAACCATTGTCAGATCAATCTGTGCATCGGGAAAGGCGGAGCGGAGACATCGGAGCGCAGGGGTCGCCATTACGACATCGCCCACCCAGTTGGGGAGCCGGACAAGAATGTGTTTGTAAACAGAGGGTGTATTAATGACTCCTCACCGCTGTAAATGAGTTGTATTTATAGCCGTAGTGTTGTTCCTGCGAGAGTGAGAGCGTTCGCGAGACTTCTTCATCAAGCTTTACAATGCTTTTCTCCGCGTCCGGCCAGTTCTCGATGGGAATATTTTCCGCCTGCTCTATAAGCCGGGCATACAGTGCGGAACTCGGGAGTGCCGCTCTGGCATTGACGTGCCACGGAAAAGTACTCTTCAGTCTTCTCAAGAATGCATTATGTTCAGGGCCGAAGTCCAGCGCCGATTCGTCGGTGAAGTTCGTCAGGCTTTCCAGTTTGTCGAAATCGATAAAGCCTCCATCACGAGCGATTTCATAGGCTCGCGTATTGATGAAGGGGAAAAAGATCGACCACCGAAAACGGCCTGGGCGGATCTGCGCGAGTAAGCCTATTGTTTCAAATATCTCGTCGATGGTTTCGTATGGAAAACCGATCATCACAAAGGCGGAAGAGTGAAAGCCGAAACGTTCCGCGATGGAAAATGCCCGCGCAATATCCTTGTTTGACATACGCCGATTTAATATCTCTCGCCTGACGCGCTCGCTCCCGCTTTCCAGGCCGAATTTAAGAATGCGGCATCCGGCCTCTTTCAAGTAGCCCGCCGCCTCCTCGTCGAACGCCTTCACATGGGCATTGCAGACGAACGGCACGCCGACGCGCGAGCGATACTCTTTGCAGAACTCTCGCAGATAAGCCTTGTCCATCGTGAACAGGTCGTCATCGAAAATGATGGTCTCGATATTCTTGTATGTTGACAGCAGCGACTCCAACTCCTCGACGACCGTTTTGACCGGATGACGCCGGACATAGTGGAGTTCCGAGGCGGAACAGCCGAGATCGTCCTGGTAGAGCTTTCGCAGGCGATGATTGAAACAATATGAACAACTGAACGGGCAGCCTCTCGAACTCATAATGCCGACCCATCCGTTCTTCGCGTCGATCATTTTCTGAAAATCGAAGATAGTATAGTCTTTTGGAGGGAGAGACTCGAGCGGGATGAACGGGCGAACCTTATTGCGGATTATCTGTCCGTTGGCTTTACACCAGATGTTGTCGATTTCGGTTGTCGAGCCGGTCTTTTCCAGCGCATCCGCAAGCTCGACAATCGCCTGCTCGCCCTCGCCCACGCATACGTAATCGAAACAGCCCTCTTCCAGCACGCCTTCCGGATCCATGGTGGGGTGAATGCCGCCGCATACGATAGGCGCCTTACAATAGCTTTTGATATCCCGAGCGATTTCACGCGCAAAACGATACTGGTTTGTGACGACCGAAAAACCGATCAGGTCGGGGTCAATAGCCGTGACTTGCTGCCGTATTTCCGAAAGATCCAGCCCGTTCTTGTCAAATCCGAATCCCAGTTGTTCGTTTATGTTGAGAAGCGCCGTATCATGCCCGTGTTCCTTCAGACATGCGGATAAAAACGCGATGCCGTAGTTGAAACCGATTTGTGCGTCGATGTTCGGATATATAAACAGGACCTTCATGCGGAACTCCGTTGTTGACCTTCAAGGTCCTTCACAATCCATTGTGCGGCGTCCAGGATATCCTCTGCAATATAATCGGGGTCGCCATCATATTTTTCGCGATTATATTCCAGATCGCCTTTGCCGTAGCCGGTGAGCACCAATATCGACGTGCATCCGGCCCTTTTCCCGAATTCCACGTCACTGAGTTTATCGCCGACCATGTACGAACGTTTCGCATCCACGTTGAGATCCTTCTCTGCGGCCTGGATCATCCCGAGCTTGGGCTTGCGGCAATCACAATCTCTCCTGTACGGTGGCTCGCCCACATCCGGATGATGCGGACAGTAATATATTGCATCCAGTTCCGCGCCGCCCTCCCGCAGGAGTCTCTCCAGTTTTTCATGGAGCAGCAGTATCTGCTTCTCGGGGTAATAGCCTCGTGCGACGCCCGCCTGGTTCGTCACAACGATTGTTTTCAATCCGTGACTGCGGAGCAACGCGACAGCCTCGGCCGCCCCGTCTATCAGTTCCATCCGATCGACGTGATTGAGGTAGCCGCGCTCTTCGTTCAGCGTGCCGTCCCGATCAAGAAATACCGCGATGTTCTTTGCCATTCTTTGCAGGTTTCTTTGATTGTTTATCGCACGAGTTGGTGTTCGTCACTTCTTGTTTTCACTGTTCGCTATCCTGGAGATGATGTCTGAACTTGAGACGCCTTCGATAATCGGCGCAAGCTCCACGCGGCCGCCGTATGATTCGACAAAGTCGCAGCCGACCACGGTGTCTTTTGTATAGTCGGCGCCCTTCACGAGCACATCGGGTTGGACGGCCTTGATAAGGCT
>CAYZZY010000209.1:0-4100 GCA_964482745.1 uncultured bacterium
TTCTTGGGCCGAAAACGAAGGATACAGGCGTCGTCCGGCTGGTCTGCCCAGAGATCCATGGTGTAATCAAAAAAACTTCCGAAAAACCCGTGGTCAAAGGAGTCGGCGTGCAGGCACATGTCAGCAACTTCCTCGTTGCTGAGGCCGAACATGCGCCAGCCTTCCTTGAGGGGACAGCGGGGAACCTTCACGTCGAGCCCGTCCTCGTCACAGCGAATGACCTCGGGATCATTCATAGCGCCCCCTGCGGGAAAGAAGTCGAGAAGCCAGTCTTTGAACTCCATGATGGCGCCCGGCGGCTCAAACATCTTTGCCATGTTCACGCCGTGATTGTATATCGCGCGCTTGAATAGTTCGCTCGCCTTTTCTTCCCCGAGTTCCTTTCGCAACTCCTTCAGGACCGCGGTATAGACGAGACCTCGATTTGCCGTCGCCAGGAACAGGTCCTTTTTGAGCGCTTCGATCTGTTCTTTTTCTGTGCTCATTCTCTCTGCCTTTCTCTGCGGGAGACGAAAGCCAAATTATTTTTCATCATTCTATTTCGCCTGTGAAAGGTTGTCAATAGAGACCTTGTTTGCTTCCAGGATGGCCTGTGAGGCTGAAAACAACTGTGGGAAGAAGCCAAACCGTCATGGATCAAAGCTCTGGCAGATGTTTTACGGAAGCATGGCGACCGGAGACGGCCCGAAGCGTGAGACACCTGGTCGCAGGGATCCGCTGGAGCCGGACGAAAAGAAGAAGATTGTAATGTCGAAAGATGCCGCTTTACATTAAGCCTTTGCCTTTTCGACCTCGACCGTGACACCGCGGTCGATCGGCTGCGTGCACCAGTTCCACCTGTAGTAGTTCAAGTGCCCGTATCCCGACGCCAGATCGAGCCATTTGATCATACCGGGGATAGCCGAGTCGTAGCTCTTCCATTTTTCGAACTGATAGGGCTCCCATGCATGATAGATGAGTATTTGTCCCGGTCGCTGCCCTTTACCTGAACGGATCGCCGAACTGATCTTGACATGAATTGTGAACTCGTCGAAGTCGTTGTAAACGCGCGCGAGATCGCCGTCCTCAATGCCGCGCTTCTTTGCGTCTTCGGTGTTCATGAACATGGTCGGGCGTCCCTGATGAGTTCTCGCCAGTACGTCGTCGGTGACCCATATTGAATGGATGGTATGCCGCTGGTGCCCGCTGGTAAGACGCAGTGGGTAGTCGCCTCCAGTCTGTGGAGGATCCTTGTGCACGGGGTGCCCTTCGCCCGCCTCGAGGAACCAGTCGTGATCGATGTAGAACTGGATGCGTCGATTGTAGGTAGGGTAGGGGATCTTCTTCGGGCCTGTATGGTAAGTGAGTGGCACGATCGGTTCGTCCGGTTTTATGTCAGTCGCAAGGTGCTGGGCGATCACATCGAGCTTTGCGATCTTCGTGAAGCGCACGATACCTTCCTTGCGAAACTTCTCCAGGTTTGTTCCCTCCGGCAGGGAACCGAGCATGGCGCTGAGCTTGAGCGCGTCGTCCATGGTCTTGTCGGCGTTGTCACGACCCAGCGTCTGGTATTCGACCAGTTCCGAGAGGTCGTGCTTGACCCCGTTGCGTGTTTTGTAGTTCGTGAGCCCTCTCTTTTCGGCCAGCGCGGCTATTCGAACCGCCAGCCTTCTCCATATCTCCCATTCTTCCGTGGCTTCGCCGGGCGGCGAGACGGCCCTTTCGGTCAGCGTCAGCCACGGCACGTGCGGGGTGGGGAAGCGGGTGTCGGTTTTTTCGTAAAATCCGGCGCCCGGCAGCACCATGTCGGACATCAGCGCCGTGGCGCTCCAGCGGACCTCGACTCCGAAAATGAATTTGTATTGCTTCCAAAGAGTGGGATAGATGTTGTTCCACCAACCGCGATTCTTGCGGGCCGGGCTCGTGCCGCAGAAGGCGTAGACCTGCGGTTTTTGGTCGGGCGCGGGACGAATGACGCCGTCGTACCACCCTTTGTCCATTGCCTCGGTCATGTATTCGTTAAAGTCCCGCTTCATGGTGGGGCAGTGCCAGTCCTTGTTGTCCCAGGTCTGGCGATAGCCGGAATGGAAGTAGTAAAGGAACGCCGGCGGAACCATGCCCATGCGCTCCTTGTTGGCGGCCCGTTCCATCTCCCTCCGGAGGATCTCTTCAGTAATCTCGGAGTCTTTCGCCTTGAGTATGAACTTGTCCAGTTGCGCCTCACCGTATTGAAGGAGCGAACTCAATCCTTTCTTTTCACGGACCATCAACGCGGTCGCGCCGTCAAAGAGCGACTCGTTCCAGCCTTCGATCCCGCTGCCTTTGTTGCCGATGCTGCCGGTGAGCGCCAGCAGGAGACACATCGCGCGCTCCATCAGGTCGCCGTGATAGTATTTGGGAGTGTTAGCGCCGTTGCTGATGAACACGTGGCCGCGTGCCTTCCATGCCTTCTTGGCGAGACGCCGGATCGTGTCGGGGGGGGCGCCGCATACTTTCGAGGCCTGCTCGGGTGTGTATTCTTTGTCGAGCATCTCTTTGAATATATCGAAGCTGGGCCGCACTTCTACGCTGCTGCCGTCCCTCAGCGTCACGGTAAATGTGCCTTCGAGGGCGGGATCGCACGGAAGCTCGAGCGTGCCGCGTGGCGCCTTCATTGGAGCGTTTGTCGCCGGATCCCAGAAGTAGAGCTGATCCTCGGGGCCGAATATCTCCATGTCGGGCTCGCGCAGGAACCTGCCCGTGTCGGTCCTGACGAGCAGCGGGAAATCGGTCTGCTCTTTGATGAAGCTCTTGTCGTAGGTCCCCCTCGATATCAGCTCCTGCGCCACACCGAGCGCGAACGCCGCGTCTGTGCCCATTTGCACAGGAATCCATTCGTCCGAGTGGATGCTGGAGGGCGAGTAGTCGGGCGCTATCGTTATCACCTCGGAGCCGTTGTATCTGGCCTCGGTGACGAAGTGGAACGACGGAATCGTCGTGTACACGGGGTTCCTGTGCCAGATGAGGATAAGCTTTCCGAAGAACCATCCATCGCACGAGTGGCAGAACTGGAACTTGCCGAATGTCTCGTACATCCCTTTATAGAAGTCGCCGATGGTAGAGTCGATGTCAAGTTCAGTCGCGCCGAGACTGCCGAAAAGACGGAAACCCGTCAGCAGATGTATCCAGCCGCCGTTGCCGGGGCCGGGTTCGAAGACGATCGACTCGGGCCCCTCGGTCTCGATGGCATCGAGCAGATGGTTGGAGACTTCGTCGATGGCCTCATCCCACGAAATGCGTTTCCACTTGCCCTCGCCACGTTCGCCGACACGCTTCATCGGATACTTCACGCGGTCGGGATTGTACATCATGTTGCTGTAAGAGCAGCCTTTTTGGCAACCGCGAGGATTCCAGTCGGGGCCCGTGGAATCGATCATAGGGTATTTCCCGGTCTGTTCCTCTCGCCAGACAACGCCGTCCTTGGTATACACGCGCCAGGAGCAGTTGCCCGGATAACAATCCACCAGATGGGTTCCGAATGTCACCTTGTCCCAGGACCATTCCTCCCTGTGCAGATCTTCCCAGTTCTTGTATTCCCATTTCTGGAATATCTTCTCGGTGGCATGCGCCGTTCCCCCAAGGAAGCCGAGCGAATCGACCGATAGCGCCAGCGTCGTCAATCCTGAAATCTTGAGAAAATCACGCCGTGTAAATCTAAAATTTGACATTGAAACCTCATCCTTTCGGACCCTGCCAATTGTTTTTCTACTATTCCGATATGATATCTAGGGATTCTACCATGTTCCCCATGATTTTAACAGAAAAAACTGTTGCAGACCTCCCTGGACTTTTGGATGCAACGCCGCAAAGCACGTCGTGCGCATTACCATAATATATTGAGTTCCTGCGATTTAGCGTCATGTCCACCATTGGCGGGGCATAGAATTATGACCTGCACAACGGCAATGAACAGCCTTCATTATATTAACTATCTTCACCTGCTCTGTCAAGCATGTCTCAATTTCATTCCTCAGCCCTTTTCTGTCATTCCCGCGGGAATCCATGTCTTTCTTTGTGTCTTGGTGCCTTCGTTCGCAGTCCATAGGGCCGCGTTTCTAGCCGGTGAAAGTCCGGTCGCGGGA
>CAYZZY010000210.1:0-4069 GCA_964482745.1 uncultured bacterium
GGAATTACGGAGTCACGCCTCGGCGTGACTCGTAGATTCGGGACTGTCCCCGGCATTTTTGGCTGTGGCTATGCTGTGCCCCTCACTCATCGTCATCATCATCATCGTCATCGTCGTCATCCGGAACGAACTTCTTGATGTAGCCGGTATGGATATCTCCTGCAAGGAACGCTGGATCGTCGACGATCTCCAGATAGAGAGGGATGGTCGTTTTTATCGGCTTGATGATGAACTCCTGAAGAGCTTTTTTCAAAACGCAAATGGCCGCTTCTCTCGTCTGCCCAAACCCGATGAGCTTGGCCACAAGCGAGTCATAATATATCGGCAACTCGTATCCCTCATAAAGATGCGTGTCCAGCCTGACACCGTCACCACTGGGAGGGCTGTATTCTTTGATGACGCCCGGCGAAGGCGCGAAGTTGAAGGCAGGGTTCTCGGCGTTGATGCGGCACTCGATGGCCCAGCCTTTCAGCTCGATGTCATCGAAGCTGTAGTTCAGCTTGCCGCCATTGGCCAGCCGGATCTGTTCCTTTACCAGGTCCACACCGGTGACCATCTCGGTGACCGGATGTTCCACCTGGATACGGGCGTTGATCTCCATGAAATAGAAGGCGCCTTCCCGGTCGAACAGGAATTCAACCGTCCCTGCATTGAAATAGTCCACGGCTTTGGCCGCTTTGATTGCGGCCTCTCCCATTGCTTGCCGCAGATCCGGTGTCATGACAGGGGAGGGCGCTTCTTCGATCAATTTCTGAAAGCGCCGCTGGATCGAGCACTCGCGTTCACCCAGATGGATAACGTTACCAAACTTATCGGCCAGCACCTGAAACTCGATATGCCGCGGGTCCACCAGGCACTTTTCAATATACAGCGAGTCATCGCCGAACGCCGCTTTCACTTCCGCCCTGGCCACGACAAACTCCTCCCTCAGCGTCTCTTCATCCGGGCAGATGCGAATACCACGCCCGCCGCCGCCGGCCGAGGCTTTGACCATCACCGGATAGCCGATCTCGGAGGCAAAGGCGACCGCCTCATCAATCGATCCCACTCCATCGGGACTCGACGGAACGATGGGTACGCCGGCAGTGCTGATGATCGTCTTGGCCTTGATCTTGTCGCCGGCCAGGTCCAGATTTTCCGGTGTCGGCCCGATGAAGATCAACCCGGCGTCCTTGCAGGCGCGCGCGAAGTCCCCGTTTTCGGCCAGGTAGCCGTAGCCGGGATGCACCGCTTCGGCGCGTGTGCTTTTTGCCGCCTCGATGATGGCGTCAATGTTCAGATAACTCTTGGCGCTCATGGGCGGGCCGATGCAGACGCTCTCGTCGGCGCGATGGACATGCAGGCTGTCCTTGTCTGCCTCGGAATAGACGGCCACACTCTGTATGCCCAGCTCTTTTACCGCGCGGACGACCCTGAGGGCGATCTCGCCCCGGTTGGCTATCAATATCTTGGAAAACATCGATTCCTATCCTCGCACTGTTTTATGTTCAAATGGAGCGTCACACATGGCACCGTTTCAAAAAAATTCTATGTCTTATTTGTTCGTCATGTGTAGGGGCACGGCGAGCCGTGCCCAACAGTCCCTCTTTGTTAATGGTGACCGCTCTATCACAACCCCAGGCTTTTGGCAACCTGTTCGTGATGATAGTCCGAGTCGCCAAATGCCAGGTCGCCGGCAACGGTACGGCGATGGTACAGGTGCAGATCGTGTTCCATCGTGAAACCGATAGCCCCGAAGATGCGGTGCCCAACCGTGGTCGCCTTGCGGCCCATTTCTCCAGCGCGCGCCTTTGCCATGCCCACCTCCCGGTCGGCCGGCTGATCGGTTCCCAGTTTCCACGCGGCTTTCATGACCAGAGTGCGGGTCCCGAGAATATCGACCCACATGTCGGCCAGGTAGTGTTGAATGGCCTGGTAGCTGCCGATGGGCCGTCCGAACTGGACCCTGTCCTGGGCGTACGCCACGGACATATCCAGAGCGGCCCTCATCGCGCCCACGGTTTCGGCGGAACGCGCCACGGCGGCCCGGTCCAGCACTGCCTTGACGGTCGGCCAGGCCCCGCCCACGGGACCGACCACGCTGCCGTCATCCAGACTGACCTTGTCGAAAGCGACCTCGCACTGTTTTTCCCTGGAGATGGTTTTCAACGGAGTAATGTTCACTCCCGCGCTTTTCGCATCCACGAGGAAAAGGGTCAGGCCGGCCTCGCCGTCCGACTTCGTATCGGTCCTGGCAACGCACAGGATGAAATCGGCAACCTGCGCGTCGGGCACGAACAGCTTGGTCCCGTTCAGGACCCAGCCGTCTCCTTCCCGCGCGGCCTCGAGGTGTAGTGTCGACGGATCGAGCACGCCGTCGGACTCAATCAACGCCATTGTCAGTATCAAATCGCCCTCGGCCACCCGCGGCAGAAATTCCTTTTTCTGGTCCTCACTGCCCGCCATGAGCAAAGGAAGGCTCCCCAGGATGGTCGTAGAAATGAAAGGGCCGGGACAGATATTGTATCCCATCTCTTCCATCAAAACTGCCATCTCCACGAACGACCATCCGATGCCGCCGTATTCCTCGGGCAGGAGCAGGCCCATCCAGCCCAACTCCGCCATCTTGCTCCACAGTTCGGGCGAATGCCCCTCCTCGCTGTCGTTCAGGTCCCGGACCAGTTCCTTCGGGCAATGATCTTTCAAAAAGTCACGGGCGGCTTTTTGCAGCATCCGTTGATCTTCATTCAGTTCGAAATCCACGATGCGCCTCCCTTTCTTATCTTTCCCGGGGCAGTCCAAGCCCTCTGGTTGCCAGAATGCTCTTTTGTATCTCGGAGGTGCCGGCGCCGATGGGGCCGGAGATCGAGTCCAGGTACCCCAGGCCCACGCGCCCGTCGAACGGGGCCCACTTGGAACCTTTATCCAACAGCCCGTACGGTCCGAGGATGTCGACGGCCGTGTTGGCCAGCTTGACGCTCAACTCGGTGAACACGAGCTTGAGGGCCGAGGCCTCGAGTTCGGGGACGCGTCCATCCCTCAGCATGCAGACCGATAGCCAGTAAAGGTTTTCGAAGACCTCGATTTCGATTGCGACAGCCGCGAGTTTCCTTCTCACCCCGGGGTTTTCGGACAGGGGACGGCCCTGGCGAACGGTCTCTTTGGCGTACTGGACGAGATCATCGAGCACTCTCCGGAAAGAGCCCGATCCGATGGTCAGTCTCTCGAACTGCAGGGCCAGCATGACGTTGTAAAAGCCCCGGTTCACTTCACCGACAACGTACTTCCTGGAAACCCGGACGTCGTCGAAGAAGACTTCGTTGAAAGAATGATTGCCGCAGATGTTGATGATGGGCCTGATGGTAATCCCGGGGCTGTCGTTGGGGATGATGATCAAGGTGGCGCTCTTGTGAGGGCGAGCGTCCGGATCGGTCTTGACCAGCGCCCACCCGTATTCGCTCATGTGGGCCCCGCTGCTCCAGATTTTCTGGCCGTTGATGATGAAGTCGTCACCGTCCGCCACGGCCGTGGTCTGAAGCGAGGCCAGGTCGGACCCGGCGTTGGGCTCGCTGTAGGCCAGCCAGAAATCGGCCTCGCCCGTCCCGATCTTGGGCAGGAACTCTTTCTTGAGGTCTTCGCTTCCGACCAGGAGCAGGGTAGGCGCGGCGATAGATGTTGCCACTCCGCCCGCCGGCGCACGATAGTACGAAAGCACATCCCCGACAATGGAGGCCTTCATCACCGATCCCTCGCCGCCGTACTCCTCGGGCCAGGCCAGCCGGTTCCAGCCTTTTTCGCCCAGCTTGTGCTTGAACTTCTTTGTGACCTCCTGAAATTGCGGTTCGAAGGTGGGAATGGTTCCGTACGCCCCAGGCCAGTTTACCACCTGGTCATCCCAATCCGGCGGCAGCTCGCGTTTGACAAATTCCTCGACTTCCTTGCGGAAGTCCAGCTCTTCTTGCGTGAATGCAAAGTCCATTTTGACACCCCATAGAAATGCGATTTATCCGGTTTCAATAATGAACATCAGATCTTCATCCCCCACCGGGGTTTCATTCTCGGCGAGGATCTCGACAACCTTGCCCGCCAC